>CAZZVT010000067.1:0-4219 GCA_964657545.1 uncultured Jatrophihabitantaceae bacterium
CCGGCGGGGTGCTGGGCGGTGCAACGGCCTCAGCGGCGACGCCCCGCACCTACCCGCTGCGCCCCACCGGCACGACGCTGGCTCGCACGCTGCTGCACGGCACGCCCGGCAGCACCGGCTACCGCCGCGTCGTGCGCGGCGCGGGTGAGCCCACCCTCGTGCGCGGCGACCTGCTCGCCGGCGCGACCCGCCGATCGGCGACCCGGACGCCGCTGCTCGCGCTGAACCAGTTCACCGACATGCACCTCGTCGACGCCCAATCACCGGCCCGCGTCGAGTTCCTCGACCGGTTCAACGACCCGGGCGGCGTGCTGACGTCGGTGTCCCCGTTCTCGTCTGCCTACCGGCCCTCGGAGATGCTGGCACTGCACACCAGCGAGGCGATGGTGCAGGCCGTCAACGCGCTGGCGGGCGGGCCGGTCACCGGCCGGGCGATCGACTTCTCGATCTGCACGGGCGACAACTCCGACAACACGCAGTACAACGAGGTCCGCTGGCACATCGACCTGCTCGACGGCCGCAAGCAGGTGCGCCCGGACTCGGGCAGTACCGCGCGGTGGGAGGGCGTCGGCGGCAGCACCGACCAGGACACCGCGTACTGGCACCCCGACGGCACACCCGCCGGGGGCACGGCCGACAACTACCGCGCCAAGTACGGCTTCCCGACCGTGCCGGGCCTGCTCGACCGTGCCCGCGCACCCTTCACCGCAACGGGCCTGCGTACCCCGTGGTATGCCGTGATGGGCAACCACGACGGGCTGGTGCAGGGCAACATCCCGTCGGCCGGGGTCCTGGGCCTGATCGCCACCGGCGCGGTCAAGCCGGTCGGCCTGCCGAGCGGGTTGAGTGTCGGCGATCTTGTTGCTCGACTGCAGTCCGGCGACCCCACCCTGCTGCAGACGCTGCTCACGGCCGCACCCGTGCGGATCGTCACCGCCGACCCGCGCCGACGCATGCTCTCGCTGCAGCAGATGGTCGCCGAGTACTTCACGACCACCGGCACGCCGGTCGGGCACGGTTACACCCAGGCCAACCGGAGCAACGGCACCGCGTACTACAGCTTCACGCGTGGCAACGTGCACTGCATCAGCCTCGACACCGTCAACCGCAACGGCTACGACGACGGTTCGATCGACAGCACCCAGCTCGCGTGGTTGCAGGCCGAACTCGACGCGAACACCTCGCGGCACCTCGACACCTCCGGCACCTGGGTGAAGGGCACCGGAGCCGACAAGATCATCCTGATCTTCAGCCACCACACGGTCGCCACCATGGAGAACGTCATCGGCGCCGACCGCGTCAACGGCACCACGGTCGCGAACCTGCTGCTGCGCTACCCGAACGTCGTCGGCTGGATCAACGGGCACACCCACGTCAACAACGTCCTGCCGCACGCCCGACCCACCGGCACCGCGGTCGGCGGCGGGTTCTGGGAGATCAACACCGCCTCGCACATCGACTGGCCCCAGCAGTCGCGCGTCGTCGAGGTCGTCGACAACGGCGACGGCACGCTGTCGATCTTCGGCACGATCTACGACCACGCCGCGGCCACCGGGTGGCCGGCGAAGCCGACCACCCCGCTCGAGCTGGCGGCGTTGGCCCGCGAGCTGGGCATCAACGACCCGCAGCGTGACGCCGAGACCGCCACCACCGACGGCAAGCGCGGCACCCTTGCCGACCGCAACGTCGAACTGGTTGTGGCCAAGCCGTTCTGATCAGGTGCGGGTGACCGCCACGTTCTCGATCCCGCGGGCCTCGCCGACGCGCGCCGCCTCGGCCTCGACCTGCGCCCACCTCCCCTTCGACACCGGCGCGAACGCCTCGACGGCGAGGGTGAGTCGGGTCTTGGCCGCCTTCGAGCGCCAGACCCCGAGCACCTCGCCGTCGACGAGCAGCACACCCGGCCGCCCGAGTACCGGCCACAGTGCCTTGTGCAGCGACTTGTCCGGGACGAGCATGGCGCGGTCGCCGGCCTGCAGGAACGGGTCGAACGGGCCGAGCAGACGAACCAGTTCCGGCGTGCGGGCCGAGCGCAGCGCGTCGAGGTCGTTTGCCCCGACCTGCAGCGACCGCCCGTCGACCGTCACCGTCTCGAGCCCGTCGGGCCAGACCCGCGCGACGTCGGCGCGCCGGGCGTCGAGGTAGCCGGCGAAATCGCCGACACCGGCCGGTCCGAGCAGCGCGAGGTAGCGACGAGCCAGTGCAGCCAGCGCGTCGGGGTCCGCCCGCCCCGGCCGCTTCGCCTTCGGCCTGGGCAGCAGCAGCGGCGGGGATGTGTCGGGATCGAGCTCAAGCCCCGCGCCGAGGAAGGAGGCACGCATCGCGGAGTCCGAGATGTGTTGCGCCTTGCACGGCCGGCAGTCGCGCCGCATACCCGGAGGTATGCGACGTGACACCTCGGTGCTGACCGCGCCCTTGGCCGTGGGCCGGGTGACCACGGCGCACATCTCACGCACCGCAGTCTCGTACTGCTGCAGCGCGGAGATGCCGATCCGCTCGACGCTCGGGCCGGTCTCGTTCAGCCGCCCGGTGGCGTCGGCCTCGGACAGCGGCACCAGGGCCCTGGCCAGCGCGTCGAGGTCACGGCGACGATGGACGTGCGGCGCCCCGCGCAGCGTCCAGGCCAGGGCGAGGTCCTCCCCGGGCCCGATCATCGGACGGACATCGGCGCCCTCGGGCAACCTGGCCGCGAACGCGAGCGCGGCGGGATGACCCATCGCCTGCTGCACCCCGAGGTCCAGCACGGCCAGCTCGTCGACCGAGCCGGCCTCGCGCGACAACCCCTGCGCGGCGACGCGGAACGCCATCACCTGCTCGCGGGTGATCTGCACGGCTCGACCTCCGATCAGAGCGAGTAGTCCAACGTCATGATGTAGCTCATGGCATCCGCCGTATAGCTGCCCGTGCCGGCGATGCCGGCGAGCTCGCCGGTACCGCTGTCGGGGACCACCTCGAGGTCGGTGCGGGCGACCGCACCGGTGTGCGCTCCACGCAGCGCGAGGACGAAGGTGCCGATGCGCCCGGCAAGCGTGCCGCTTATCTGCTCGTACCCGACATACGTGCCCTCGAGCGAGTGCGGGTCGTCGGCGACCCCACCCACATATGCCACCAGCAGCGATGCGGTCGACGTGCCCGTGAGATCGCCGGCGAGTTTCGTGGTGAACACGGCCCGGGCGATCGCATGCTGCGGGTCGGCGTCGACGACGCGCTCCTCGTCCCAGGTCTCGGCGGTGACGGTGATGATGGCGGTGTGGGTCATGCCGCAGACCGTGCCAGCAATACCTGACATCCAAGGTCAGGTATTACTGACAGACTTCGAGACGTGCGCGCTGCTCGGCTCCTGTCCATTCTGCTGACGCTGAGCGTGCGCGGCCGGGTCAGCGCGGTCGAGCTCGCCGACGAACTCGAGGTCTCGGTGCGCACCATCTACCGAGACGTCGAGGCGCTCGGCGCAGCCGGCATTCCCGTCTACGCCACCCGAGGGCGGCACGGCGGCATCTCGCTGCTGGCCGGCTACCGCACCCGCCTCACCGGGATGAGCCCGGAGGAAGCCGACGCGATGCTGCTGGCAGGTGTGCCGGGCGCCGCGGCCGACCTCGGCCTCGGCAGCGTCGCGGCCGGGTCACAACTGAAGCTGCTGGCCGCGTTGCCGCCCGAGCTGCGCGAACGCGCGTGTCGTATCCGCGAGACCTTCCACCTCGACGCACCAGGCTGGCTGCGCGAGACCGAGGCTCCCGCGTCCCTGTCGACGGTGGCCGAGGCTGCGTGGAGCCGGCGCCGGGTCGATGTCCGCTACGAGCGTTCGAACCGCGCCGTCGTCGAGCGCACGCTCGACCCGCTCGGCCTCGTGCTCAAGGCCGGTGTCTGGTACCTGGTGGCCCGGGTCGGCGCCGCCGCTCCGCGCACCTATCGGGTGTCCCGCCTGCTTGCGGCCGTCATTCGAGACGACGGCTTCACCCGTCCGGCCGGTTTCGATCTCGAGTCGTTCTGGGCCGACTTCCAACGCGACTACACCGAACGGATCTTTCGTGACGTCGCCCGTGTGCGGCTCTCGCCGGACGGGGTGAAGCTGCTGTTCCTGCTCGGCCCCGCGGCACGGCAAGCTCGGCTGACCCTTACGTCGCCCGACGCCGAGGGCTGGGTCGAGGCGCACGTGCCCATCGAGTCCTTCGTCCATGGCAAGCACGCGCTGCTGCAGCTCGGCGCCGACGTCGAGGTG
>CAZZVT010000067.1:4319-16791 GCA_964657545.1 uncultured Jatrophihabitantaceae bacterium
ATCAACTCGGCGCGCTGGACGTCGGTCGTCGGCGCGGCAGCGGCTGCAGGCGGGGGGGCCTCGTCGGTCGGGAAGCTCTCGCGGACCACCTTCATGTGCTTCGACATCGACTTGAACAGGAAGTAGCAAGCGATGCACAGCAGCAGGATGACGGCGAGCCCGATGGGCCCGGCCTTGGCCGCCTCGCCGCTCTTCGCGAGCACCACAGCAGCGCTCATGACGCCTGCTCGACGCTGGCGACGGCACGGATGCCCGCGAACAGGTCGTCCTCGGGAAGGCTCGTCTCGACCTCCGAGCGGGCGAGCTCGAAGTCCTCGGTGGGCCACACCTCGCGCTGCAGTTCCTGCGGCACGCGGAAGAACCCGCCTTCCGGGTCGACCTGGGTGGCGTGGGCCCTCAGCGCGGCATCACGTCGGTCGAACCACGATGCGACGTTCACCCGCGTCGTCAACACCGGCCGACGCCGCTCGCCCCACCGCTCGCGACGCTGCTGCCACTCCTCGTACGGCGACTCCAACCCACGGGCGAGCAATGCCTCGTGCACGGTGTTGATGCGTTCGATGCTGAACCCGACGTCGTAGTACAGCTTCAGCGTCTGCCAGGCGGGACCTGCGTCGGGGAAGCGATCGGGATCAGCTGCGGCCTCGTACGCCGCGAGCGAGATCTCGTGGGTGCGGATGTGGTCGGGGTGCGGGTAGCCGCCGTTCTCGTCGTACGTCGTCATCACGTGCGGACGGAAGGCGCGCACCTCGCGGACCAGCCGCTCGGTGGCCTCGTCGATCGGGACGAGCGCGAAGCAGCCGTCGGGCAGCGGGGGCAACGGGTCGCCTTCGGGCAGCCCCGAATCGACGAAGCCGAGCCAGTGCTGGCGCACACCGAGGATCTCGCGCGCCCGGGCCATCTCGTCGCGACGGATCTCACTCATGTTCGCTTCGATGTCGGCGCGCCCCTTGAGGGCCGGATTCAGGATGCTGCCCCGCTCGCCGCCGGTGCAGGTGACGACCAGGACATCGACACCCTCGTCGACGTAACGGGCCATCGTCGCCGCGCCCTTGCTGGACTCGTCGTCGGGGTGCGCATGGACCGCCATCAGCCGCAGCTGCTCGGGACCGGAGTTCGTCACGGCGTCCATTGTCCCCGATCCTCGGCGTCCGAGGCCCATGCGGGTGTTACTTTCGACGTTTCGACCACGAGGAGCACCACTGTGTCCACGACCGACGACCCGAACGTCACCTTCCTGACCCAGGAGGCGTACGACCGCCTCTCGGGCGAGTTGGCGGCACTGATCGCGAACCGGCCGGCGATGGCGCAGGAGATCAACGATCGCCGCGAGGAGGGCGACCTCAAGGAGAACGGTGGCTATCACGCGGCCCGCGAGGAGCAGGGCAAGGCCGAGGGCCGCATCCTGCAGCTGCAGGCGCTGCTGCGGACGGCGAAGGTCGGTGAGGCGCCGGTCACCGAGGGCAAGGCCGGGCCCGGCATGTTCGTCACGGTGCGCTTCGACGGTGACGAGGACACCGAGTCGTTCCTCATCGGATCCCGCGAGGAGGCCGAGACCGCCGGCGTCGAGGTGTACTCGGCACAGTCCCCGCTGGGCAAGGCGCTCACCGGCGCGAGCGAGGGCGACACCGTCGAGTACGAGACGCCCAACGGCAGGACCGTCAAGGTCGAGCTCGTCTCGACCAAGCCGTTCACCGGCTGAATTTCCCGGGCGCGTGGTGGCGGCCCGCGCCCACCGCGACGTAGCGTGAATGGGGTGACGCACCCCGGACCCAGCACCATCGGTGAGCTCCGCGCCTCCGACCACGTCCAGCGCTCGGTCAAGACCGAGATCCGACAGAACCTCATCGACCGGCTCGCCGCCGGCCAGCCCTCGCTGCCCGGCATCGTCGGATTCGACGACACCGTCGTCCCCGAGGTCGAGCGCGCGCTGCTCGCAGGGCACGACATCGTGCTGCTCGGTGAGCGCGGGCAGGGCAAGACCCGCCTCATCCGCACCCTGACGGGCCTGCTCGACGAGTGGACGCCCGTCGTCGCAGGCTGCGAGATCAACGACCACCCCTACTCGCCGATCTGCGCCCGCTGCCAGAACCTCGTCGTCGAGCAGGGCGATGCCACCGCCGTCGAGTGGAAGCACCGCTCCGAGCGGTTCGGCGAGAAGCTGGCCACCCCCGACACCAGCGTCGGTGACCTCATCGGCGACATCGACCCGATCAAGGTCGCACAGGGCCGCACGCTCGGTGACCCCGAGACGGTGCACTACGGCCTGGTTCCGCGCACGAACCACGGCATCTTCGCGATCAACGAGTTGCCCGACCTCGCCGAGCGCATCCAGGTGGCACTGCTCAACGTGCTCGAGGAGCGCGACATCCAGGTGCGCGGCTACCAGCTGCGCCTGCCGCTCGACCTGCTCGTGGTGGCCAGCGCGAACCCCGAGGACTACACCAACCGGGGACGGATCATCACCCCGCTCAAGGACCGCTTCGGCGCCGAGGTCCGCACGCACTACCCGCTCGAGCTGTCCGACGAGCTGACGCTCATCGCGCAGGAGGCGGCGGTGCTGTGGACGGACTCGGATCACGGCGCGCCGCTCGTCCCGCAACACCTGCTCGAGGTCGTCGGCCGATTCGCCCGCGGCGTGCGTGATGCACCGCAGGTCGACCAGCGTTCGGGTGTCTCGGCACGTTTCGCGATCGGCGCGGTCGAGACGGTCGCGGCCTCGGCCGTTCGTCGGGCGGCGGTGGCCCACGAGTCCGCGGCGGTGGCGCGGGTGTCGGACCTGCCCTCGGTGATCCCGGCCTCGCGCGGCAAGGTCGAGTTCGACGACGCCGACGAGGGCCGCGAGTTCGAGGTCCTCGACCACCTGCTGCGCCGCGCCGTCGTCGAGACCTTCCGCTCGCGGCTGGCCGGGCTCGATCTTCGCGTGCTGCAGGAGCGGTTCGACGCCGGGTTCACCGTCACCACCGGCGACGCTGTCGCGGCGCAGGACCTGCTCGACCAGCTCGGCCCGGTGCCGGTGCTGTCCAGCCTGCTCGACCGGCTCGAGCCCGAGGGCATCGGCGAGGGCCCGGCCGCGGTCGGTATCGCTGCGTCGGTTCTCGAGTTCGCGCTCGAGGGGTTGTATCTCAACCGGCGCCTGGCCAAGGACACCGACGGCTCGCGCACCGTCTACGGCGCCTGAGGCCGAGCGGGATGATCAGCCGACGTTGTTGACCTTGTCGGCCTCGATCGTGAGGATGATCCGGGTCTGATCCCGGCCGCCGAACCACGGGTACGGCCCACCGAGGTAGCGCTGGGCCAGTGCCTCGATGTGCTCGGCTCCCCCCTCACTCGTCGAGCCGATCACCCGTCCCCTGATCTCGTAGTAGCGGAACGGGTTGGCGGGGTCCGAGACGTTCAGCGAGACGCGAGGATCGCGCGTCACGTTCTTGTCCTTCTGGAAGCCCTGAACGGTGTTGATCAGTACGTTCTCACCGTCGGTGTCGACCCAGGTCTGGGTCAGTTGCGGCGACCCGTCGGGCATCAGGGTGGCGACGTAACACGGGCTCGGCTGACGCAGCAGCTCGACCAATTCGGGTGGCAGGTTCATGTACCCAGTCTTACCCAGCAGGCAGGGTTGCGCGGAGCTGTTCGCGAGTACCGTCGATCCGGTGCGCAATGTTTATCGCTACGGAGCCTGGTCGGGCGGTGCCGACCCGATGGAGCCGCCCTACGACGTGCGTCAAGCGCTCGACGACATCGGCGACGACGTGCTGTCGGGCATGTCCCCGCGGGAGGCGCTGAACCGGCTGCTGCGTCGCGGCAACGACGGTCGCGACGGGCTGGACTCACTGCGTCGACAGGCCATGGAACGCGCCCGCCAGCTGCGTCGCAGCGGACGCCTGGACGGCACGCTCGACAAGGTCAAGGAACTCCTCGAGCAGGCCCTCGAGGAGGAGAAGCGCGCACTGTTCCCGATCGCCGACGACTCCGCGCGGATGGCCGAGGCCGAGCTCGACACGCTGCCGAAGGACACCGCACGCGCGGTGCGCGAACTCGCCGAGTACCAGTGGCGCTCGCCCGAGGCCCGCGAGACCTACCAGCAGATCCAGGACATGCTGCGCAGCGAGGTACTCGACGCACAGTTCGAGGGCATGAAGCAGGCGATGCAGAACGCCACGCCCGAGGACTTCGCGCGCATCCGCGAGATGATGTCGGCGCTCAACGACATGCTCGACGCCGACGCCCGGGGCGAGCACACGCCCGAGGACTTCGCGGAGTTCATGGAGACCTACGGCGAGTACTTCCCCGAGAACCCTGCGAACCTCGAGGAACTCGTCGACCAGCTCGCGAGGCGCGCGGCCGCGGCGCAACAGCTCATGCAGTCCCTGACCCCCGAGCAGCGCGAGGAGATGGCCAACCTGATGGCCCAGGCCATGGGCCAGGCCGGCCTCGCCGACGAGATGGCCCGCCTGCAGCAGGGCCTGCAATCCGCACGTCCGGACCTGCCGTGGAACGGGCGCACCCGCATGGACGGCGAGCAGGGCATGGGCTTCTCGGACGCCACCGGAGCCATCGCCGAGCTCGCCGACCTCGACCAGCTCGGCGAGCTGCTCGACCAGGACTATCCCGGCGCGAGCCTCGACGACATCGACGAGGAACTGATCGAACGCGCACTCGGACGGGCCGCCGTCGACGACATGGCCCAGCTGCGTCGCATCGAACGCGAGCTGCGCGAGCAGGGCTACCTGCAGCGCGGGTCCGAGGGCCTGCGGCTGAGCCCACGCGCCCTGCGCCGGCTCGGTGGGACCGCGCTCAAGCGGGTGTTCGCAACCGTCGAATCGCGTGGACGCGGTGCCCACGACGTCCATGACGCGGGCGCTGCGGGCGAGACCACCGGCGCCAGTCGCGAGTGGCGATTCGGTGACGAGCAGCCCCTCGACGTCGTCCGTTCGCTGCGGAACACGGTCATGCGTACCGGTGGTGCGAATCTGCAGATGGCCGCCGAGGACTTCGAGGTCGTCGAGACGGAACGTCGGTCGTCGACGGCCATCGCGCTGCTCGTCGACATGTCGTACTCGATGGAGCTGCGCGGCACATGGGGCGAGGCCAAGACCACCGCGCTGGCACTGCACTCGCTCGTCACGACCAAGTACCCGCAGGACGCGATCGAGATCATCGGCTTCAGCGACTACGCGCGGGTCATGACCCCGAACGCGCTCGTCGAGCACGACTGGGACCGCGTGCAGGGCACGAATCTGCAGCACGGGCTGATGCTGGCCCGACGCCACCTCGACAAGCACCGCGGCGCCGACCCGATGATCATCGTCATCACCGACGGCGAACCCACCGCGCATCTTGCCGCCGACGGGTTCGCCGACTTCGCCTGGCCGCCGACGCCGCAGACCCTCGCCGCCACCCTGGCCGAGGTCGAACGCTGCACCCGCCGCGGTGCCACCATCAACGTCTTCATGCTCGACGACGACCCGCGGCTCGTGGCATTCATGCAGGAGCTCGGGCGCCGCAACGGCGGCCGGGTGTTCCAACCCAAGCGCGGTGCGCTCGGCGAGTACGTCGTCGAGGACTACCTCGAACGGCGACGGGGACGCCGACGGGCGAGCTGATCCGGGTCGAGGTCGTCGAGGCGGCCCGGACGAGCGAGCTGCGCCGTGCGGTGCTCCGTCCGGGGTGGGCGATCGGGACCCCGATGCACGGCGACGACCTGCCGGACGCAGTGCACGTCGCAGCGCTCGAGGACGGCAGCGCCGTCGGCGCCTGTGTGCTGCAGCCGGCCGGCTACCCGCACCGCGCCGAGCCCGGCTCCTGGCAGCTGCGGGGCATGGCGACCGCCGACGGTCGGCGTGGCAGCGGAATCGGCGCGCTGGTGATCGGGGGCGCGGTCGACGTCGTCACCGGACGGGGTGGGCAGTTCCTGTGGTGCAAGGCCCGCGCCGTCGCGATTGCCTTCTACGAGCGCAACGGCTTTGTCGTCGATACCTCCGAGTATGTAGAGCCGGAGACCGGTCTACCGCACCGCGACATGTATCTGCGGCTCAGCGCAGGCTGAGTATCTTCTCCGTCTGCGCCGCCAGCTTCGACTCGCCGAGCGCGTTGGGGTGCACGATGACCGGGTTGGTGCCGAACAGCACCGGCTCGATCCACCGCGTCCCGATGGCCTGACACGCATCGTGGCCGTTCGAGACGACGGACAGGTCGACGTAGGTGGCTCCAGAGGCCGCCGCGGCGCGCCGGACGGCGTCGTTCAGGGTGGCCTGCTCGTGACGCAGGTAGGGGATGTCGCCGCTGGCGAGCGGCAGCTGCGGGAAACATCCGCCGCTGGCCGGCACGATCCACGGGTAGCCCAGGATCGCCACGCGAGCCTTCGGCGCCTTGGCCCGCACGGCTCTCAGCGCTGCGACCAGCGCCGGGTAGGTCGTGGAGCGGATCGTGTCCTCGAACGACGAGCCGTAGCGGTCCTGGCACGGGTGGCCCTGCCCGAGCGTCGATACCCCGGCGACGCCGCACTCGAGGATGGAGTCCAGGAAAACGCCGCTGTCGTTGCCGCCGATCGTCATGGTGATCAGCTGCGTGTCGGCGTGCACGGCGTCCAACTGGGGTGCGACGCCCGGGTACTGCGAGGTCGTGTAGTCCTTCGTCTCCGCCGCACCGCAGGTGACGTCGGTGAGCTGGGCGTGGACCGCAGCGGCGATGACGTGCGGGTAGTTGACCGTCGAGCGAACGCACAGCGGCGAGCTGAGATCGGGCGGCACGTTCCCCGACGCTGCGCTGTAGGAGTCGCCCAGGGCGACATAGCGAAGCGCGGTGCTGGCTCCGGCGGGAGCGGCGACCAGCACGCCGGTCACGGCGAGGGCGGCGATCAGGACGGCGGCGAGTCGGCGCACGGCAAGCTCCTTCGGCGGGAAGACACGGCGGTGGATGATTCCCCGCCCGGTTCAACGAGCGTGCCCCGCGGACGTCACGACGCTGCGAATCCCGCATCCCGCATCGCCGAACTGAGGATCACCTAGTAATCGGCTGCCCGAGTTGGCGGCCCGTTCACCGCTCGTACAGATCGGGAGCGGATAAATCGATTGCGCACAGTCGAACCTGGGCGTGCTCGTCGGGCAGCCGCCCGACGACACGGGTGTGGAGACGGGGATTCAATGCAACGCAAGGTGATGGGAGCCGTGGCGGTGGCCGCGGCGGCAACGATGGTGGTTGCGGGCTGTGGAAGCAGCAGCTCCTCGACGTCGTCGGCGTCGTCGAAGTCGAGTGGCGGCTCCGCTGCTGCGGGCAAGACCGACTGGTCCACGGCGCAGTCCGCGCAGGCCGGCGGCGGAACGGCCGCTCTCGTCGCGGCTGCGAAGAAGGAGGGCACGCTCAACGTCATCGCCCTGCCGCCCACCTGGGCCAACTACGCCTCGATCATCGCGGGGTTCAAGAAGCAGTACGGCATCACCGTCACCAGCGAGAACCCCGACGGCTCGAGCGGCGACGAGATCAACGCGCTGAAGTCCACCAAGGGCCAGGCCAGCGCCCCGGACGTCGTCGACGTCGGCAACTCCTACGCCGTGTCCGGTGCGCAGGAGGGCCTGTACGCGCCGTACAAGGTCGCTCAGTGGAACGACATCCCGGCCGGGCAGAAGGACTCCGGCGGCCTGTGGTTCAGCGACTACGGCGGCTACATCTCCATCGGCTGCAATGCCTCGAAGGTCAAGACCTGCCCGACGACGATCAAGCAGCTCGACAACCCGGCCTACAAGGGCGCGGTCGCGCTGAACGGTGACCCGACGAGCGCCAACTCGGCGTTCGAGAGCGTGTGGTCCGCCGCGCTGGCCAACGGCGGTTCGGCGACGAACATCCAGCCCGGCATCACCTTCTTCAAGAAGCTGAACTCCGAGGGCATCTTCAACAAGACGAAGGTCACGCCGGCGACCGTTGCCTCCGGCGCCACCCCGATCGTGCTCGACTGGGACTACCTGAACGCGGCCGAGACCACGACGCTCGCGGCCAAGAAGATCACCTGGAAGGTGACCGACCCGTCCGACGGCCTGGTGTCCGGCTACTACGCGCAGGCCATCAGCATCAACGCACCGCACCCGGCCGCCGCCCGGCTGTGGGAGGAATACCTCTACAGCCAGAAGGCGACCGACGGTCAGAACGGCTGGCTGGCCGGCTACGCCCGCCCGATCGAGCTGGTGGCCATGCAGTCCAACGGCTCGGCGAACAAGGCGCTGGTGGCGAAGATCCCGCCGGTCACCGACGCCAACCCGTTCAACCCCACGCAGGACCAGATCACCGCGGCCAAGGCCGTCGTGACCGCGAAGTGGGCCGCGGCCGTCTCCGGCTGATCGCCGAACGACAACCGCACACCCATGGCACATCTGACAGCCGACGGTGGGGCCGGGACATCCCGGCCCCACCGCGTCGCGAAGCAACGGGGGCTGGCGTGGCTCGGCCTCGTCCCCTTCTTCCTGTTCGTCGGCCTGGTCTTCCTGACGCCCATCGCGTTCATTCTCGTCGATGCGTTCCGCAGGACGACGACCTCGAACGGGACCGTGCGTGATCCCGTGACGCAGCAGTTCGTGCACACCTCGACGACCAGCTACACCGGCGCGAACGTCTCGCAGTCGCTGCACGGGGTGTACCTGACCTCGCTGGAGACGAGCGTCAAGCTGTCGCTGATCGTGGCGGTCCTCGGCGCCGTCCTCGGCGTGGTGCTGGCCTGGGCGGTGGTGAACTCGCAGAGCTCGATCCTGCGCCAGGTGGTGACCTCGGCGTCGGCGGTGCTGGCCAACTTCGGCGGCATCCCGCTGGCGTTCCTGTTCATCGCCACGCTCGACGCGAACTCCGGCATCCTCACCACCTTCCTGCAGGACCACTTCCACTTCTCGCTGGTCGACGACGGCCACGTGCAGCTCTCGCAGCTCTCCGGCCTGGCGCTGGTCTACCTGTACTTCCTGGTGCCGCTCATGGTGCTGGTGATGACCCCCGCGCTCGAGGGCCTCAAACCGCAGTGGGGCGAGGCGGCCGAGAACCTGGGCGCCACCCGCTGGGCGTACTGGCGCTACGTCGCCGGGCCGGTCCTCGCGCCCAGCTTCCTGGGTTCGGTGCTGCTGCTGTTCTGCTCCTCGTTCTCCGCGTTCGCCACCGCCTACGCCATCAACTCCTCCTTCCCGCTGGTGACCATCCGCATCCAGTCGGTGCTGTCGGGCAACGTCCTGCCCGGCCAGGAGAACCTCGGCGCGGCGCTGGCCCTCGACATGATCGTCATCGTGCTGCCGCTGACCGTGCTCTACCAGCTGCTGCAGCGCCGGACCTCGAGGTGGCTGGCATGACCGCGCCCGTGTTCACCGGGGTGGCGGTAGGTGACGCGCTGCCGCCGCCGGCCGACAGGCCCGAGCGCAAGCGGCGTCGGGGTCGGCTCGGTCGGTGGGCCGTCCTGGCTGTCGCGGCGATCTACTTCGTCGGTCCCCTGCTGGCCGCGATCAGCTTCACCGTCCAGGACCCGCACGGCGGCATCACCTTCTCGGCGTACGGGCAGATCTTCACCAACCCCGGCAGCGGGCAGATCAGCCTCGTCCAGGCGCTCGTGTACTCGCTCGAGATCAGTGTCGTGACGATCGTGATCACACTGGCACTGCTGTTGCCGACGCAGTTGCTGCTGCACCTGCGGTTGCCCCGCATGCGCGGGATCGTCGAGATCTTCACGCTCCTGCCGCTCGTCTTCCCGCCGGTCGTCCTGGTCGTCGGGGTGAGCGACGTCTACAAGTCAGTGGCACCCAGGACGGGTGCGGCAGCGGGTCAGGACGAGGGCCTGGCGTTCCACGTCCTGCGCTACCTGCGCGACGGCAGCCACCCGTTGCTGCTCGCGTTGCTCTACGTCATGCTCGCCATGCCTTTCGTCTACCGCGCGATCGACGCGGGCATTCGTTCCATCGACGCCGACACCCTGGTGGAAGCGGCGCGCAACCTGGGCGCGAGCTGGCCCACAGTGCTGTTGCGCGTGATCGCGCCGTGCCTGCGCACCGCGCTGATCAACGCATCGTTTCTGTGCTTCGCTCTGGTGATGGGCGAGTACACGATCTCCTCGATCCTGCTCTACACCAAGCCGTTCCCGGTGTGGTTGGCCCAGCTGCCGACCACCTCGGGTCAGGTGCAGGCTGCGGTATCGGTGTT
This sequence comes from uncultured Jatrophihabitantaceae bacterium, assembly GCA_964657545.1. Lineage (GTDB taxonomy): Bacteria > Actinomycetota > Actinomycetes > Mycobacteriales > Jatrophihabitantaceae > Jatrophihabitans. The sequence continues at coordinate 14,478 of CAZZVT010000067.1, forward strand.
CAGCCTGCTGCTCGTCGAGGTGATCCTGCTGGCAATCAGTGCGCTGAACTGGCGCAGCGGACAAGAGAAGAAGGCCTGATGTCCCTCGAGAACACCCTCCGTCCGGCAGCCCTGGCCGCCGCCGTCCCGACCCGCGAGGGCACCACGGTCGAGTACCGGGGCGTCACCCGTGTCTTCGGCTCGACCTCCGCCCTCGACGGGCTGAACCTGCGGATCGAACCGGGCGAGCTGATCGCACTGCTCGGCCCGTCGGGGTGCGGCAAGACCACCGCGCTGCGGCTGCTGGCCGGCTTCGACCAGCCGACCTCCGGCTCGCTGCTCGTCGACGGCAAGGACGTCACCCGCACGCCGGCGAACAAGCGCGACATGGGCATGGTGTTCCAGTCCTACAGCCTGTTCCCGACGATGACCGCGACCGACAACGTCGCCTTCGGCCTGCGTATGCGCAAGCAGAACGGCGCGGCTCGCACGTCGCGGGCGACCGAGCTGCTCGAACTCGTCGGGCTCGGCGAGCACGTCAAGAAGTACCCGCACCAGATGTCGGGCGGCCAGCAGCAGCGGGTGGCGCTGGCCCGTGCACTTGCGGTCGCGCCGCGGGTGCTGCTGCTCGACGAACCGCTGTCCGCGCTGGACGCGAAGGTCCGCGAGCAGCTGCGCGACGAGATCCGTCGCATCCAGCTCGAACTCGGTGTCACCACCGTATTCGTCACGCACGACCAGGAGGAAGCGCTGTCGATGGCCGACCGCGTCGGCGTCATGCGGGCGGGTCGCCTCGAGCAGTGCGCCGATCCCGCCACGCTCTACGACCGGCCGGCCACCGCGTTCGTCGCCGAATTCGTCGGCGCGATGAACCGGCTGCCGGGACGCTCCGAGGTCGGCGGCCAGGTGCGGGTGGGTTCGCAGGTACTGCCCGCCGACGGCGACCGCCCGTCCCTGGGGGCCGAGGTCACCGTCCTGGTGCGGCCGGAGGCCATGATCGTCACCCCCGACGAGTCGGGCGACGCGACCGTCGTGGTGGCGACATTCCGCGGGTCGTCGACCCGGTTGCGGCTGCTGCAGTCCGACGGCAACGAGGTGTTGGCCGACATCCCGTCGCACCGCAGTGCCGAGCTGACGCCCGGCCGTCGGGCGGCGATCACCCTTCTCGACCGGCCCGTGCTGCTCGCGTCGTCCTGACATCACGACGCCGAGCCCGCGGGGTCAGCGGCCGAGCTGAGGGTCGCTCGTACCCGGACGGCCGGTGTGCAGCCGACCGGCGAGCGCCCGGCCGAAGCTCGGGTCCTTCGGCACGCTCACCGCGAGGTCGTACCAGCCACCGGTGTTCGACGTCGACACCCGCACCGACTCCGTCCGGCCGGCGGGCACCACCACGCGGTGCGGGTGCTTGCCGTACGCGTCGACCACCGAAGCGACCACCGTCGAGCGCGAGGCGTTGTGCAGTGCCAGCACGACGTCGTCGCCGCGTGCAGTCAGCGACGTCTCGACCGGCGCCGCGGCCGTCCCGGTGAAGCGCCGGAAGAACCCGTCCGGGCCGTGCAGGTCGAGGTCGTAGCCGCCGGTGAGCGGCCACGAGGGCGACACCGCGTCGCCGGCGCCGACCGTGTAGCTCCACGGAGCACCGGCCATCGACGTCGAGCGGGCCTGCAGTTGCGCGCCGAGCCGGCCCGAGTTGCGGATCGCGAGACCCAATTTCCCGGCCGCCGCTGACGCGCGGACATCGAGGGCGTACCCGAGCGCGCGCGACGGACGCACGCCCGACTCCTGCACCGGCACGGCTCCGGTTGCCGGCGGCACCGGCGTGTAGTCCGGGTGCCGCTCGCTGTCGGCCGGCTGGTAGGCCGCAGTCCCCGGCAGCGACGGCGCCGACGTACGCGTACGGCCGAAGTCGAAGGCCGAGGTGAGGTCGCCGCACACCGCCCGGCGCCACGGCGTGATGTTGGGTTCGTGCACGCCGAAGCGCTGCTCGAGGAAGCGGATCATCGAGGTGTGGTCGAAGGTCTCGGAGCACACCCAGCCGCCGGTGCTCCACGGCGAGACGACGAGCATCGGGACGCGCTGCCCCAGCCCGTACGGCCCGGGCGTGCCCGTCGAGCCAGCCGACCCCGAGACGCCGGTGTAGAGCTCGTTCGCGGTCGGCACCGTCGATGCCCCGCGCAAGGTGGTCGTGTTCGCATACGGCGGCACGACGTGGTCGAAGAAGCCGTCGTTCTCGTCGTAGGTGATCAGCAGTGCCGTTTTCGACCACACCTCGGGGTCGGCCGTCAGCGCGTCGAGCACCTGCGAGACGTACCAGGCGCCGTAGTTCGCCGGCCAG
>CAZZVT010000068.1:0-16575 GCA_964657545.1 uncultured Jatrophihabitantaceae bacterium
CCGAGGCTGTCGGTGGCGTGTTGCATGCGGGTCATCAGGGTCAGGACTGCGCCGGCGAGCACGGCGAGGCAGAACGAGCGCCAGGACACCCCGAGGTGGGCGTAGTGCGCGCCGCTGGTGATCGCGACCTGGTGCAGGTCGGGCAGCGCCACCATCGCGATCGCGGCGAGGACCAGGCCGCCCAGCAAATTCGCCACCAGGGTGACGGCCCACAGACGGGCGAGGTTGGGCCAGGACCCGGGGGTGGCGACCGCCGCGATGACCGGAACCAGGAAGTTCTCGGTGAACAGTTCGCTACGGGCCAGCAGCAGCGCGACGAAGCCGATCGAGAACGTCAGTGCGGCGAGCACCGAGGAACCGGTCTGCTGCTTGACGACGAGGTAGGCGAGCACACCGACGGCGACATCGATGCCGCCGAGGAAGCCGGTCGCGCACAGCGATACCAACGGGCGCTGGAGCCGGTCGTTGCCCTCGTCGACCATGCGGTCGAAGGCCTCTTCGATCTCGGGCTCCGAACGGCCGGTCGCCGGCGTGGACTTACGGGCCGCGGTTTTCGCTGCTGTCGGCATGCCAGGGTCTTACCCCGGCCGCCGCTCGCGGGTAGTCGCAGCAAGTGAGTTGTCAGGGTGGCTGTGAGGTGATCAGCTCTGTTCGGAGTGCTTCATCTCTGCTTCGAACAGGTGGGGCTCGGTGATCCCGACGGCGGCCCGCGCCGCCGCTTCGACATCGCGCAACGCCGTCCAGTAGCCGGCGTCGTAGTGCTCGATCAGCTCGAAGCTCCACATGCCCGCGACGGCGTCACGCCCGACCATGACCGTGGCCACGGCGTCCGCTATCTCGGCGCGTCCGGCGTCGCGCAGCTTCCCTACTGCCTCCTGTATCTCGCGGTCGGTCGAGCCCGAGAGGCGGTGAAAGGCATAGAGGTGCCCGCGGGCGTGCTCGGCGGTCTCCAGCGCCGCCGACAGCGCCCCGAGCGCCGCCACCGTCGCGTCGTCCAGGCCGTCGGGTCGCGTGTGGGCCCCCCCACGCTCGGGGTGCGCCGCGCGGCCATGTTTGTCGATCACGTGCTCAAGGGGCGGCTGTTCGGTCATGACCTGATTCCTCTCGCTTGCCATCGGACCTGAGGTAGATACCCACACGCTGCACGACAGCAGGAGGCCCGGAATCACGAGGATTCCGGGCCTCACAGCCCCAGGGATCGGACTGGGACGCTGCTGTTCCGCGCAGCCTGCTACCCGGCCAGGGCGAAACGCTGCCAGACGCGGTGCTGGGCGAGCAGTTGCACCACACCGTCGGCGACCTCGGCCGCGGAACCGGCCGCCACTCCGGTGCTGTCCTCGAACAGTCCGGCCGAGGCGAGGGCAGTCATGCCCTGGACCGACCCGAGCGCCTTGGCGTGGCGCCACGCCTCGGCGAGCAGCTTGACCACCCGCGGATCGGTCACGCCTTCCGGGCCCTCGCCGGCGCCGGCCTTGGCATCGGCCGTCACGACCGCGTCGGCTGCGGGCGGCGCGTCGCCGACCGCGATCAGGGCATCGAACTCGATGGACGCGGCGTTCGCGTACGTCCGGTGGATCGTGACGTCTCCGAGCTTGCCGCCGGTCGGGGCGACGACCAGCGCGACGACGCCCTCGGCGTCGAGCGCGGTCCGCAGCGTCGCGACGGCGGCAGGGTCGCTGTCGGGGCCGACGACGATGCCCACCACCCTGCCGGCCACCGGCCAGCTGGCACCGATCTGGGAGATCGCCGCGCTGGGGGTGACCTCGGGCACCGTGATCGTCGGCGCCGGTGCCGGCAGTCCGAGACCATCGGCGACCTTCTGGCACAGGTCGGCGTCGATGTTGGCCAACGCGGCCAGCTGCCGCTCGCGGATGACCTGGTCGAAGCACTTGGACAGCTCGAAGGTGTACGCGGTCGTGACGTGGTTCTGCTCGACCGGCGTCAGCGAGCGGTAGAACATCGTCGCCTGGCTGAAGTGGTCGTCGAAGCTCGCGGGGTTCTCCCGCACCTTCGCTGCTGCCTCGACCGCCACCGGGATGTCGATGAACGGGTGGTCGCCGGCTCCGGCCAGGAACGGGCAACCCCCGTCCAGCGTGTTCGGGTGATAGGCCGCGACCCCGCCGTGCACTGCGTCCTGGTGGAACCCGTCCCGCAGCATGTCGTTGATCGGTGCCTGGGCGCGGTTGATCGGGATCTGGTTCCAGTTCGGTCCGCCGAGACGGGTGATCTGCGTGTCGAGGTAGGAGAACAGCCGGGCCTGCAGCAGCGGGTCGTTGGTGACGTCGATGCCCGGCACCAGGTTCGCGACGTTGAAGGCCACCTGCTCGGTCTCGGCGAAGTAGTTCGTCGGATTCGCGGTCAGCGTCATGGTGCCCAGCAGCTGGACGGGCGCCAGCTCCTCGGGCACGAACTTGGTCGGGTCGAGCAGATCGATGCCCTCGAACGTCTGATCCTCGGAATCGGGCATGACCTGGACGCCGAGGTCCCACGCCGGGTTGGCACCCGACTCGATCGCGTCCGCGAGGTCACGACGGTGGAAGTCGGGGTCGTAGCCGTTGGTCAGCTGCGCCTCCTCCCAGGTCACCGAGTGCACGCCCTGGCGGGGCTTCCAGTGGAACTTGACCAGCGAGGTCTCCCCGGCATCGTTCATCAACCGCCAGGTGTGGACGCCGAAACCCTCCATCGTCCGGTACGAACGCGGGATGCCCCGATCGGACATGTTCCACATCGTGTGGGCCTGCGACTCGGTGTGCAGCGAGGCGAAGTCCCAGAACGTGTCGTGGGCACTCTGCGCCTGCGGGATCTCGCGGTCGGGCTGCGGCTTGCCGGCGTGGATGACGTCCGGGAATTTGATGCCGTCCTGGATGAAGAACACCGGGATGTTGTTGCCGACCAGGTCGTAATTGCCCTGCGAGGTGTAGAAGCGCGTGGCGAACCCCCGCGTGTCGCGGGCCAGATCGGCCGAGCCGCGCGAGCCGAGCACGGTGGAGAACCGGACGAAGACCGGGGTCTCGACCCCCTTGCCCAGGAACGCGGCCCGGCAGATGCCCGCGCCCGCGCCGGTGGCCACGAACACCCCGTGCGCGCCGGCACCGCGGGCGTGCACGACCCGCTCCGGAATCCGCTCGTGGTCGAAGTGGCTGACCTTCTCGCGCAGGTGATGATCCTGCAGCAGGGTCGGTCCGCGCGAGCCCGCCTTGAGCGAGTGGTCGGTGTCGGTGAGCCGAGCACCGTGTGCGGTGGTCAGGTAGCTGTCCTGCTGGGCCACGCTCTCGGGCGGCAGGTCGGTCTCGGCCCCGGTCGGGGTCCGGGTGTCGGGGCCGGCTTGATCGGCCTTGGGCGCAAGCGGCCCACGCGGCCGCGTCGGCTCCTCGAAGGTCACCGGCTCGACACTCGGGACGCCGGGCACGAACGGTTCGGACTTGTTCTTGGCCATGAAGCACTCCTGGCGTTACCGGGCGCTGCTCCCTGATTCGAAGTGCGCCCTCGCCGGGATTACCCGGGGCGTCGGCCGGCGAAACAGCGCGATGATCGATGATCCACCGGTCGGCTCGAGGCCCGGACGCGCCCGAAACATCAGCCCGTCAGGACGTCGCCGACCACCGGCCGGAGCGGTCGTCGCGGATCGCGTCGATGAGGCGCCGGCCGGCGTTGTCGTAGACCACCGTGCCGCCGAGCCCGGCAATGCACAGGCGCGTCTCGACGAGTGCGTCGATGACCTCGGCGTCGGTGATGCGGGCCGCGGCAAGGTCGACACGCAGGTGACGCCGTCCGCCCGCGAGGTGTGTGCGCAGGACGGTGACGAGCAGCGGCAACGTGGCGGGCAGCAGCTGACCGGTGACGTGGACACTCGCGCGTAACCGGTCGGAGCTCGAGGTCGCCACTTCGAGACCGACGAACGATGCGCCGTCTGCGCATGCCGTTCGGTGCTCGCGCAAGGCAACCGCGATCATTGACGCCCCTTCGTCGCGCCCATCCCCGCCGATGGACAGCTGCAGGAGTACCCGTCACTCACATCGCCCAAACGCAGGATCGGGTGCGGTGAGCCGCATCGGCGGTTTGCCGAGCGTCGTGAGCGGGTAACAGCGTGTCGCGGGAACGGCTGCGGGGCCGAGCACCACCGAGGTCGACGCGATGTCCCACCGCCCCACCATTCTCGCCAGGCTGGCCTGTCTGGTCTCCTGTCTGGTCGCCTGTGCAGCCGTGACGTCCTCGCCGGCGGGCGCTGTGAGCGCGCCGACGCCGCGCACCCCGTCCGGCCTTCCGAGCGCGATCGAGAACCTGGCGACCTACGTGCCCCAGGTGGCCTGCGACCAACGGACCGGCGCCGGTACCCGCAAGCTCGCCGCCTATCTGGCCGATACCTACCGCGCCGTCGCGCCCACCACCTGGGCCACGGTCTATCCGTGCGGCACCGATGGCACCCCCAGCGAACACTCCGACGGCCGAGCGATCGACTGGATGGTGAACGTCAAGAACGCGCAACAGCACGCGGCCGCGAACGCCACCATCGCGTGGCTGCTGGCCACCGATTCCCACGGCAACCAGTTCGCCATGGCCCGGCGTCTCGGCGTCATGTACCTCATCTTCGACAACCGGATCTGGGGTGCGTGGGACGGGCAGTGGAGCAACTACAACGGGTGTCAGGCCGCATCGATGCAGAAGGCGGCGTACGCCAATGCCTGCCACCGGACGCACATCCACATCTCGCTGAGCTGGAACGGTGCGCAGGGGCGGACCTCGTTCTGGACGTCGACGGTGTCGCCCGAGGACTACGGTCCGTGCCGCCCGGCCGACCTGAACTGGGCGCCGCGCTACACCCACGTCAATACCGTCAGCTGCCCCGCCTACGCCAGGGTGAGCGCGCCGAAGGGCGCGTCGGCGACCAGGAAGGCGCTGGTGAAGTGGTCCGGTGCCTGGCTGGGCCGGACGTCGCGAGGGCCCGCGGTCACCGCCGTACAACAAGCTCTGCACCTGTCGACGTCGACGACCTACGGGGCGCGCACCGCGGATACCGTCAGCGTGTTCCAGCGGGCGCATCACCTGCCGGTCACCGGGAACACCGACCAGAACACCTGGCGCGCGCTGCTGGCCGCGGTGCGCTGAGCGGTCAGGCCGGCTCGGTCTGCACCCGCATTCGGATCAGGCGACCGATCTCGGTCAGCTGCGCCAGCTGCTCGGCGTCCAATCCGTCGATGACGACGCGCCGGACGGTCTCGACGTGGCCCGGTGCTGCGGCGACCAGCGTCGCGAAGCCCTGGTCGGTGAGCGTGGCGTTCTGGCCGCGACGGTCGGTCTCGCAGTCGGTTCGCTGCACCCACCCGTGCTGCTCGAGCCGGGCGACGGCGTGCGACAGCCGGCTGCGCGAGGAGAGGGTGAGGTCGGCGAGGTCCCTCATCCGCAGGGTGCGTTCCGGTGCCTCGGACAGTTGCACCAGTACCTCGTAGTAGGCCAGCGGCATAGCGGCGTCGTGCTGCAGCTGCCGGTCGAGGGCGTCGAGGACCAGCTTCGTCGACTCGATGAACGCGCGCCATGCGGCCTGCTCGTCGGGATCGAGCCACCTCGCACCGGACACAGGGGAATTCTAGGCTCGATTGAGCGTTCAACGCTCAACCGACCTCGAGGACAAGCCGACCATGCCCATCCATCGCCTCAACCACGCCGTGCTGTACGTCCGCGACGTCGCAGCCAGCGTCGCCTTCTACCGCGACGTGCTGGGCTTCACCGTCAACACCGAGGTGCCCGGCCGGGCCGCGTTCCTGCGCGCCGAGGCGTCGAGCAACGACCACGATCTCGGGCTGTTCCAGATCGGTGACGCCGGCGCGTCGCAAGCCGGACGCAGCACGGTGGGGCTCTACCACCTGGCGTGGGAGGTCGACACCCTCGCCGATCTCGAGCGGTTGGCCGGCCGGCTCACCGATGCCGGCAGCCTCGTCGGGGCGTCGGATCACAGCACCACCAAGTCGCTCTACGGACAGGATCCGGACGGGCTGGAGTTCGAGATCGCCTGGCTCGTGCCCGCCGATCGACTCGACGCCGCGGCACACGCGGGTCGCAGCACGATCCGCCCGCTCGACCTGCGCCGCGAGATGGAGCGCTACGGCGCCGACACGCCCGGCGGCATCGGGGTCAGCCGCGCGGCGAGTTAGCAGCTGCTCGGATCGGGGGTAGTCCTTCTGCGATCGCCGCGCAGTGCGGCCACAAGGAGGGCACCATGTTCGGCTTCATCGTCACGCTCGTCATCGTCGGCCTCATCGCCGGCGCGCTCGCCCGGCTGCTCGTCCCGGGCAAGGACCACCTCGGCTTCGGCGGAACGGTGCTGCTCGGCATCGTCGGCTCGTTCATCGGCGGATTCCTTGGCTACGTCATCTTCGGCAAGGACAGCGCCGAGGGTTACTTCCAGCCGTCCGGACTCGTCGGGTCGATCATCGGCGGTGTGATCGCGCTGCTCATCTACCGCAAGGTGAGCGGCCGTCGCTCGCTGCGCGCCTGAAGTCGGTACCCCGCCGTCACTAGAGTGAGCAGCGGCCCGACCGCTCCTCACTCGAAAGCAGCCACATGCCCGACGCGCCCGTCCGAGTACTGCTCCTCGAGCAGATCCACCCCGACGCCGTCGAGATCCTGACCTCGGCCGGCTTCGAGATCGACGCCGTCGACGGAGCCCTCGACGAGGACGAACTCGTCGAGCGGGTCCAGGGTGTCTCGCTGCTCGGCATCCGGTCCAAGACCCAGGTCACCGCACGGGTGCTCGACGCCGCCGACAAGCTGATGGCCATCGGCGCGTTCTGTATCGGCACCAACCAGATCGACCTCGACGCCGCGTCGGTGCGCGGGATCACGGTGTTCAACGCTCCGTTCTCGAACACCCGCTCGGTCGTCGAGATGGCGATCTCGGAGATCATCTCGCTCACCCGTCGGCTGACCGAGAAGAACGCCCTGATGCACCAGGGCGTGTGGGACAAGTCGGCCACCGGGGCGCACGAGGTGCGGGGTCGCACGCTCGGCATCATCGGCTACGGAAACATCGGCACCCAGCTGTCCGTCCTGGCGGAGAACCTCGGCATGAAGGTGCTGTTCTACGACACCGCCGACCGGCTCGCCCTCGGTAACGCCAAGCGCTGCCTGTCGATGAAGGAGGTGCTGGCCGAGTCCGACGTCGTCACCCTGCACGTCGACGGCCGGCCCGCGAACGAGAACTTCTTCGGTGAGGCCGACTTCGCGACGATGAAACCGGGCGCGCTGTTCCTGAACCTGTCGCGGGGGTTCGTCGTCGACTACGCCGCCCTGCGCACGCACGTCGAGTCCGGGCACATCGCCGGTGCCGCGGTCGACGTCTTCCCCGTCGAGCCCAAGCGTCGCGGCGACGAGTTCGTGTCCGAGCTGCGGGGCCTGGCGAACGTCATCCTCACCCCGCACATCGGCGGCTCCACCGAGGAGGCGCAGCAGGACATCGGCCGCTTCGTCGCCGGCAAGTTCCGCGACTACGTCCGCGACGGCTCGACCGCCATGAGCGTCAACGTTCCCGGGCTGTCGCTGGCCCGTGCCGAGGGCACGCTGCGCCTGATCCTGCTGCACCGCAACGTGCCGGGCGTGCTCGCGCGGGTGAACGGGTTGCTCGCCGACAACGACGTCAACGTCGAGGCACAGCTGCTCGGTACCCGCGGCGACGTCGGCTACGTGGTCACCGACTCGGCCAGCGGCACGACGCAGGCCATCGTCGACCAGATTCGCGCGCTGCCCGAGACGATCAACCTGCGGGTGATCTTCTAAGCCTGCAGGTGTTCGGGCTGCGCCGGATCGGCGATCATGCCGAGTTCGGCACCTGCCGGGTCGCGCACGACCGCGACCAACCGGCCGCCGCCGACCTCCTTCGCGGCATCGATGACCGAGCCGCCCGCGGCGACGACGCGCTTCACGGCGTCGTCCAGATCCTCGACGTGCAGGTGCGCCCGAAGCGCGGTCGTGCCCGGCACCAGCCCGATGTGCTGACCCTCGACGTCGAAGCCGACGTAGTAGGGCTGGTCGACACCCGGCTCGACGCCCAGCAGCTCGCGGTAGAGATCGCGGGACGCTGCGATGTCATTGGCGGGAATCAGGACGGTGCGGAAGCTGGCCATGATCTGACACCTTTCACTGTGCTCGATCTGTCACACGGCGCACCCGGTGTGCGTCAGTGAAATGACGAGCCCGAGCAGGAAAGTGTGACCGACATGGACCGGACGACCGCGTTCGAGGGCGAGCGCTCGCGGCTGCTGCGGATCGCCGAGCGGGTGCTCGGCGACCGAGGCGAGGCCGAGGACGTCGTTCAGCAGGCATGGCTTCGGCTGCACGCAACGGACACCGCGACCGACACCGTGATCGACAACCTGCCGGCCTGGTTGACGACTGTGACGACCCGGCTGTGCCTGGACCAGCTACGCAGGCGGACGCCGGTGCCCGAGGCCGACCTCGATCTCGTCGAGCACGCGCCGGATCCGGCCGACCAGGTGGCGCTCGCCGACACGGTCGGCGTGGCGCTGCACCTCGTACTCGAGCGTCTGACGCCGCTGGAGCGGGTGTCGTTCGTGCTGCACGACAGCTTCGGCGTCGACTTCGCGACCATCGCCGAGATCGTCGGGTCGACGCCGATGGCGACCCGCAAGCTCGCCTCCCGCGCCCGCAGAAAGATCGCCCGACCCGGCACCGGCGCAGGGCAGGCCGACTGGGAGCTCGTCGATGCGTTCCTGGCCGCCGCGCGCAACGGCGACTTCGCGCGACTGCTCGAACTGCTCGCGCCCGACGCGGTCGTGGTCGGCGACGAGGCCGCGATCGGGGCAGGCACCCCTGCTCGTATCGACGGACGCCGCGAGGTCGCCACGATGTTCAATGGTGCCGCCAAGGCGGCGCTACCTGTGTTCGTCGCCGACCGGCCCGCGGCTGCCTGGTTCCATCGCGGCGAGGCCCGGGTCGTCTTCGACTTCACGATCACCGACGGCTTCGTGTCGCGCATCGACTTCCGCGCCGACCCGTCCGTGCTGGCCACCGTGACCCGCCGCTAGAGCGAGTTTCGCCACGCCACCTTGCATGGGTTACTCGACAGTAATATCGTGAAGTTACTGACGAGTAACCTGCTGTGAGCAGCGCGCTAGGGAGATCCGGCCATGAGCCACTACAAGAGCAACGTCCGCGACATCGAGTTCAACCTCTTCGAGGTCTTCGGCACCGACGAGACCCTGCAACACGCCCCGTTCGACGAGGTCGACGAGGACACCGCCCGCGGCATCATCGCCGAGGTCGCCAAGCTTGCCGAGGGCCCGCTGGCCGCGTCGTTCGTCGACGCCGACCGCAACCCGCCGGTCTTCGACCCCGACACCTACTCGGTGACGCTGCCCGAGTCGTTCAAGAAGTCCTACCGGGCGCTGCAGGACAGCGAGTGGTGGCGCCTCGAGACGATCCCCGAGCTCGGCGGTCAGCTCGTCCCGCGCACGGTCGTGTGGGCCGTCGCCGAGCAGGTGCTGGGCTCGAACCCCGCGCTGCACATGTACATGGCGGGCGCGCCGTTCGCCGGGATCCTGTTCGAAAACGGCAACGACGAGCAGAAGAAGATCGCCCAGCTGATGGTCGACCGCGGTTGGGGTGCCACCATGGTGCTCACCGAGCCCGACGCCGGCTCCGACGTCGGCGCCGGCAAGACCAAGGCCATCGAGCAGGCTGACGGCACCTGGCACATCGAGGGCGTCAAGCGCTTCATCACCTCCGCCGAGCAGGACATCACCGACAACGTGATCCACCTCGTCCTGGCCCGCCGCGAGGGCGGTCAGGCCGGCACCAAGGGCCTGTCGCTGTTCGTCGTACCGAAGTTCCACTTCGACGTCGAGACCGGTGAGCTCGGTGAACGCAACGGCGCCTTCGTCACCAACGTCGAGCACAAGATGGGCCTCAAGGCCTCGACCACCTGCGAGCTGCGCTTCGGCGAGATCGACAACATCCCGGCCCAGGGCTGGCTGGTGGGCGACGTGCACAACGGCATCGCGCAGATGTTCCAGGTCATCGAGCACGCCCGCATGATGGTCGGTACCAAGGCCATCGCGACGCTCTCGACCGGCTACCTCAACGCGCTCGACTACGCCAAGACCCGCGTGCAGTCGGCCGATCTCACGCAGGCCGGCGACAAGACCGCCCCGCGCGTCACGATCATCAACCACCCCGACGTCCGACGCAGCCTGATGTTGAACAAGGCCTACGCCGAGGGCCTGCGCGCGCTGGTCTACTACACCGCCTCCGCGCAGGACCGGATCATCACCGGCGAGCACAACGGCACCGACACCGCGCTCGACGTCGCCATCAACGATCTGCTGCTGCCGATCGTCAAGGGCGTCGGCTCCGAGCGCTCGTACGACCAGCTGGCGCAGGCGCTGCAGACCTTCGGCGGCTCGGGCTACCTGCAGGACTACCCGCTCGAGCAGTACATCCGCGACGCCAAGATCGACACCCTCTACGAGGGCACGACCGCGATCCAGGCCCAGGACTTCTTCTTCCGCAAGATCGTGAAGAACAAGGGCGCGGCGCTCGGCGCGCTGTCGGCCGAGATCAGCGGCTTCCTCGAGTCGATCGCCGACGAGGGCCGGCTGAAAGAGGACGCCGCGCTGCTGCAGAAGTCGCTCGAGGACTTCGGCGGCATCGTCGGCACGATGATCTCCCAGCTGATGAGCGGCCAGGAGGACGTCACGAACGTCTACAAGGTCGGCCAGAACGCCACCCGGCTGCTGATGTCGGCCGGCGACCTGATGGTCGGCTACCTGCTCCTGCGCCAGGCCTCGGTCGCGCTGACCAAGCTCGACGGGAACGGCCTCTCGGGGAGCGACCGCGCGTTCTACGCCGGCAAGCCCGCGGTGGCGCACTTCTTCGCCACCACGGTGCTGCCCGAACTGTCGGCGCGCCGCCTGGTCGCCGAGAACATCGACAACGCCCTGATGGACGTCGCCGAGAACTCGTTCTGACCCGCGTTCTTCCGTACGAAACACCGCGGCGCTCGCTCTCGCCGGGATGACGAATCGACGTCGCGCGGGCGGCGAGCCGGTCGGTCAGCTGGATCGCGGCGTCGATATGCGGACAGCGTCGGCTGGGCGCACCTGCGTCACCGGGCGATGATGTCGTGCAAAGCGTCGGCGCCCACGCCGGAGCGCTGCAGCACCTCGGCCTCGTCCAGCGCGCCGCAGGACAGGCCGCGGTGCAGGAAGCCGGCCAGTGCGCGTGCGGTGGCCGGTTCGTCCAGGACGCCGGTCGACGCGCGGGCGAGGTAGTCGCGCAACCGATGGCACGCGGCGTCCAGGCCGTCTGTGTAGAAGGCGAAGGTGGCCGCGAAGCGGGTCGGCAGCTGGGCGGGGTGCAGGTCCCAGCCCTGGTACAGACCGTGCTCGAGCGAGCGGCGCACGAGTCGCAGGTGCAGCTCCCAGGAGCCGCGTACCTCGTCGCGGTTCCCGACAGGCACGACGTTCGTCGACCCGTCACTGACCGGCACACCCGTGCCGGCAGCGGCGACCTGCATCACGGCCTTCGCGTGGTCGGCAACCGGGTGGGCCATCGACTGGTACGCCGCGGCGACGCCGAGTGCGGCGCTGTAGTCGTAGGTGCCGTAGTGCAGGCCGACGCAGCGCCCGGCGCTGGAGTGCACCATCCGGGCGACCAGCGCGGTGCCGTCGGCGCCGAGGACGGCCTGCGGGGTCTCGACCTGGATCTCGAACGGCACCCGCGCCACGCCGAGCTCGGACTCGAGCGCCGCGCAGACCTCGACCATCGCCTCGATCTGCACCACCGACGTGACCTTCGGCAGCGTGACACGGAAACCGCGGGGCAGGGTGCCGAACGCGAACAGCTCCTCGAGGAACAGCTCGAGGGTGCGGACGGCGCGCCGCCGGGTCGGGCCCTCGAGCGACTTCATCCGCAACCCGACGAACGGGGTGCCGACGCCGGCCTGCGTGATCCGGCCGAGCGCGGTGCCGGCGGCGCGGGCCGCGGCGTCCTCCTCGTCGTCCGGACGCACGCCGTAGCCGTCCTCGAAGTCGATGCGCAGGTCCTCGATCGGTTCGAGTGCGAGCTTGTCGCGCACCCGGGCCTCGAGCGCGTCGCCGACGCCGGGCAGCGGCCCGTGCTCGTCGAGCGCGGCGAGGGCGCCGGCGCGCCACTCGGCGACCGTGTGCTCGGCGTAGCGGTCGGCCGCGACGTAGACGGTGTGCACGGGCTGGCGGCGGGGGAGCAGGCCGGGGTATGTGCGGGCCCGGCGCTCGTCGTCGTCGGCGAGCAGCGCGTCGAGGCGGTCGTGCAGCGATGGGTCGAGCATCAGGCGAAGAAGTCGGCCGGCTCGACGGTTGCGGCCTGGTCGGTGGGCAGGAGGTCGAGCCAGCGGCGGCTCACGGCGTCGTGTGCCTCGGCAGGCACCGTGCCGAGCAGGCGCAACCGGCTGATGCCGCCGTCGGGGTAGACGTCGAGTCGTACCCGGCGGCAGGCGGGTGCCGGGGCCAGCCGGAAGCGGTGTTCGACGTCGGGCAGCAAGCGGGTGCGGGGCAACAACTCGACCCCCGAGTCGACGTCGGTGAGAGCTGCCCACCCGGGCGCGTTGCCGACGAAGCGCGAGGTGTCGACGACGACCTCGTGCAGCACACCCGGCGCGCCGAGCCGGACGACGAGCCAGTCGTTGCCGTCGTCGCGGCGCCGGGCGGTCTCCCAGCCGTCGGACATGACCCGCGCGCGGCCCGGCGACAGCACGTTCGCCGGCGAGCTGTAGAACATGTTGCTGCACGCCTCGACCAGCCCGCCGTGGACGAGCGCGCCGAGGTCGACCCGGCCGCCGAGGTGCCGCGGGTCGGGCATCGCCTCGCCGAACGCGCGGAAGCGGGCCACGCCGCCGTCCGGGTGGATGGTCAGCCGGACGTGCGTGGCGAGCCGGTCCGGTGCCGCGACGGGCACCACGTTCGCGGAGTCGCCGTCGAGCTCGGCGCGCTCGACGAGAGGGAACCAGTCGGCGGCCTGCACCTCGGCCAGCGTCGGGTAGCCCAGGACGGTGGCCGCCTCGACCGAGCCGCTGGGCGGGAAGTTGCCCTTGAAGTGCGCGGTGTCGATGTTGACGCCGCGGACGACGCCGGGCACGCCGAGCCGGATGATCACGAAGTCACCGGTGCCGCCGTCGTGGCCACGCCGGCGCCGCGTCTCCCACCCGTCGTAGACCTTGCCGCGGTCGCCGAACAGCTCCGGGTCGTGCCGTGCCGGGCCGGGCGCGATGAGCCGGTGGGCGTCGGCGTAGAAGTCGTCGTTGGAGAACATCACCGTGCCGCCGAGCGTCCGCGATGCGAGGTCGGGCAACCTGCGGAAGTCCGCCTTCGGGGGTGTCATCGGGCACTCACGAGGCGTCCCCTGCGGTCGTCGGTGATCGGAACACCAGCCAACCATGTCTGCTCGACGACGCCGTAGAGGGTCCGCCCCGCGTACGGGCTGACGGGATTGCGATGCAGCAGCCGGGCGGGGTCGACCACGAAGGTCTCGTCCGGGGCGAACACGCACAGGTCGGCCCGCTGCCCGGGCGCGATCGATCCGCGGTCGGTGAGTCCGGTCAGCAACGCGGGTGCCTCGGCCATCCAGCGCATCAGGGTGGGCAGCCCGACGCCGCGCACGCGGGCCTGCGTCCAGACGACGGGCAACCCGAGCTGGACGGATGCGATGCCGCCCCACGCGTCACCGAAATCGCCGGTGTCCAGGCGCTTGGCCGCGACCGTGCACGGCGAGTGGTCGGACACCACGCAGTCGATGGTGCCGTCGGCAAGGCCCGCCCACAGGGCGTCGCGATTCGCGTCGTCGCGGATGGGTGGGCAGCACTTGAACTGGGTCGCACCGTCGGGCACGTCCTCGGCGCGCAGCGCGAGGTAGTGCGGGCAGGTCTCCGCGGTGACGGGCAGCCCCTCGTCCTTCGCCGCGCGCAGCAGCGGCAGCGTCTCGGCGCTGGAGACGTGCACGACGTGCGTGCGGCAACCGGTTCGCCGCGTCTGCGCCAGCAGCATCTCGACGGCCCGCACCTCGGCCTGCGGCGGTCGCGAGGCGACGAAGTCGACGTAGTGCCGGCCGTGCGGCTCGGGTGCGTCGGCGATGACGTGGCTGTCCTCGGCGTGCGCGATCAGCAACCCGCCGAAACCGGCGATCGTGTCCATGGCCAGCGCGAGGTCGGCCGGGGACACGGGCGGGAACTCGTCCACCCCCGAGGGCAGCAGGAAGCACTTGAAGCCGACGACGCCCGCCTCGTGCAGCCCGGCCAACTTCTCGGCGTTGCCGGGCACGGCTCCGCCCCAGAACGCGACGTCGACAGCGAGCTGGCCGGCCGCGGTGGCGCGCTTCACGTCCAGCGCCTCGACGTCGATCGTCGGCGGGATGCTGTTGAGCGGCATGTCGACGATGGTCGTGACGCCGCCGGCAGCGGCCGCGGCGGTGGCGGTCGCGAATCCCTCCCACTCGGTGCGGCCGGGCTCGTTGACGTGCACGTGGCAGTCGACCAGCCCGGGCAGCAGCACCCGGTCGGCAGCCAGCTCGACGACCTCGGCCCCACCGGGATCGAGCGCCTCGACGACGTCGAGGACCGTGGCATCGCGCACGACCACACTCGCCCGGCGTTCGGCGCTGCCGACGACGGCGCGCGCTGCCCGGATCACGGTGGTCGATGACATCGCCGCGAATAGTGCCATGCGGGGATGTCGCGGCCGTATCGGCAGGCCCGCTCGCGCGTTAGGCCGGGAGAAGAATCCGGGAGAGGGGCGCCAGGTGAACAGTCAGCGGAATCGTGATCCGGTCAGTCAGCGTCGAGTCGCCGAGCACTACCTGCACGCCGCCGGGGATTCCGGGCGTCTGCACCGAACTGTGTCGCTCGCAGCGCGCGTCATGAACTTTCCGCTCGGGCAGGTGAACATCCTCGACGACCAGCAGCAGTACACGATCGGTGGCTACCGCACCGGGCTGACCGTGACGCCGCGCGAGGACTCGATGTGCCAGTTCGTGGTGGACGACGACGTCCCGGTGCTGGCCGTCGACGACCTGCGTGCCGAGGACCGTTACCGCCGACTGCCCGGCGTCCAGCAGGGGCATGCGCGCAGTTATCTCGGCGTGCCGCTGCCCAGCCGGGAGGCGACCTCGGTCGGCACCCTGTGCCTGGTCGACGACCGTCCGCGGCACATCACCGACAGCGAGATCCTGCGGATCACCGAGTTCGGTGACATCGTGGCCGACCAGCTCGATCTGATGCGCCGCAACGGCGAGGCGAGCGTGTCGTGGCGGATGTCGGCGATGATCGGGCAGGCCTTGGCCGACGAGCAGATCGTGCCCTGGTACCAACCCGTCGTCGACCTCGCCAGCGGCCGCCGGGTCGGATTCGAGGCGCTCGCCCGCTGGCGGCGTGCAGACGGTTCGGTGCAGAGCCCGTCGGCGTTCCTGTCCGCGGTCGAGGACAGCGACCTGATCATCGACCTCGATCGGGCCGTCATCACCACCGCGCTCGCCGACCTCGTTCGGTGGCGACGTCAGGACCCGTCGCTGCGGATGAACGTGAACCTCTCGACCCGGCACCTCGAGCTGCCCGACGGCGCGGATTTCATGATCGAGGTCGCCCGCACGGTCGGCGTCGATCCATCGGCGGTCACCGTCGAGATCACCGAGACGCGCGACCTGTCCGACATCGGCCGGGCGTCGGCGGTGGTCCGGGCACTGCAGTCGGCCGGCTTCCAGGTGGTGCTCGACGACTTCGGCAACGGCTGGTCGCGACTGGACTGGCTGTTCGGGCTCGGTGCCGACGGGATGAAGGCCGACCGGGCGGTCTCGATCGCGCTCGGGACGCCGGTCGGCGACGCGGTCAGCCGGGCGATCGCCGGGATGGCGTCGGAGCTGGGCATGAGCACGACCATCGAGGGCATCGACGACATCGAGCGGCTGGAGGCAGCGCGTCGACACGGGTTCCAACTGGCCCAGGGTTTCCACTGGTCGCCGCCCGTCCCCGCCGGCGTGGTCGACGCGACGCTCTAGTCACCACCCTCGCTAGGCTCACCGCTCATGACGCAGGCGCGGATCGACGTCGCGGCCTTCGACGCGGTGTCGGCGCCGGCCGCCACGGAGTTGCTGCGCCCGGTGTGCGCGAGCACGAGCTGGCTGCAGTCGCTCGTCGGGGGCCGTCCCTACCGAACCTTCGACGCCGTCGCCGAGCGTTCGGACGCGGTCCTGCACGGGCTCGACCCGGCGGGCGTCGAGCAGGCCCTGAGCGCGCACCCGCGCATCGGTGAACGAGCGAGCGGTGGCGAGGTGGAGGCGCAGTGGTCGCGGCAGGAGCAGTCGTCGGCCGCCGGCGCCACGATGGACGACTCGACGGCGTTGCACGAGAAGAACGTGGCCTACGAGCAGCGCTTCGGACAGGTCTTTCTGATCTGCGCCACGGGTCGCACACCCCGCCAGATCCTGGCGGCACTCACCGAGCGGCTCGACAACGACGAGGACACCGAGGGCCAGGTCGTGCGCCGCGAACTCGCCGCGATCGTGCGCCTGCGGCTGGGCCGGGTGCTGCAGTGAGTCGGG
>CAZZVT010000069.1:0-16164 GCA_964657545.1 uncultured Jatrophihabitantaceae bacterium
GCAGCGCTCATGACGCGCCCTGAGTTCTGCTAAAAATGGAGGTGGCGAGGAGAGTTGGGTCCGCTGAGGCCGAAGCGTCCCGGGTCTAGGCCAACGCCATGACGCTCCCACCGAGCGGAGGCAACCCAGGTCGGCGCTCTGCACAAAACGGACCCGCGTGACGCGAGCCCGGTGAACGCCGATCCGGCCTCCCACCTATCCGTCTGAGCGGTTCAGCTGAACCGCATGTCGGGCGTGTCGCGGCGCGATGTTCGGCGTCCTGCGCACAGCGGCGGTCATCAAAGTGGCGGTAGGTGAGGAACAGGTCCCGTCACGACTACGTTGCTGGTCAAGTCGAAGCGCGGTCCGTGCGGCGAAGCAGGTAGCTGTCCATGATCCAGCCGTGCCGCTGTCGCAGCTGCGCCCGTGTCCGTGTGATCTCAGCGGCGACGTCGCCGAGCCGACCCGAGATCAGCACCTCGTCGGGGGTGCTCAGGTAAGCACCCCAGAAGACCTCGAGGTCCGGGTCGTCTAGGCCCCCCGCGGTGAACCCGGCGTCGAGCATCACGACCGCACTGTTCACACCGTCGGGCAGGCCGCTGGCGATGCGGCGCGCCGGGGTGATGTGCACGGGTTCGCCGATCCTGTTGAGCGGGATCCGATGGGCCGCCGTCAGAGCGTTGACGCTCGTCACGCCGGCGATGACCGAGTACTCGAACGCGACGCGGTCGCCGGCCAGGATGTGGTCGATGACCCGCAGTGTGCTGTCGTAGAGGCCCGGGTCGCCCCACACCAGGAACGCGCCCACCCCGTCCTTGCCGAGTTCGGTGGCGATGGCGTCGGCGAAGCGTTCGGCGCGAGCGGCGTGCCAGTCGGCGACCGCGTTCTCGTAGGCCTCGGCGGTACGGTCCCGCGCCGGGTCGGCGATCTCGACCACGCGGTACCCGGACGGGTCGCGGATGTGCCGGCGCAGGATCTCGTCGCGAACGTCGAGCAGCCCCGACTTCGCCGAGCCCTTGTCGACGACGAACAGCACGTCTGCCCGGTTCAGCGCATCGACGGCTTGGACGGTGATCTGGTCCGGGTGGCCGGGCCCGATCCCGACGACGAGGATGTGCCGCATCGCCTTAGTGTCGTCCATGTGCGAGTGCTCGTTCTCGGAGGGACCGGCGAGGCCCGCGAGCTCGCTGCGCGCCTGATCGACCTCGGCGCCGAGGTGACCAGTTCACTGGCCGGCGCGGTGTCGTCGCCTGCGCTGCCGGTCGGGGCGCTCCGCGTCGGGGGTTTCGGCGGGACGGCCGGGCTCGTCGCGTACCTGAGCGAGAGCGCTCCGGACGTCGTGGTGGATGCGACGCATCCGTTCGCGGCGACAATCACCGCGCAGGCTGCGTCAGCGTGCGCGGCCACATCGACTGCGTTGCTGGTCTTGCGGCGTCCGGGGTGGGTCGCCGGACCGCAGGACACCTGGACGCGGGTGGCGTCGCTCGAGGCGGCCGCAGCGCTCGTGCGTGCCACGCCGCCAGGCACCGTGTTGCTGACGACGGGCCGTCGCGACGTCGCGTCATTCGCCGACGACGACACCCACGCCTACGTCGTGCGCAGCGTCGAGATGCCGGCGGGACGCACCCCGCCGCGCACGACGGTGGTGCTCGATCGCGGTCCGTACCTGCTCGACGGCGAACTCGCCCTGATGCGGTCGCACGCCGTGGACCTCCTGGTGACCAAGGACAGCGGTGGAGCGCAGACCGAGGCAAAGCTCGAGGCGGCCCAGCAGCTCGGGTTGCCGGTCGTGGTCGTCGACCGGCCGGCGCTGCCCGACCGCATCACCGCAGTGGCCAGCGTCGAGGCGGTACTCGGCCGGCTCGGAGCTGTCCACCAGGAACCGACAGGACCGTGACCGACCCGTTCGGCACCGCCGTCCACGGGATCTCGTGTGCCCCGAGGCCGGCCACGCACGCGGCGACGACCCGGATCGTGTCGCCGTGGCTGACGAGCACGACCGCGCCGTCGGGATGATCGGCCGCGCACTGGTTCACCACGTCACCGACGCGGCTGTGGACGTCGCGCAGGCTCTCCCCTCCCCCGGGCCGGACGTCGGCATCGAGCCAATCGATGTCGCCGGCCAACTCGGCGGCCCTGTTCGACGGTTGCCCTTCGAGTGCTCCGTACCCGCGTTCACGCAGGCCGGCCGAGAGCAGGAGGGGCACGCCGAGCCGGTCCGCGATCGGCGTCGCGGTCTGCACGGCGCGGTGCTGGTCGCTGCTGAGCACCGCGTCGATGTCGAGGCCCTCGAGGGCAGCGGCCGCTGCCCGCGCCTGCTCGAGACCGAGAGCGGTCAGCTGCGGCCCCGGCGCCTGCCCCTGCAGGATTCCGGCGGCGTTCCAGGTCGACTGGCCGTGCCGCACCACGTGCAGCGTGGTCATCGCCAGGCGCTCTCTGCGGCGACGACGAGCAGGGCGGTTGTCGTGGCGATCTCGACCACCGCGCCGAAGACGTCACCGGTGACTCCCCCGAGGCGACGGACGGCGTGCCGACGCACGAGCCCGGCCGCGAGCAGCCCCCCGAGCACCCCTGCAGCCAGCCAGCCGAGGTCGACGACCGACGCCCCGGCAAGGAGTGCCGCACCGCCCGCGGTTACCACCACCCACGCCGTGCTGAGCCCGCGGCCGACACCGCCGACACTGCCCGCCACGAGCGCCCCGAATCCGTCCGCTCGGGCGGGACGGATCGCGCGGCCGGCCGACCACACCACTGCCAGGCGGCCGGTCATCGCCACGGCGCTGATCGCGACGACGCCGAGGGGGATGGAGTGATCGTCGAGGACTGCGGCCAGCGACACCGTCTGTAGCAACAGCGACAGCAGCACCGCCGCCACCCCGAACGGGCCGACGTCCGGTTGGCGCATCACGGTCAGCGCTGCCTCGGCCGGTCGACCGCTGCCGAGACCGTCCGCGAGGTCGGCGAGACCGTCGAGATGGAGTCCGCGGGTCAGCAGGGCCTGCGCCGCGATCACGACGACGGCGGCCACCTGGGTCGAGCCGTGGCCGCGACCGTGCCAGACCAGCAGCGCCGGCAGCACCGACACGAGGGCGACCACCACGCCGACGAGCGGCATCCAGAGCACCGCGCCGGCGGCGCTGCGGGCGTCCGGATCGACACGTCCGACCGGCAGCACGCTGAACATGCCGAGCGCAAGACGCAGCCCGTTCATCGCAGCCGTTGCGGGAGACCGGCGACGACCAGCCACACCTGGTCGGACGCCGCCGCGATCCGTGCGTTCAGCACGCCGAGCTCGTCGCGGTAGCGGCGGCCGGACGCCGTGGCGGGGACGACGCCCGAGCCGACCTCGTTGCTCACCGCGACGACGCGGCGCGTGCTGTGGGCCCAGGCCGCGACTGCAGCGTCGACCCGGGCGACGAGCGCGGCGTCGGCCCCCGGCTCGTCGGACCAGACCCCGCAGTCGTCCATCGCGGTGGCCAGCCAGGTCGAGAGGCAGTCGACCAACGCAGGGACGGGGTCGGGCTGGAGCACCGTCACGAGGTCCTGCGTCTCGTGCGTCCGCCAGCCCGGCGGGCGGCGCTGCTGGTGGGTCAGAACACGCGCGTCCCATTCGGGGTCCTGGCCGTCGGGTCGCGCGCCGCACGCCACGTAGGTGACCGGCCCGTCACCCGCCAGCAGCTGCTCGGCGAAGCGCGACTTGCCCGAGCGGGCACCGCCCAGCACGAGGACCCGGCCGGCGTCGTCGCGGCGGCGCCGCCACCTCATGACACCCGCCCCGCGGTCGCGCGCACCTCGAGTCCGGTGAGGACGAGCCGGGCGGCCAGGCAGGCTCCGACCCCTTCACCGGCCCGCAGGCGGAGGTCCAGCAGCGGCTCGAGCCCGAGCTCGACCAGCACAGCGTGATGGGCCCGTTCGCGGCTGCGCTGGCCGGCGATGAGATGGGCGTGCACGGCCGGTTCGAGCCGCACCGCGAGCAGGGCGGCCACCGAGGTCGCGAGACCGTCGAGCACTACCGGCGCGCCCGCGGCGGCGGCCCCGATGGTGACGCCGGCGAGCAGCGCGAACTCGGGCCCACCGAGCGCGGCCAGCGCGACGACCGGCGTACGCAGGGCGTCACCGTGGTCGGCTCGGGCCCGGGCGAGAGCGTCGGTGACGACCTCGCGCTTGTGCGCCAGGATGGCGGAGTCCGCGCCCACACCGAGCCCGACAGCGGCGTCGGGCTTCAGATCGAGCAGCAGGCACGCCAGCGCCGCGGCGACCGTGGTGTTCCCGACGCCGACCTCGCCGAGACAGACGAGTCCGGCCGTCGCGGCCTGCCGCCCGGCCGCCTCACCCTGCTGCAGCAGCCGCACGACGTCCGCGCGCGCCATGGCGTCGGCCGTGAGCAGGTCACCCTGGGCCTCGAGCAGCTCCGGGCGCAGGACCCGGACGGCAAGTCCGCTGCGCCGCGCCGTGGCCGCACCGACGGAGCGGCCGCGCTCGGCGGCGTCCAGCACGTCGGCGGTGACCGAGTCCGGGTAGGCCGACACGCCGTGGCGCGTGACCGGGTGGTGTCCGCCGGCAAGGACCAGCGTGCCGGCCGACGGCACCCCACCCGGCAGGGCGAGGACACGATCCAGAACCAGGTCGAGCAGGCCTAGCGAGCCCGGCGCGGTGAGCAGTTCGTCGCCGTCGTCGTGGCCCGCGACCACCGCCCGCTGGTCGGGTCCACGCAGGTAGGACGACGGCACGGCCGGGGCGACGGTCGGCGACCAGCGTTCGTGCACCACCACGCTCGCCAGGTCCTGCCGCTGCGACCAGCCGGCCCGTTCCAGGCCGGGATCCGGCGGGCGCTCGTCGGGCCACCCCAGGCACAGCCAGCCGAGCGTCTCGACCCCGGCGGGCAATCCGAGCAGTTCGGCGAGATCGGTCGGCTCGAACAGCGTCACCCAACCGATCCCCAGGCCCACCGCGCGAGCACGTAGCCACATGTTCTGGATGGCACACGCGCAGCTCCACATGTCGGCGTCGGCGAACGTCGCGCGACCCAGCACACCGGCGGCCGGGGCACGACGGTCGCAGGCGACGACCACACCGAGCGGGGCCTCGCGGACGCCCTCGAGCTTAAGGTCGAGCAGCCGGGCCCGCCGGTCGCCGGCCAGCTGGTCGGCCTGTCGCAGCCGCTCGCGATCGGCGAGACGCGCCGCGCGGTCGCGGGTCTCCTGCGCGGTGACGACGACGAAGCGCCACGGTTGTGATTGGCCGACCGACGGCGCCTGATGACCGGCCGAGAGCACGTCGTCGAGCAGGGCCGTGGGCACCGGGTCGGGGCGGAAGCGCCGGATGTCGCGCCGCCGGGCGATCACCTCGTCGAGGGCGTCGACGGTGCCGGGTGGCATCGCCCAGGCCGTGGGGTCGGAGCCGCGTTCGAGGGCGGAGGACGGATCGCCGATCAACGGGACGGGGCGGGGCCACGTCATGGCGCGACGCCGGAGTCGACCAGATCCGTCGAGGCGGCCGCCGTGGTCGTCAACCCGACCACCTCGCCGATGACGGCGATCGCCGGGGGCGCCACCGCCTCGGCCGCGGCGTCGGCCGCGAGCCGACCGAGCGTCGTGCGCAGGTGCCGCTGGGTCGCCGACCCGGCGTCACTGACGATCGCTGCGGGAGTGCGTGCGGGCAGGCCGGCTCGGATGAGGACGTCGGTGATGGCGGGCAGGTTGGTGACACCCATCAGCACGACGAGGGTCGTCCCCGACCTGGCGAGTGAGACCCAGTCGACGAGGCTGTCCGGATGACCGGGCGGGAGGTGCCCGGACACGACGGTGAAGCCGTGGGTCACCCCGCGGTGGGTGACCGGGATGCCGGCCATCGCCGGGCCCGCGACCGCACTGCTGAGCCCGGGCACGACCCGGGTCGGGACGCCCGCCGCGGCGCACGCCTGCTGCTCCTCGAAACCGCGGCCGAAGACGAACGAGTCACCGCCCTTGAAGCGGACGACGTCGCGTCCGGCCTCGGCGTGCGATATCAGCAGCGCGTTGATGGTGTCCTGCGGCATGGCTCGGCCCCGCGGGTTCTTGGACGCGTCGACGACCTCGACGCCCGGGCGCAGGTGGGCCAGCAGGGCGAGCGGGGCCAACCGGTCGGTGACGATCACGTCGGCCCGCTGCAGGGCGAGCAGTCCCTGCAAGGTGATCTGGTCGGCCGGGCCGGGTCCGCCGCCGACGAGGGTGACGGTCCCGCGTGCCGTGGGTACCGGGGTCCGCCGGATGCCGGTCCCGTCGCTGCCGCCGATCCGGTCCAGGGCCGCGAGCAACGCCGCGGTGGTCGGCGCGTCGCGCACCGCGACACGCACCCAACCGCCGTCGAGCCCGGGGAAGGTGTCGGCACGACGGGTGGCGATGCCCTGGTCGCGCAGCTGCGCGTGCAGCGCCGGACGGTCGGGGTGCCGCAGGAGCAGGAACGGACCCGACGACCGAGCGGCGACGACGACCCCGCGCGCGGCGAGCGCGGTGCGCAGCCGTTCCCGTTCGTCGGCCACGGCCCGCGCCCGCCGTGCGGACTCGTCCACGGCGCTCCGGCTGCTGCAAGCCACGGCGGCGGCCAACGCCGGGCTCGACACCGACCAGCGCGGCTGCCCGTTCGCCAGCGCGGCGATCGCGGCCGGGTCGCCCACCACGTAGCCGACGCGGAGCCCGGCCAGGCCCCAGGTCTTGGTCAGCGAACGCACGATGAGCACGCCGTCGAGGTCGGCTTCACCGGCCAGGCTCTCCGGTTCGCCCGGAACGGCGTCCATGAAGGCCTCGTCCACGACGAGCGTCCGGCCCGGACGACACAGTCGGCGCAGCGTGTCCTTCGGGTGCAGCGTGCCCGTCGGGTTCGTGGGGTTGCCGACGATCACCACCGTGCAGTCGTGCGGAATTCTGGCCGGGTCGAGAGCGAATCCGTCCGCCTCGTCGAGCACCACCCGTTCGACGTCCCAACCCGCCGCGAGCAGGGCGACCTCCGGCTCGGTGAATTGCGGGTGCACGACCGCGGCGCGGCCGCGCGGCAGGCCTCGGGCGATGAGCGTGAACGCCTCGGCGCCACCCGCGGTGAGCAGCACCTCGTCGGTCCCCCGGCCGTGCCGGCCCGCGACCGCCGCAACAGCGGTCCGCGGATCGGGGTAGCTGTCGAGCCGGGCGCAGGCCGACAGGACAGCCGTGCTCAGCCACACCGGTGGCGCAAGGGTTGTCACGTTGACGGCCAGGTCGATGAGGCCCGGCGCGAGTTCGGCGTCGCCGTGGTGGTGCAGGTCGGTCCGGTCGTTGTCAGCGAGCGGCACAGGTCCGGTCACGGATGCGCGCCGTGATCGTGCTCGTGGCCGTGCTCGTCGGCGGGGTGGAAGTGGGGCTTCTGTGCCGCGCCGACCCGGTCGGCCAGTCCGGGCAACGCGGTCCGGTACAGGCAGGTGTCGCAGTTCATCCGGATGTCGCCGTGAACGGCTTCGTGATACCGCTCGAGTACGAGGTCCGCGAGCTCGTCGCAGTCGCCGATGAGCCCGCCGATGCGCACGTCGACGTCGAGGTGCTCGGCAGCGAACCGGCCGCTCTGGGTGACGATGCGGTCCGGCAGAACCCCCGGGAAGAGGAAGTACGGGGCGACGACGATCCGTTCGGCGCCGAGACGCCTGAGCTTGTCCAGACCGGCAGGCACCCCCGGCTCGGCCAGGCTGATGAACGACGGCTCGACGCTCGCGTAGCCGCGACCCTCCCACAGCAGCCGGGCAATCTTCGCGATCTCGGCGTTCGCGTCGGGGTCGGTCGACCCGCGGCCGACCAGTAGCACGTGGGTGCCCGCCCGGTCCGCACCGTCGAGCGCGTCGTCGATCCGCGCCTCGAGGATGTCGAGCAGGGTGGGGTGCGGGCCGAGCGGACGCCCGTAGGCGTAGGTCATGCCGGGGTGGCGGACCTGCTCGCGCATCAGTGCGGCGGGGATGTCGCCCTTGCCGTGCCCGGCCGCGACCAGCACCAGCGGGATGGCGATCAGCGCACGATGGCCCTGCGCGACCAGCTCGCCCACGGCGTCGGTGACCGGCGGGTCGGACAGCTCGATGAACCCCCCGGCCGCGCAAGGGTACGGAGCCTCGGAGCGCTTCTGCAGCCGCGTGATGAACGAGGCGAACTCGCCGACCCCGGCCGCGCTACGGGTGCCGTGCCCGACCACCAGCATGGCCTTGGACTCTGTCATGGCGTCTCCTCTTCCTCGGGACCCGGGTCGCGGAAGACCGCGTCGGTGTACAGCAGGGCATTGAGCGCGGCGGACGCAACGGCCGAGCCGCCGCGCTCGCTGACGTTCGACACGGCGGGCAGGCCCGATGCGCGCAGCGCGGCCTTGGACTCCGCGGCACCCACGAAGCCGACCGGCAGACCGATGACGAGCGCGGGTTCACAGCCCAGGGCAAGCAGCTCGAACAGGGCGGTCGGCGCGCACCCGATCACCCAGACCGCGCCCGGACCGGCCTGCGAGTGGGCGAGCCGGGCCGCGGCGGCGGATCGGGTGATGCCGTGCTCAGCGGCCAGGGCCGCCGCGGCGGGATCGGTGATGTGGCAGATGACCTCGCTGATCGACCGACGGCGGGTGATGCCGGCTGCGACCATCTCGACGTCGGTGATCACGGGCCGGCCGGCGAGCAGTGCGGACACCCCGGCCTCGAGGGACGCCTCGTCGCAGCGCAGGTCCGCGACGTAGTGCAGGTCGGCGCTGGCGTGCACGACCCGCTCGGTCACGGCACGTGTGAGGGGCGGCAGGGCGCTGAGGTCGACCCGCTCGTTGAGGATGCGGTAGGACTCGCTCTCGATCGGATGGACGCTTCTCATGCCGTTCCCTCCAGCCACCGGTAGCCCCGCGGCGTGACCATCCGGCCGCCGACGACCCTGGTCTGGCTCGAGCCCACGATCACCAGGCAGTACATGTCGACCCGGGTCGTGTCGACGGCGTCGAGGGTGGTGATCCAGGAGGTCTCGTCCGGGCGCGTGGCGTTGCGGACGACCCCGATCGGCGTGCTGCCGGGTCGGTGCGCCGCGAGCAGCTCGAGGGTGCGGTCGAGCTGCCAGTCGCGCTTGACGCTGCGTGGGTTGTAACAGATCAGCACGAGGTCGGCCTCGGCCACCGCCCGCACCCGCCGCTCGATGGCGTCCCACGGGGTGTGCAGGTCGGACAGGCTGAGGTAGCAGTGGTCGTGGCCGAGCGGGGCACCGAGCACGGCCGCCGCCGCGAGTCCGGCCGTTACCCCGGGCACGCCGACGACGTCGATGCGCTCGTCGGCTCCCTCCAGTGCGGGCGAGGCCATGGCGTAGACGCCGGCGTCGCCCGACCCGATGAGCGCGACGGAGTATCCCTCGGCCGCCCGGGCGCGGGCGAGGTGAGCGCGCTCCTCCTCGTGCCCGAGACCCGACTCGAGGATCTCGGTACCCGGACGTAGCAGGCCGCGGATCTGATCCACGTACTGGTCCAGACCCACCACGACCGCGGCGCGGCGCAGTTCGGTGCGGGCCAGCGGGGTCAGCAGCTCGCGCGACCCGGGCCCGAGGCCCACGATCGACAATCGGCCTCGGGGGGCGTGCCGGGCGATCGCCACGGTGGCCATGGCGCTCGCGGTCTTCGCGACCACGAGTTCGCCGGGCCCGGGCGCTGCGTTTCGGCGGGCGCCGAGCAACGCCGCGGCCTCGGCCACGCTCGGGATGCCGACCGCGGCGCGCACGGTCTCGCTGGGGTTGGGCACCGCGATCGGGCGCAGCGCGTCCGAGGAGTGCGTGACGAACGGGACCCCGAGGCGCGCGGCGAGTTCGAGCAGGCCCGCCTCGTTTGCCTTCAGATCGGCCGACGCGAGGGCGGCGATCGAGCCGGCCGCCAACCCCGCGTCGGCGAGAACGGTGCGTAGCAGTTGCTCGGCCTCGTCGGCGGACACGCCGCGGCTCGCCCCCATGCCGACGACGAGCGAGGGCGGATGGAGCACGACGGTGCCCTCGCCGGCGGCGAGCACGCGGTCGGTGATGACGATGTCGACCCGCTGTCCGGGCGCGCCGAGGACCTGGTGCACGTCGGGCCCGAGGGCCGGCAGCGGCCAACGCTGGTCGGCCGCAACGGTCACCCGGTCGCCGTCGAGCAGCCGCCGGGTCACGGCCGCGACCGCACCGCTCACGGGCCAGCCGAGTTCGTCGAGGCCGGGCAGCCCGGCGGTGTCCGACGCGGTGGTGACGACGGGCTGCGCACCGAGCAGATCCGAGATCTCCACCGCGAGGGCGTTCGCGGCGGCCGCATGGCCGCCGAGCAGCGGGGTGACGAACCGTCCGCTCTCGTCGACGATGAGCACCGCGGGATCGCTGGCCTTGTCACCCGCGGCGATCTGCGGAGCGAGGATGCGCACCACGGCACCGGCGGCCAGCACCGCGACGATGCTGCCGCAGGTGTCGAACGCAGCCCGCAACGACTCGGCGGCACTCCCGCGGTCGACGACGACGGTCTCGCAGGTGAGGCCCTGGGCGAGGCGGTCGGCGAGGCGCCGGCCGGCTACGGTCACCGCGACGAGCGCGACGGCGTCGGTGCGGGTCACGACTGCTCATCCCCCCCGTCGGTGATCAGCTCGGCGGTCAGCACGATGACGGGGTTGACGGCCGCGAGGCGCAGCGAGTCGCCGGGCAGTTCGGTCAGGCGGGCGGCCGAGAGCTGAGTGCCCTCGACGCGGTAACCGGCGCGGGACAGCACCCGGTGGGCGGCGAGGGCGCGGTCGAGGGCGGCGAATGCGGCCACCACCACGGGGACGGCGCGAGCGGCCACGGCGCGCACGACATCGACACCTCCGCCGCCGACGAACGCGGCGTCGGCATCGGGCAGGGCGAGCAGGACGTCGGGCGCTGCACCCTCGACGACCCGGACGTGCACGTCGTGCCGCGCGGCGTTCGCGCTGACGGTCCCGACAGCGGCTGGGTCCTGCTCCACGCAGATCACGGCCGCACCGAGGGAGGCGCACTCGAGGCCGACCGAACCGCTGCCGGCCCCGATGTCCCACACCAGCCGGCCGAGCCGGGGGCGCAGGCGGGCCACGGCGTAGGCCCGCACCTCGGCCTTCGTGATCATCGAGTCGCGGTGGTCGTAGCTCGATTCGGGCAGCGCCCAGCCCGCCACCGGGGCGGCCGCCGGCTGGTTGTCGGCGCGCATCGCCGAGGGTGTCGACGGGTCCAGGGAGAGGACGACGTTGGGGTCGGCGAAGTCGTCCGCGTGCTGCAACGCGACGAGGTGCGCCGGTTGCCGGGTGACGCGCTCGCCGGGCAGCCCGAGCCGCTCGGCGACCACGAGGTCGCGCGACCAGCCCTCGAGCCCACGAGCGATGTCGACCGGCCCCGCCCCCGGACCGGTGAGCACGACCACCGCGCCGAACGCACGGCAGGCGTTCAGCGCGGGGGCGAGGTCGCGACCGTGCGCCGACACGACGACCGCGGCGTCCCACGCCTGCCCCGCAAGGGCCGCCACCGACGACACCGACGACACCGCCGGCAGCACCCGCACCTCGAGGCCGGCCTCGCGCAGCGACCGGCTGACGCCGAAGAAACCCGGATCCCCGCTGGCGACCACGACCGCCGCGACGTCGTCGCCGCGCAGCCGCTCGATGGCCGGGGTGAGCGGCCCCAGTTCGAGCCGCTCGACACCGGCAGGCGGCCGCACGCTGTCGAGGTTCGCCGACGAGCCCACCAGCAGACCGGCGCGGTCGATGGCGGCACGCGCCTCGGCGCCGAGGGGCTGGCCGGCGCCGACACCCACCACGGTGATCACGGGACGTCCTGGGCGACAGGACCCTTAGGACCTTTGAGCACGCGCCGGGCCGCGCGGTCGGCCTTGCGGAAACCGTGGAAATGGCCGGGGTGGTAGAGGTGCGACCTCGTCTCGTGGGTGCGCAGCCCCGGGCCGACGAGGAAGATCGTGTGCTTCCACAGCTTGTGCTCCTTGGTCGTCTCGGCGAGCTCGCCGACAGTGCAGTGCACGACGAACTCGTCGGGCCAGGTGATCTGGTAGCCGATGATCACCGGGGTGTCGGCCGGGTACCCGCCGGCGAGCAGTTCTGCCTGCAGCACCCCGGACCGGGCAGCGGACAGGTAGATGGCCATGGTCGTGCCGTGCGCGGCGAAACCGCGGACCGTCTCGCCTGCGGGCATCGGCGTCTTGCCGCCCTCGAGGCGGGTGAGGATCACCGACTGGGTGACCTCGGGGACGGTGAGCTCGATGCCCACGATCGCCGCCAGTGCGGTGAACGCGGACACCCCCGGGATGATCTCCACGGCCAGGCCGAGCCGCTCGCACTGCACGACCTGCTCGCCGACAGCGCCCCAGAGCGCGGGGTCGCCGGAGTGCACCCGCGCGACTGTGAGGTCGTCCCGCGCCGCACGCTCGTACAGCGGCAGCACACCCTCCATCGCCAGCTGCGAGGAGTCGACGATCTCGGCGCCGGGCTTGGCGTAGGTGAGGACGTCGCCGTGGACGAGGCTGGCCGCCCACACCACGATGTCGGCGCGCTCGATCGCGCGGGCGGCGCGCACGGTGATGAGGTCCGCGGCCCCCGGCCCGGCACCCACGAACACCACTGACCCTGATCCGGTCACAGCTTTCCTCCACGTCTGGTGCGTGCCGGCGGGGCGAGCACCGTCGACAGGTAGGGGATCTCGCCGTCGACGGCCGCGGCCGGCCTGACGGTCTGATCGTCACGGCCGAGGTGGCAGCCGACGACGGCGTCGCCGAGCCGCTGTCGCTGTTCGAGGATCGTGCGGACGGCGGGCCAGTGCCGCCCGCCCTTGTAGGCGACGACGGTCGCGTCGGTGAGCATCTCGTGGGCGAGCAGCGCGTCGAGCCGGTCCGGGGTCCCCGCGGCGGGGAACAGCACGAGCGGTTCGGCGCCCTCGCACAGCACCGTGCCGCTCTGCGCGGCGAGGGTCTGCATCGCGGTAACCCCTGGGACGGTGACGACGACCGTGCCCGGCCGCAGCTCGCGCACGGTGGCCGCGAGGTAGCCGAATGTGGAGTAGACGTTGGGGTCACCGATCGTCGCGAACGCGACGCACGCCGACCCGGCGTCGAACGCGGCGACGACGGCCGCGGCCGCGGCGTCCCACGCCTGCTCGCGTCGGTCGCTGACCCCGGTGCGGTCGGTGAGGGCGAACGGCGCCCGGATGATCGCGGCGTCGGCCAGATGGTGACGCACCACCCGTTCGGCGTACCCGATGTCGTCGACGTCGTCGCGGACGGGCACGACGATGACGTCGGCCTCGCGCAGCCGCCGCAGACCGAGCAGGGTGAGCAGCTCGGGGTCCCCGGGCCCGACACCGACCCCGATCAACACACTCATGCCGCACACGCCCGGACGAAACGCTCGGCCGCACCGGGGTGCCCGGCCCAGTGGGTGTGCAGGTAGGCGGCGTGCAGTCGGCCCCCCGCGAAGCCGTGCCGGTCGCCCGCGTCGTACCGCCAGGCCGCGGCGGCGCCGTACCCGGGGTCGGTGACCGTGCGGTGGAAGTCGTGTCCGTGTACGCGCTGGCCGGCGGCCGCGACGGGCGAGTCGCTCTCGGCGACGGCCTCTCGGTAACCGAGGGTGAGGGTCGGGGCCATGCGGGCGGTCGCATCGATGCGTCCGGCCATCGGCACGCCGTCGAGCGAGCAGCACAGGTAGAGCAGCCCGGCGCATTCGGCGGCGATCGGCCCGTCGAACCCGGCGGCCTGGGCCAGCAGGTCTCGGTTGTCGGCCAACTGCTCGGCGTGCAGTTCGGGGAAGCCACCGCCGATGACCACGCCGGCCGTACCTGCCGGCAGGGCCGGGTCGACCAGCGGGTCGAAGGGCACGACGTCGGCGCCGGCGGCCCGGAGCAGCTCGCCCGTCTCCGTGTAGCCGAAGGTGAAAGCCGCCCCGGATGCGACGGCGACCACCGGCCGCGACCCGGCCGCCTCGACCTCGCGACGGGCGTCCCAGGGCTGGTCGTCGAGGTCCGGCGCGGACCGGGCGATGTCGAGCACCGCGGTGAGATCGATGCTGTCGCGCACCAGATCGCCGAGAGCCGCGACGATGGCCGTGGCC
This sequence comes from uncultured Jatrophihabitantaceae bacterium, assembly GCA_964657545.1. Classification (GTDB taxonomy): domain Bacteria; phylum Actinomycetota; class Actinomycetes; order Mycobacteriales; family Jatrophihabitantaceae; genus Jatrophihabitans. The sequence goes on from CAZZVT010000069.1 coordinate 14,057, forward strand.
TCTGCGCTCTGCTCTGCGGCCGGGATCAGACCGAGATGGCGCGACGGAGTGACGATCGAGTCCGAGCGCGCCACGCTGCCGAGCACCGGCACCCCGATCTCGGTCATCGCGTCGCGCAGCAACCGCTCGTGGCGGACGGTGCCGACCCGGTTGAGCACCACGCCGGCGATGCGGACGCCGGGATCGAAGTGCTGCATGCCGAGAACGGTGGCGGCGGCCGAACGTCCCTGAGCGGTCGTGTCCAGCACGAGCACGACCGGTGCGCCGATGAGGGTGGCCACGTGCGCCGTCGAGGCGAACCGGCCGCGACCGACCGCGCCGTCGTGCAGCCCCATCACCCCCTCGACCACCGCGACGTCGGCCGGGCGTGGCGTGGCTGCACCGTGCAGCAGCAGCGGGGCGATGCGGTGCTCGCCCACGAGCCACGGGTCCAGGTTGCGACCCGTTCGGCCGGACGCGAGAGCGTGGTAGCCGGGGTCGATGTAGTCGGGGCCCACCTTGTGGCCGCTGACCTCGAGCCCGGCCGCGCGCAGGGCCGCGATGAGCCCGGTGGCGATCATCGTCTTGCCGTGCCCGCTGGCGGGAGCGGCCACGACCACCCGGGGCAGGCTCACCATTCGATCCCCCGCTGGCCCTTCTGACCGGCGTCCATCGGATGCTTGATCTTGGTCATCTCGACGACGAGATCGGCCGCCTCGACCAGGGCCGGCGCGGCCTCGCGCCCGGTGACGACCACGTGCTGGAATCCGGGGCGGTCGCGCAACGTCTCGACCACCTCCTCGACGTCCACCCATCCCCATTTCATCGGGTAGGTGAACTCGTCGAGCACGTACATGCCGTACTTCTCGGCGGCCAGGTCACGTTGCACCTGACGCCAGCCCTCGAGGGCGTCGGCGGCGTGGTCGGTCTCGGTGCCGGCACGCTGGATCCACGACCAGCCCTCGCCCATCTTGTGCCAGTCCACGGGTGCGCCGACGCCGGTGCTCTCGTGCGCCTGCCCGAGCGCGGCGAACGCGCCCTCCTCGCCGACCCGCCACTTCGCGCTCTTGACGAACTGGAACACGCCGACGGGCAGCCCGGCGTTCCAGGCCCGCAGTGCCAGGCCGAACGCCGCGGTCGACTTGCCCTTCATGGCGCCGGTGTGGACGACGGTGAGCGGCCGATTCCGGCGCTGGCGGGTGGTCAGGCCGTCGTCCGGTACGGACTCCGGGACTCCCTGGGGCATCAGGCCACCCTCAGATCTGCGACGACGGCGCCGAGCGGTGCCGACGTCACCGCCTCCATGCCGAGGTAGTTCGCGCCCAGGTCGACGGCCAGCCGCTGGGCAAGACGCAGGCGCACCGGCCCGCTCTCGCAGTCGATGACCACGACGTCGTGGCGGCGCAGGTCGGCACCCGCCCGGACGGCAGCAGCGCTGTCGGCGCGGCCGTCGGTGATCAGCAGGACGAGCGGGCGGCGCAGCGGGTCGCGTCGGCGCTCGGCCTCGATGACCTGCACCGTCTTGGCCAGACCGGCCGCGAGCGGCGTCCGGCCCCCGACCGCGATGGTCTCGAGACGACGTGCCGCATTGTCGACCGAGCTCGTCGGCGGCAGCACGACCTCGGCCGCGGTGCCGCGGAAGGTGATGAGGCCGACCTTGTCGCGGCGGCGGTAGGCGTCGAGCAGCAAGCTGAGCACCGCGCCCTTCACAGCACTCATTCGGGCACGGGCGGCCATCGAACCGCTCGCATCGACGACGAACAGCACCAGGTTGCCCTCCCTGCCGCGCCGGTCGGCGCGGCGCAGATCGCCGGCGGCAAAGCGGATCGGGCCGTCGTTGCGCCCACGCGCGGCCTGCGCCGGCGCAGCGGCCAGCACGGTGGCGGGCAGGTGGATCGGGCCGTCGAGCGCGCCACGCGGCAGGACGCCGACCGAGCGGCCGCGGCCGGTGCGGGCGGGAGCTCGTCTGCCGGGGGTCGCTGCGGCCCGACCACGCCCGGTGATCGCGCGGGCGGTACCCGCCTGCCCGCTCGGTGCGCTGCGGGCGGGCGGCGGCGTGGTGTTCGCGTCACCGGCCGGATCGGGGGTCGCGGGTGCAGCCCCGTCGGTCGGGTCCTGCGGGGCCTGGG
>CAZZVT010000070.1:0-16146 GCA_964657545.1 uncultured Jatrophihabitantaceae bacterium
AGCGAGATCAACTTCTCGGCGAGGTCACGGACGTGGGTCTGCACCCCACCGGGGATGTCCCACGAGTACGGGCAGACGATCCCGATGCGCATCGGTCAGACCCCGGCGCGCGCCGGCCGCGGCGTGAGGTCGGCCAGCCACAGTTTCTGCAGCATGTGCCAGTCGGCCGGATGGTCGCGGATCCGCTCGGCGAAGTGGTCGGCCAGCTGTTGCGTCACCTGCCGCACCTGCTCGATCCGCTCGACGTCGGGCAGTGCCAACGGCGCGCTGATCGAATGCCCCCAGCCGTCGTCACCGGCGAAATAGGCGTGGACTCCCAGCAGCGCGGCACCGGTCTGCGCCGCGAGCAGCGCCGGGCCGGCCGGCATCCGGGTCGGCTCGCCGAAGAAGTCGACCTCGATGCCGCGGCGCGACAGGTCGCGGTCGGCCATGAGACACACCACCCGGTTCTGGCGCAGCCGCTCGGCCAGCACCTCCATCGGCGGCCGTTCGCTGCCGGTGAGCGCGAGCACCTCCATGCCCAGGCTCTCGCGGTAGGCCACGAACCGGTCGTACAGCGACTCGGGCTTGAGCCGTTCCGCAACGGTGGCGAACGGGCCGTGGTGGGCGACGAGCCAGACGCCCGAGGCCTCCCAGTTGCCCGAGTGCGGCAGCGCCAGGATCACCCCGCGCCCCGCCGCCAGCCCGTTCTCGATGTGCTCACGGCCGACGGTGTGCGCGTCGACCCGCGCCGCGACGTCGGCGAGGTCCATGCTCGAGAGCCGGAACGTCTCGAGCCAGTAGCGCGAGTAGGAGCGCAGCGCCGCGCCGACCAGCACGTCCAACTGCGGGTCCGGAACCTCGGGACCGACAACCCGTCGCAGGTTGCGGCGCAGCTGCCGGGTGCCCGCGCCGTTGCGCACGGCCGCGGCGTCGGCGGCGGCGTTGAACATGCGCCGCGCCACCGGTGACGGCAGCGTCTTCAGCGCACCCCACCCGGCGGCGTAGCCGAGGTCGACAGCCCGGTCGCGGGCCCGGTCGAACATCAGACGTCCGCCGTCTCCTGGGGTCCCGATTCGTCCGCGGTCGCCAGTGACCTCGATTGCCGCCATACGGTCGCGAAGCGCTGGTACACGGTGACCGTCGATGCGGCGACGAGCAGCCACAGCGCGACCGCCAGCACGTACGGCACGTGATAGAACGGCAGGTCGGACAGACCGGTGCCGACCAGCACGATGATCAGCCGTTCGGCGCGCTCGGCGATGCCGACGGTCGCCGTCATGCCGGCTGCTTCGGCGCGGGCCCGGATGTAGGAGGTCAGCGACCCCAGCACCAGACACAGCAGGGCGGCGAGCAGGATCCAGCGCTGGCCGTGCCGCGCGTAGTACCAGGCCACCGTGCCGAAGACTGCGGCATCGGCGATGCGGTCGCACGAGGAGTCGAGCACCGCCCCGAACCGCGAGGACCTGCCACCGAGTCGGGCGACCGTGCCGTCGACGAGGTCGAACATCACGAAGAACCAGATCAGCAGCGTGCCGCCGAAGAACCAGCCCTGCGGGAAGAAGATCAGCGCGCTGGCCACCGCGCCGACCGTGCCGACAGCAGTGATGGCGTCGGGCGTGACGCCGGCGGCCACGAGCCGGTTGGCGAGCGGGGTGATGGCGCGGGTGAAGAAACCTCGCGCGTGGATGTTGAGCATCGGCGCGCTACTGCTTGGGGAACTTGAGCTTGGTGATGTCCGGCAGGTTCAGGCTCGGGTCCTGCCCGCCCGGCGCCTGGGGTAGCCCGGGGAAACCTCCGGGTGGGAACCCGGCGGGCATGCGCGCCTGCGTCGGCCCGCTGGTCGAACGTCCACGGCCCTTGTTCTGCTTGGCCTTGCGCTTGTTCTTCGAGGACTTGGTAGCACTGCGCTTGGCCATGCCGCCGGGAAGCATGCCGCCCATCTGGCCCATCATCTTGCGGGCCTCGAAGAAGCGGTCGACGAGCTGGTTGACGTCGCTGACCTTGACGCCCGAACCGGTGGCGATGCGCAGCCGCCGCGAGCCGTTGATGATCTTGGGGTTCTCGCGCTCGAGCGGGGTCATGCCGCGGATGATCGCGGCCGTGCGGTCGAGATCCTTGTCGTCGACGTTGGCCAGGGCGTCCTTGATGTTGCCCATGCCCGGCATCATCCCGAGCAGGTTGCCGATCGGGCCCATCCGTCGGATCGCCTGCAGCTGCTCGAGGAAGTCCTCGAGGGTGAACTGGTTGCCCGAGGCGAGCTTGGCCGCCATGGCCTCGGCTTCGTCCTCGTCGAAGTGCTTCTGCGCCTGCTCGATCAGGGTGAGCATGTCGCCCATGCCCAGGATGCGCGACGCCATCCGGTCGGGGTGGAAGACGTCGAAGTCCTCGAGCTTCTCGCCGTTGGACGCGAACATGATGGGCCGGCCGGTGATCTCGCGGACCGACAGCGCAGCACCGCCGCGGGCGTCGCCGTCGAGCTTGGTCAGCACCACACCGGTGAAGCCGACGCCGTCCTGGAACGCCTGCGCGGTGTTCACGGCGTCCTGGCCGACCATGGCGTCGACGACGAACAGCACCTCCTGCGGGTCGACCGCGGCGCGGATGTCGATCGCCTGCTGCATCATCTCGGCGTCGATGCCCAGGCGACCCGCGGTGTCGACGAGCACCATGTCGTGCTGCGCGCGGCGGGCGAAGTCGATCGAGTCCCGCGCGACCTGCACCGGGTCGCCGACGCCGTTTCCGGGCTCGGGTGCGTAGGTCGGCACGCCGGCCCGCTCGCCGACGATCGTCACCTGGTTCACCGCGTTCGGGCGCTGCAGGTCGCACGCCACGAGCAACGGCGTGTGGCCCTGAGCCTTGAGCCAGTGCGCCAGCTTGCCGGCCAGCGTGGTCTTACCGGCGCCCTGCAGGCCCGCGAGCATGATCACCGTCGGCGGCTGCTTCGCGAACTGCAGGCGCCGGGTCTCGCCGCCCAGGATGGCGACGAGTTCCTCGTTGACGATCGAGATGACCTGCTGCGCCGGGTTCAGCGCACGCGAGACGTCCTCGCCGCGGGCCCGTTCCTTGAGCCGGTTGATGAACTGACGCACCACCGGCAGCGCGACGTCGGCCTCGAGCAGGGCGATGCGGATCTCGCGCGCGGTGGCGTCGATGTCGGCCTCGGACAGCCGGCCCTTGCCCCGCAGGTTCGTGAAGGCCGCGGACAGGCGGTCGGACAGGGTGTCGAACACGGCGAATCCTTCGGGCGAGGCGGGACACGAACGAGGTCAGCCTACGGGCGTCAGTGGATGCGACTGCCGCCGTCGACGTAGATGACCTGGCCGGTGACGTAACCGGCCTCCTCGCCGGCGAGGAACGCGGCCGTGTTCGCGATGTCGGCGGGCACACCACCACGCCGCACGGGAATGCTCGCGGCGACCGCCTCACGCATCGCCTCGATGGTGGTGCCGGTGCGCTCGGCCGTCGCCTTCGTCATGGCCGTCTCGATGAACCCGGGGGCGATCGCGTTGGCGGTGATGCCGAACGGGCCGAGCTCGATGGCCAGGGTCTTGGTGAGTCCCTGCAGGCCGGCCTTGGCCGTCGAGTAGTTGGCCTGGCCGCGGTTTCCGATCGCCGACGTCGAGGACATGCTGACGATCCGGCCGTACTTGCCGTCGACCATGTGCTTCTGGGCGATCTTGCTGCACAGGAACGCGCCGCGCAGGTGGACGTCCATGACCGTCGTCCAGTCCTCCTCGGTCATCTTGAACAGCAGGTTGTCGCGGAGCACGCCGGCGTTGTTGACCAGGATCGACAGGCTGCCGTACTCGGCGACCAGCGCATCGACCGCGGCCTGCACCTGGTCGGCCTTCGACACGTCGGCGCCGAGCGCGATCGCGGTGCCGCCGATGCCGGTGATCTGGTCGACGGTGGCCTGCGCTGCGTCCTTGTTCAAGTCGAGGACGCCGACCTTGGCGCCGTCGGCGGCGAAGCGGGCGGCGATGGCCGCGCCGATGCCCTGGGCACCGCCGGTGACGAGCGCGACGCGGTCCTTGACTCCGGACATGGGGTTCCTTTCGTAGGGGTGGACTACTGCTGTTGTGCGGCGACGAGGCGACGCATGCCACGCAGCCAGCGTTGCGGATCGGACGCCTTCTGCGCCCAGTACGTGCCGACCTCGGGGTGGGGCAGGACGAGGAAGCGATCCTCGGACATCGCGACCAGCACGGCGTCGGCCACGACCTCGGCGGTGATGATGGTGCCCGAGGCGGCCACGGCCGCTGCGCCCTGGTCGCCGGCTGCGAGCGGATCCATCAGCAGCGGCGTCGCGACCCCGAGCGGGCAGACGACGCTGACGCCGATCCCTCGATCGCCGTACGTGACGGCCAGGTGCTCGGCGAACCCGACCGCGGCATGCTTGCTGGCGGTGTAGGGCGCATCGCCGGGCGAGACCAGCAGGCCTGCGGCCGAGGCGGTGTTGACGAGGTATCCGCGGCCCTGGCTGAGCATCACCGGCACCACGGCGCGGGCGGCGTAGACGTGCGCCATCAGGTTGACCTCGAGCGCGCGGTGCCACAGGTCGTCAGGGTCCTCGAGTTCGATGCCGGTGGCGATGCCGGCGTTGGAGCAGAAGACGTCGAGGCGTCCCTCACGCTCGACGGTGCGCGCGACGAGTGCGGAGACCGCGGCGGCGTCGGAGACGTCGATCTGTTCGGCCACTCCCCCGACCTCGCCGGCGACCTCGGTGGCTGCGGCCAGATTGCGGTCGACGACGACCACGTGCCGGGCGCCGTCTGCGTGGAACCGGCGGACGAGCGCGGCGCCGATCCCGCTGGCCCCGCCGGACACGACGACGACGGTGTCCCGGACGTCCATCAGGCCACCGGTCCGAGCGCGCGCAGCAGTTCGATGTGACCGGCCGCGTCCGCCGGGTGATCAGGCGTGGGCAACAGCATCATGACCGGCGTCTTCACCCCGGCCTCGACGTAGGCCTGCACCTGCTCGCGGCAGGCCGCGGGTGCTCCGTGCAGGACGAGATCGTCGACGACCTGATCCGGGATCGCCGCAGCCGCGCCCTTGCGATCACCGGCGGCCCATGCCTCGTGCATCGGCTTCAGCTGCTCGCCGCGGCCGAGCCAGTCGTGGAAGGCGGCGTACGCCGGGACGGTGAGGTACGTCGAGATGAGCGTGCGGCCGAGTGCGCGGGCGTGGTCCACGTCGGCGGTGGGGCAGACGAAGATCCGTGCGACGACCTCGGGGTCGGCGTCGGCAGCCGCGCCCGCACGCACCTCGGCGAGGCACTGCGCGACGTCGTAGGAGGCCAGCCAGTTCAGGATCGCGCCGTCGGACTCGCGCCCGGCCAGGCGCAGCATCTGCGCCCGCAGCGCGGCGACGAGCACGAGCGGCTTCGGGTTCGGTGCCTGCTCGAGCTTGAAGCGGTGGACGCTGATGGTGTCGAAGTCGCCGGTGACGCGCTCACCGTTCAGCAGGGCATTCGTCGTGCGCAGGACGTCGCGGGTGCGGCGGAACGGTTCGATGAACGGGATGCCGTTCCAGTCGCCGACGATCACCGGGCTGGACGCGCCGAGGCCGAGCACGAAACGACCGGGTGCCGCCGCCGCGAGCGACGCGGCGGACATCGCGATGAGCGCGGGACCGCGGGTGAAGACGGGCACGATCGCCGTCCCGAGCCGCAGCGTCGGCTCCCACGCCGACGCCAGCGCCAGCGGCGTGAACGCGTCGGTGCCGTTCGTCTCGGCCGACCAGACGTCGGTGTAGCCGAGGTCGGGCAGCGCGCGGATGATCTCGGCGTGCCCGGCCAGTGGCACGCCGAGCAACGGGATCGTGAGTCCCCAGCGGTTCATGTCGGTGTCCTCCCGGTCGGCACGCCGAGGCCGGCGAGCACGAAGTCGGCGATCTCGTCGGCCAGTTGCTGTGGGCGTTTGCGGCCGGTCGGGCGGTACCAGACCGGCAGCTCGTTCACGACGCCGAAGATCGTGAAGGTGACGGTGTCGGCCGACGTCGCGCCGGCGAACGTGGCGTCGGTCTGCCCGTCGCGCACGACCTTGCGCACCGCGTCGTGGCAACGGCGGCGCTGGCGGCGGTACTGCTCGGCCCGCTCGTCACCCAGGCTGTGCATCTCGCGCCAGAACACCTTCGCCTGCTTGGCGCTCTCGGCGGTGGAGACGACGAGCTCGACTATCAGCGCGCGCAGCGTCGCCACGGCAGTGTCGCGACGGGAGACGATGTCGTCCACGGCGGCGAGCTGACGTCCGATGAGGTCGCCGTAGACCTCGTAGAGCAGGTCCTCCTTGCTCGCGAAGTGGTGGTAGAAACCGCCCTTCGCGACGCCCGCCGCCGCGACGACCTGTGCCACCGACGTGCGCTCGTACCCCTGCTGCGCGAACAGGTCGACGGCTGCGCTGAGCACCCGGCTGCGCAGGTCGGGCTCGGCCAGTCGGGCCTGCGTCATGCGGGAGCGAGCCTGCGCAACTCCTGGCGCGCGATCGTGCGCAGGTGCACCTCGTCGGGGCCGTCGGCCAGGTGCAGCGTGCGCAGCTGGGCCCACATCTCGGCGAGCGGCACCTCGTGGTCGACGCCGGCGGCCCCGAAGGTCTGGATCGCGCGGTCGACGACGTACGACGCGGCCCGGGGCGCCGCCACCTTGATCGCTGCGATCTCGGTGCGGGCCTGCCGGGCGCCCACGGTGTCGATGAGCCATGCGGCGTTCAGCACGAGCAGGCGCGCCTGGTTGATCGCCATCCGCGACTCGGCGATCCACTCCTGCACCACACCCTGCGAGGCGACCGGCCCGCCGAACGCGATGCGCTGCGTGGCGCGCTCGCACATGAGCTCGAGCGCCCGTTCGGCCATTCCCAGGGTGCGCATGCAGTGGTGGATCCGGCCGGGACCCAGCCGCGCCTGCGCCATCATGAAACCGCCGCCCTGCGGACCGAGCAGGTTCTCGACCGGCACCCGGACGTCGTAGTCGATGAGCCCGTGGCCACCGTGCGTACCGTCGTCGTAGCCGAAGACGGTGGTCGAGCGTCGGATGGTGACGCCCGGGGTGTCGAGCGGCACCAGGATCATCGAGTGCCGGGCGTGCCGCGGGGCGTCGGGGTCGCTGACACCCATGACGATCGCAACCTTGCACTCGGGCCGCATCGCCCCGCTCGACCACCACTTACGGCCCTGCACGACGTAGGAGTCGCCGTCGCGGGTGATCCGGGTCGCGATGTTGGTGGCGTCGGAGGACGCGACGTCGGGCTCGGTCATCGAGAAGCACGACCGGATCTCGCCCTCGAGCAGCGGTTCGAGCCAACGGCCGGCCTGCTGCGGGGTCGCAAACATCGCCAGCAACTCCATGTTGCCGGTGTCCGGCGCGGAGCAGTTCATCGCCTCGGGGGCGATGTGCCCGGAGCGCCCGGACATCTCGGCGACCGGCGCGTACTCGAGCACGCTGAGCCCGGCCCCGCGTTCGACCTCGCCGTCCTTCGCCTTCGGCAGGAACAGGTTCCACAGGCCTCGCTTGCGGGCGGTCTGCTTGAGCTCGGCCAGCACCTCCGGCGTGCGGAACGGGTCGCCCTCGCTGCGGTTGGCGCTCGCCTGCTGCTCGAAGGTGGCCTCGGCGGGATAGACGTCCTCGTCGAGGAAGTGCTGCATCTCCTCCTGCAGGGCGAGCGAGCGATCGCTGTGTGCGAAGTCCATGGTCAGCTCCCGGGTAACGAGTCGAGTGCGGATTCGAGCAGGGTCGGCACGGCCGGACCGAAGTGGGCGAAGCCCTCGCCCACGGTCTTGCCGGCCACGTAGCGGTGGTGGATGCCCTCGGCGATCACGGCGAGCTTGAAATAGCCGAAGCCGATGTGCCAGTCCAGATGCTCGGTGCTGCGCGAGGACTTCGCGGCGTAGTGCTCGACGGTCTGCGCGACCGTCCAGAAGCCCTGCTCGGGCGCCATCGGCGGCCCGGTCAACGTTCCCCTCGCCGAGATGTCGGTGTAGACGACGAGCAGTCCGACGTCGGTGAGCGGGTCGCCGAGGGTCGCCATCTCCCAGTCCAGGACGGCCGGGATGGCGGTGACCTCGGGGGTGAACATGACGTTCGTGAGCCGGTAGTCGCCGTGCACGATGCCGGGTGCGGACTGGGCCGGCATCGTGGCCTGCAGTCGTTCGACGACCGTGCCCAGCACGTCGAGCGGGCGCGTCTCGGACGCCTCCCACTGCGCCGACCACCGACGTAGCTGGCGGGCCAGGAAGCCGTCGGGGCGACCGAACTCCTGCAGGCCCACGGCCTGCGGCTCGACGTCGTGCAGGGAAATGAGTGTGTCGACGAGCAGTTCGCAGGCCCGTGCGGCCGCATCGAATTCGAGCCCGGCGACGAGGTCGGGCTTGTCCAGCACAACGCCGTCGACGAAGTCCATCAGGTAGAACGGTGCGCCCAGGACGTCGGGATCCCGGCACAGCGCGACGGCCGACGGCACCGGGACCTCGGTCGTGGCCAGTGCGTTGATGACGGTGAACTCGCGGACCATGTCGTGTGCGGTGGGCAGCACGTGTGCCAGCGGCGGGCGGCGCAGCGCCCACGTCGCGGAGCCGTCGGTGACGCGGTAGGTGAGGTTCGACTTCCCGCCCGCCACGACCTCGCCGGCGAGCTCGCCCTGCCGAAGGCCGGGGCGCTCGCTGTCGAGCCAGGTGGTCAGTCGAACCAGGTCGACGCCGGGTAACTCCTCCACCCGGCCGACCCTAGAGACCGACCGGTCGGTCGGTCAAGGGTTGGCGACCGGCTCGGATTCGAGCACACGCTCGGCGTAGTACGGAGTCGACTCCCGCGGCGCCCGGAAACCCTGGTGCAGCAGGAAGTAGATCAACCCCAGGATGAAGACGATGATCGCCGTCCAGACGTTGAGCCGCAGGCCCAGGATGTGATTGGCATGGTCGGTGCGCAGCGCCTCGATCCACACCCGTCCGGCGGTGTAACCCATGACGTAGAGCGCCATGACATTTCCGCGGCCGAGCCTTCGCCGTCGGTCGATCACGAGCAGCAGCACACCGATCGCGACGTCCCACAGCAGTTCGTAGAGGAACGTCGGCTGGTACATCCCGTGCACGAGTGCGCTGCCGTTGCAGACCTGGCCGCCGTCGGCGGTGCCGAAGCGGGTGGTGTGGCCGGTGGCGACGTCGAGGCAGTGCACCTTCAGACCCCACGGCAGCGAGGTCGACGACCCGTAGAGCTCGTTGTTGAACCAGTTGCCCATGCGCCCGATGGCCTGGGCGAAGATGACACCCGGCACGGCGGCGTCGGCGAAGACCCGCAGGTCGATGCCGCGGCGCCGGCAGCCGATGTAGGCGCCCAGCGTCCCCAACGCGATGGCGCCCCAGATGCCGAGGCCGCCGTCCCAGATCTTCAGCGCGTTGACCGGGTCCTCGCCGGACTTGAAGTACAGCTCGGGGTCCGAGATCACGTGGTAGATCCGGCCGCCGAGGATGCCGAATACGATCGCCCAGGCAGCGACGTCCCAGACGTGCTCGGACTTCCCGCCCCGCTCGATCCACCGGCGGGTCGTCAACCAGACCGCGACCAGGATGCCGGCGATGATGCACAGCGCGTACGCCCGCACCGGGAACGGTCCGAGGTGCCACACGCTCTGCGTGGGGCTCGGGATCGAGGCGAGCGGTTGCACGCGACCACGGTAGCTGTCGGATCGCTCCAGACCGCCGCTACGGTTGGCAGCATGCCAGCCGACACCGACATCCGTGCCCTGATCGTGCCGAAGCACGGCGGCGCCGACGTGCTCGAGATCCGCTCCGTTCCCCGCCCGCAGGCCGGCCCCGGGCAGCTCGTCGTGCTGGTCCACGCGTCCGGCGTGAACTTCCGGGACGTCTACCTGCGCGAGGGAACCTACCCGGCGCCGCTGCCGTACGCGCTGGGCGACGAGTGCGCGGGCGAGGTGGTCGAGATCGGCGAGGGCGTCACCGACTTCGCGGTCGGAGACGTGGTGGCCACCGCCAAGGCCGCCGGCGGCGCGCACGCCGAGGTGGTTCTGGTGGACGCCGGATCGACGGTCGCCGTGCCCGACGGCGTCGACGCCGAGATCGCGGCCGCCGCAATGCTGCAGGGCATGACCGCGCACTACCTGGTGCACGCGACGCACGTCGTCGCGCAGGGCGAAACGGTGTTGATCCACGCGGCGGCGGGTGGCACCGGCGCGTTGCTGGTGCAGATGGCCAAGGCGCAGGGCGCGCAGGTGATCGCGACGGTCGGCAGCGCGGCGAAGGTGGCTGTGGCCCGCGAGGCCGGCGCCGATCACGTCCTGCGCACCGACGTCACCGGCGACGCCGACGCCCTGGCCGGCGAGGTGCGCGCCATCGTCCCCGGCGGTGTCGATGTGGTCTACGACGGGGTCGGCAAAGACACCTTCGACGCGTCACTGCGCTCCCTGCGCCGCCGCGGGCTGCTCGCGGTGTTCGGTGGGGCGAGCGGTCAGGTGCCGCCCTTCGACGTGCAGCAGCTCAACCGGCACGGCTCGCTGTACGTCACCCGGCCGATGCTCGGCGACTACCTCGTGACGCCGGAAGAACTGCGGGAGCGAGCCGGGGATGTCTTCGCGGGCATCGCCGACGGCACGCTGCGGATCGCGATCGGTGGCCGCTACCCGTTGGCCGACGCCGCCCGCGCCTACGCCGACCTCGAAGGTCGACGGACCACCGGCAAGCTGCTGCTCGTCCCGTAGCCCGGCAGCCGATCGGAGCTGTCGGGGCTTCAACTGGCGCGAGGCCGCCGGAGCCCCGACAACCCTGCTCCGGCCGCTGTGTCCGCTCGGGTGCGTCAGCGGCGAACGCCGGCGGCGAGCTCGCGGGACAGCTCGCGCACCGCGTCGACCCCTCGCTCGTCGGGTGAGTCGAGCAGGCACCGCACGAGGGCCGAGCCGACGATGACGCCGTCGGCGAACGCGGCGATCTCGGCCGCCTGGTCGCCGGTGGACACGCCGAGACCGACACACACCGCGACGTCGGGTGCGAGGCTGCGGAAGCGGGCGACGAGGCCGGCCGCGGCGTCGCCGACGCTGGCCCGGGCGCCCGTCACGCCCATGACCGCCGCGGCGTAGACGAAGCCCCGTGACGCCGCCGCCGTGGAGGCGATCCGCGCGTCGGTGGACGACGGCGCGACCAGGAAGATCCGGTCGAGCGCATGGGTGTCGGTGGCGGAGATCCAGTCGTCCGCCTCGTCCGGGATGAGGTCGGGCGTGATGGCACCCGAGCCGCCGGCCGCCGCGAGATCGGCGGCATAGCGCTCGACCCCGTAGCGCTCGATCTGGTTCCAGTAGCCCATCGTGACCGCCGCGCCGCCGGCGTCGACGACCGCGGCGACGGCCGCCAGCGCGTCGCGTACGCCGACCCCCGCACGCACAGCGGGCTCGGTGGCGGCCTGGATCGTCGGGCCGTCCATGACGGGGTCGCTGTAGGGGATACCGACCTCGACGACGTCGCAGCCGCCCTCGACGAGCGCGCGCATCGCCGCGATCGACACCTCGACGTCCGGGTAGCCGACCGGCAGATAGCCGATCAGCGCGGCCCGTCCGTCGGCCCTCGCCTTGGCGAGTGCGTCGGACAGCGCGCTCACGGCTGGATACCGGTGGGGCCGCCGGGGGTCGCGCCCGCGTCCTGGGGCTCGGCGGGGGTCAGCCCGAACCAGCGCGACGCGGTCTCGACGTCCTTGTCGCCGCGCCCGGACAGGTTGACCAGGATGACGCCGTCGGGGCCGAGTTCGCGGCCCAGCACCAGCGCGCCGGCGAGGGCGTGCGCGGACTCGATGGCCGGGATGATGCCCTCGGTGCGCGACAGCAGCGAGAACGCCTCCATCGCCTCGGTGTCGGTGATCGGGCGGTACTCGGCGCGGCCGATGTCGTGCAGGTAGGAATGCTCGGGCCCGACACCGGGGTAGTCGAGGCCCGCCGAGATCGAGTGCGACTCGACCGTCTGACCGTTCTCGTCCTGCAGCAGGTACGAGCGCGCGCCATGCAGTACGCCAGGGGTGCCACCGCTGATCGACGCCGCGTGCCGGCCCGTCTCGACGCCGTCGCCGGCCGCCTCGAGCCCGACGAGCCGGACGTCGGTGTCGTCGAGGAAGGCGGTGAAGATGCCGATGGCGTTCGAGCCCCCACCGACGCACGCAGCGACGACGTCGGGCAGCCGCCCGACCCGCTCGAGCATCTGCTCACGCGCCTCGTCGCCGATGATGCGCTGGTACTCACGCACCATCGTCGGGAACGGGTGCGGCCCGGCCGCGGTGCCGAAGATGTAGTTCGTGGTCTCGACGTTGGTGACCCAGTCGCGCATGGCCTCGTTGATCGCGTCCTTCAGCGTGCGCGAGCCGGTGGTGACGGGCACGACCTCGGCGCCGAGCAGCCGCATGCGGGCCACGTTCAGCGCCTGGCGGCGGGTGTCCTCCTCGCCCATGTAGACGACGCACTCGAGCCCGAACAGCGCCGCCGCGGTGGCGGTGGCCACGCCGTGCTGCCCCGCGCCGGTCTCGGCGATGACCCGCTTCTTGCCGATTCGCTGCGTGAGCAGGCCCTGGCCCAGCACATTGTTGATCTTGTGTGAACCGGTGTGGTTGAGGTCCTCGCGCTTGAGCAGGATCCGCGCGCCACCGGCGTGCTCGGCGAACTTCGGGACGTCGGTCAGCGGCGAGGGCCGGCCGCTGTAGTCGCGGTGCAGTCGGGCGAGTTCGGCGCGGAACCCGGGGTCTGCCTGCGTCTCGTGGAACGCGGCGGTGAGGCTGTCGATCGCCGCGACGAGCGCCTCGGGGACGAAGCGTCCGCCGTAGGGGCCGAAGTGGCCGGTGTCGTCGACGGTGCGGAGGGCGGGCGTGGTCGTGGTTACGGGCGTGATCGTGCTCATGGCTGGCTCCGGTTGGGCGGGTGGGCCGAGTGGCCCGGCGACAGGGTGACGGGGCGTCACCGACGCCATCGGCCGCCCCATCGGCCGCACAGGGGGGCTGCTGCAAGCTGGTCCGAATGCACGAGACGAGCTTACCGGGCGATGCGAGCGCGATCCGAGCGCCGTTACTGTGCGGGCGGTGAGCGATGAGCGAACGACCCGACCGGGCGGCGCGCCCCTGCGCTGGTTCACCGAGTTCGGACCCGACCACTCGTTCGACTACGTCGAGCGGTTCCGGGCGCTGGCTGCGGACGGCACCGACATCGACGGCGAGGCCCGGTTCGTCGACGCACTGCTGCCCCGCGGCGCCCGGGTGCTCGACGGCGGGTGCGGCCCCGGCCGGGTCGGGGCGGCGCTGGCCGCGCGCGGCCACTCGGTGACCGGCGTCGACGCCGACGAGGTTCTCCTCGCCGCCGCGCGGGTCGACCATCCCGGACCGGTCTGGGTGGTCGGTGACCTCGCCGACTTCACGACCGACCAGCCCTTCGACGCGGTGGTGCTCGCCGGAAACGTGCTCGTCTACCTGACGCCCGGCACCGAGACGTCGGTGATCGCCGGGCTCGCCGACTGCCTGACGCCGGACGGAGTACTCGTCTGCGGCTTCGCGACCGACCGTGAATACACCGTCACCGATCTTGATCGTGACGCTGCTGGAGCCGGGTTGCTGCTCGAGCACCGTTTCGCCACCTGGGACCTGCGGCCGTGGCGCGTCGACGCGGAGTGGGCCGTCAGCGTCTTCCGCCGTTCCGGCTGAGTCACCGCCGTTCACGCCGACAACGTCGATTCCCCGGGGTCCCGATCCGGGCCGAACCCGTCCAGGTCGTCGCACTCGTCGCACCCGTCGTCCAGTGCGTCCCCGATCAAGGACTTCATGGTTGCGCCGCCGTCCTGAGCCTTGAACATTGCCTGCAGCTGCCCGAATCGCAGGTGCATCGCCAACCCTCGCGGCGGGTCGGGGCGCGGCACGTTGCGCAGCATGGCGACGCGGACCTCCCACCGGCTGACGCGCCTGATCCAATCGCGATGCGCACGGCTGCGTCGAAAGGTCTCCGGCGGCGCGGCGAGGCCGTACACATCGGCCCACCACTCACCGAAGACGGGATCCAGGATGGTGTCGAGATGCGCTGGGAAGCGTCGGCCGGCAAGATCCTGAACGTCCTGCCACACCTGCAGGGGCACCACCAGATGGCCGTCGACGTCAACCACGACCAGCCGGTAGCCGGCTGTGTTCAGAAGTCGTTGCAACACCGCCAGCGACGGTGCGACCTTCCCGCTCTCGATGGAACCGACGAGCGCGTTGCTGACGCCGGCGTGTTTGGCCAGCTCACGCTGGCTCAGATCGGCGGTGCGGCGAACCCTGCGCATGACCTCGGACAGCAGGTAGTCACCAACACGTATCTCTTCGTCAGCCGGCATACGACGACCGTGCCCGACAGATACGTCATCGCATCGCTCGACGCATCCAGCCTGTGGACGGCAAGGCGCCGTGTCCACACCCCCTGGTGCTACCTCGACGATGCAGGTATCACCTGCGCGCGTTTTTGCTCTGCTCAGTCAGAGTGAGCGCGCGCTCAGTGAGAGCGAGCAGAGCAAAAGGGCGGCAGAATCGGTACCGAAATGGCTGGGCGCGAGGGTCGGCGGGCTCAGCGGGACGGGCGCGGTGTGGCGGGGTGTGCGCCGGCGGTGACGAGTTCCGCGACGGCCTGGCGCGGGTCGGCACCGGTCACCAGGGTCTCGCCGACGAGCACGGCGTCGGCTCCGCACGCGGCGTACTCGATCAGGTCGAGGGGCCCGCGGACGCCGGACTCGGCGATCTTGACCACGCTGCTCGGCAACCCGGGGGCGATGCGTTCGAAGGTCGAACGATCAACCTCGAGGGTGCGCAGGTCGCGGGCATTGACGCCGATGACACGCGCACCGGCGTCGAGGGCGCGGGAGGCTTCGTCCTCGGTGTGCACCTCGACGAGCGCGGTCATGCCCAGTGACTCGACACGCTCACGCAGGCCGATGAGCGCGTTCTGCTCGAGGGCGGCGACGATCAGCAGCACGATGTCGGCGCCGTGCGCGCGTGCCTCATGCACCTGGTAGGAGCCGACCACGAAGTCCTTGCGCAGCACCGGAATCTGCACCGCGGCCCGTACCGCGTCGAGATCGTCGAGCGACCCACCGAACCGCCGTTCCTCGGTCAGCACGCTGACGACCCGAGCGCCACCGGCCTCGTACTGGCTGGCAAGCCGCGCGGGGTCGGTGATCGAGGCGAGGGGGCCCTTGGACGGACTCCGCCGCTTGACCTCGGCGATGACGCCCACGCCGGGTGCCCGCAGCGCGGAATACGCATCGCGGGCCACTCGGGCGACGGCCGCGTGTTCCCGCATGATCTCGAGAGGCAAAGCAGCCTCGCGTCGCGCGACGTCCTCGCGAACGCCAGCGACAATCTCATCCAACACAGACACCTGTGGACCGGCCTCCCTCGGCAGTGCTTCGGCCGTGGCCCCAGGGTAGCTACGGCGAGCGGGTGTTTCCCCGCCGGGTGTGCTCACCGCGAAGTCGGATCCTCACCGCGATCCAATGCCGTCCACAGTGACGCGGCGGCCTTCTGCGGGTTCTCCTCCGCCTTGGCCCGAGCCGCGGCCTCGGCCACCGAGCGGTTCTCGTACCGCGTCGACATCGCCCGCCACCGGTGCCCGTGCCACGCGATCAGCAGTCCGGCGAGCATGACGAGCACACCGCACGCGAGCACGACGGCCGGCCAGACCGTGTGCACCTCGATGCGTGGCGGCGTCGCCGTCGCGCCGACCGTCTTGTGCCGGTCGACGACCAGGGTGCGGGCGCGGCTCACGCCGATGGCACCGAACGATTCGGCCGCCCGCCAGATCAGGCCCGCTCCGGACAGCGCGATAACCGCGCCGACGATCCGGCGCACCAGGCCGCGCGTCGCCAGGACAGCCACCACCCCGGCCAGCGCGACGAGGGCGAGCGCGGTCGAGGCCGAGTCGATCGTGCGGCCGTCGACGTCGAGCACGTCGTTGCGATTCGCCAGGGGTGTCGTGATCGTCTGCCAGGTCCGCCCACCTACCAGCAGAGCCACTCCGGCAGCCAGCAGATCGACCAGCAGGGCCACCGCGTATTCGGAGTTGCGACCCCGCGTGCGAGTCGGGGCGCTCACGTCACGGTCCGCAGAGTCTCGGCGGTGGCGATCGCCTGCAGCACCGCACGCGCCTTGTTCTGGGTCTCCTGCTCCTCGAGCGC
>CAZZVT010000071.1:0-7718 GCA_964657545.1 uncultured Jatrophihabitantaceae bacterium
GAGTCGGACATCGCGAGATACTCAAGCTCCATACCTTTAGGTATCCAACGCAGGTGCGAAGGTATGGTCGCCTCGGCGAGGGCGCCCATGGCCATCTCCATGCCGTTGGCCACTGCGATCACATGCACGGTGCCGATGTGGTTGTGCACGCCCCACCACTTGCGCACCCGGACCTCGGCGTGGTTCGGGCGCAGCTCGACGAGCGTCGGGGCGATGGTCAGGAAGTAGGGCGCCTTGAGCGCGAAGGCGAACGAGAAGGCGCCTCGGCCGACGACCGGTACCCGATTCGCGCGCTGGTACAGATCGAGAACCTTCATGCGTCGCCGCCCGCGAGCGCCGACGACAACCAGGACAGCGCCAGCACGTAGCCCTCGACGCCCAGGCCGACGATGACCCCGGTGGCGTGCACCGACACGAAACTGTGGTGGCGGAACGCCTCTCGTCGATGGACGTTGCTGAGGTGCACCTCGATCAGCGGGGAGCTCAGCATCGCGCACGCATCGCCGAGCGCGACCGACGTGTGGGTCAGCGCGCCGGCGTTCAGGACGACCGGTCGGCTGTCGTCAGCCGCTTCGTGCAGCCACCCCAGAAGGTCGCCCTCGTACTCGCTCTGGCGGACCTCGACGTCGAGACCCAGCTCGGCCCCGGCGCGCACGCAGAGCGCCGCGAGCTCGGCGTGCGTGGTGCTGCCGTAGATCTCTGGTTCCCGGGTGCCCAGCCGTCCCAGATTGGGGCCGTTCAGCACCAACACGCGAGCACTCATGAGGCCACCTCGGCGTAGGCGTCGACCAGGACGTCGGGGGCGGGGTTCTCGGCCGTGCCGGGGCGGGCCAGACCGTCGAGCACGACGAAGCGCAGCCGGTTACCACGCGACTTCTTGTCGATGCGCATCGTCTCGAGCAGCTGGGGGAAAGCGTCGGCCCGGAAGGTCGTCGGCAGGCCCAGCGCGGCGAGCACCGCGCGGTGCCGCTCGGCGGTCGCGGTGTCGAGACGCGCGAGACGCCGCCCGAGCGCCGCGGCGTAGACCAGACCGACCGATACCGCGTCGCCGTGTCGCCAGCGGTAACCCTCGGCCCGCTCGATCGCGTGGCCCAGCGTGTGCCCGTAGTTCAGGATCTCGCGCAGGCCCTGTTCGGTGAGATCCGCGCCGACCACGTGTGCCTTGACCCGTACCGATCGTTCGACGAGCTCACGCTCGACGGTGTTGCCGGCCTGCGTCGCCGCCTGCGGATCGGCCTCGATGAGTTCCAGGATCGTCGGATCGGCGATGAACCCGCATTTGACCACCTCGGCCAGCCCGGCCACGTAGTCCGCGCCCGGCAGCGTCTCGAGGAAAGCGAGGTCGCACAGCACGCCTGCCGGCGGGTGGAACGCGCCGATGAGGTTCTTGCCCGCCGAGGTGTTGACGCCGGTCTTGCCGCCGACCGCGGCGTCGACCATGCCGGCCAGCGTGGTGGCCACGTGCACCACTCGCACACCGCGCAGCCAGGCCGCGGCGACCCAGCCGGCGAGGTCGGTCGTCGCTCCCCCGCCCAGGCCCACAACGGCGTCCGACCGGGTGAAGCCGAGCTGTCCCAGGGTGTTCCAGCACGATTCGGCGACGGCCAGGGTCTTGGCGTCCTCACCGTCGGGCACCTCGAGGGTGTGCGCAGCGAAGCCCCGGGCGTCCAGGCGGGCGCGGACGGCGTCGGCCCGCTCGGTGAGGGTCGGAGGATGCACGATCGCCACCCGCGACGCGCCGGTCAACAGCGGCGCGAGCTCGTCGTCGAGGTCGCGGCCCACCAGCACCGGGTACGGCTGTGCGCCGTCGACGACGATACGTGTGACGCTCATGTGCGCACCCGCCGCTCGTGCAGTCGGGCGGCGACCGTGGCCGCGACCTGGCCGGGCGTGCGGTGGTCGGTGTCGACGACGAACGTCGCGACCTCGTCGTACAGCGGGGCCCGCCGGGTGGCGAGGTCGGCGAGCCGCCCGGCGGGATCGGCGACGAGCAGCGGCCGGGTGCGAGCGTCACCCACCCGCGCACCGAGCGTGGTCAGCTCGGCGCGCAGGACGACCACCGCAACCCCGACGGACGACAGCGCCGCGCGGGTGGCGGGCCGGTTCAACGCACCGCCGCCGAGGGCGAGCACCCCGTCGAAATCGACGAGCGCGGCGGCGATCGCGGCCGCCTCCGCATCGCGGAACGCCTCCTCGCCGTCGTCGGCGAAGATCTCGCCCACGGAGCGGCCGGCAGCGGATTCGACAAGATCGTCCGAGTCCGCGAAGGGCAGCGCAAGAATCTTGGCGAGCCGGCGGCCGCTGGTGCTCTTGCCCGCCCCTGGCAACCCGACGAGCACCACGCGGGGGCTCATGCAGCCCGTCCCATGGTGTGGGAGGCGGTCCGGGTCATTGCGGCGCTGCCAGGCCGCGCTCGACCAGGCGCTTGAGGTAGGCATCGGCGTTGCGTCGGGTCTCGGCCACCGAGTCGCCGCCGAACTTCTCGAGCGCCACCTCGGCGAGCACCAGGGCGACCATGGCCTCGGCCACGACGCCGGCAGCGGGCACCGCGCACACGTCGGACCGTTGGTTGATCGCCACAGCCGGCTCACCGGTCTCGGTGTCGACCGTGCGCAGTGCGCGTGGCACCGTCGAGATGGGCTTCATCGCCGCCCGCACGCGCAGCACCTCGCCGGTGGTCATACCGCCTTCGGTGCCACCCGAGCGGCCGGAGACGCGCCGGATCGTGCCGTCGCTGCGGACGATCTCGTCGTGCGCCTGCGATCCGCGGATCCGGGCCAGCTCGAAGCCGTCGCCGACCTCGACGCCCTTGATCGCCTGGATGCCCATGAGCACCGCGGCCAGCCGCGCGTCGAGACGACGGTCGCCGTGGGTGAAACTGCCGAGCCCCGGCGGCAGGCCGTAGGCCAGTACCTCGACGACGCCACCGAGGGTGTCGCCGTCCTTGCGGGTGCGATCGATCTCCTCGACCATCGCCGTGCTCGTCGCGTCGTCGAAACAGCGGACGTCGGAGCCGTCGACTGCGTCGGCGTCGGCCGGCAGCGGCACGACCCCGGGCGGTGCGGTCACCGATCCGATGCCCACGACGTGCGACACGATCTCGACGCCGAGCGCCTGCTGCAGGAACGCGCGCGCGATGGTGCCCAGCGCGACGCGGGCCGCCGTCTCACGGGCGCTGGCGCGCTCGAGGATCGGCCGGGCGTCGTCGACGTCGTACTTCTGCATGCCCGCAAGATCGGCATGCCCCGGGCGGGGCCGGGTGAGCGGTGCGTTGCGGGCCAGCGCAGCCAGCACGTCGGCATCGATGGGGTCGGCCGACATCACCTGCTCCCACTTGGGCCATTCGGTGTTGCCGACCCGCACGGCCACCGGGCCGCCCATGGTCAGGCCGTGCCGCACCCCGCCGGTGAGTTCGACCTCGTCCTGCTCGAACTTCATCCGTGCGCCGCGGCCGTACCCCAACCGGCGACGGGCCAGCTCACGGGTCAGGTCGGTCGTGACGACCTCGACACCCGAGGGCAACCCGTCGAGGACGGCCACCAGCGCAGGGCCGTGCGACTCACCGGCCGTGATCCAACGAAGCACCTCAGAAGTGTCCCAGACCGACCTGCTACTCGCCGAGCAGCCAGCCGTCGGGTGCAGCCAGCTCGCGGGCGGCCTCGGGACCCCACGAGTTGACCGGGTACGGCTGCGGCTTCGGGGGGTTGTCGAGCAACGGGCCGGCCGCCTCCCAGACCGCGGCGAGGCCGTCGGGACGGGTGAACAGGCCGCGGTCGCCGACGAGCACGTCGTGGATGAGCCGGACGTAGGGCGGCAGCGGATCCGCACCGGCCACCGTCTCGAGCTTCAACCCGATCTCGGCCGGCTCGAGCACCAGGGCCGGCCCCGGCTTCTTGGTGACCATGCGCAGGACGATCGCGCCGTTGCCGGACAGGTCGAAGGACAGCACGTTGCCGTCCTTCGGGATGTCCGCGAGCGGGCCGTCGTCGGGGTCGCGCATGATCAGGCTGACCCGCTGGTGGCTCTGGTTCAGCCGCTTGCCCGTCCGCAGCAGGAACGGCACGTCGCGCCAGCGGTCGTTGTCGACCCACATCCGCGCGGCCACGAAGGTGTCGGTGCTCGACTTGTCGTCGATCCCCGTCGTCGCGGTGTAACCGTCGAACTGGCCCAGCACGACCTCCTTCGGGTCGAGCGGGCGGAAGCAGCTGATGACCTGCTCGCGGGCGGCCTGCAGGTCGTCGGAGCCCAGGCTCTTCGGCGGCTCCATGGCGATCTCGGCCGCGACCTGGAACAGGTGGGTGACGAGCATGTCGAGCACCGCGCCGGTGGCGTCGTAGAACTCGGCGCGGTCGGCGATGCCCAGTTGCTCGGGGACGTCGATCTGGACGGCGCGCACGCTCTTGTTGCACCACGCGGCGTCGAACAGGCCGTTGGCGAAGCGCAGCACATGCAGGTTCTGCGTCGCCTCCTTGCCCAGGAAGTGGTCGATCCGAAAGACCTGCTCCTCGTCGAGAACCTGATGCACCTGCTTGTCGAGCTCGCGGAACTTCTGCGCCGACGTGCCGAACGGCTTCTCGTAGACCACGCGCGCGCCCTTGGCCAGATCGTGTTCACCGAGGCCCTCGGTCAGGCCTCCGAAGGCGACGGGCGGCACGGCCAGGTAGTGGACGAGTTGCGCGTCGCGACCGACCTCCTTGCGCGCCTCGGCCAGGACGTCGAGCAGGCTACCCGGGTCGGACTTCTCGAAGCCGCCGCCAGCGAACCGCAGCCGCTGCTCGAAGGCCTTCCAGGTGCTGTCGCCGAGCTTCTCGCCCGCGTCGGTGAGCACCTCCTGGACATGCTTCTGGAAGTCGTAGTGCGAGACGTCGCCGCGGCCGTTGCCGACGAGCATCCACTTGTCGGGCAGCAGACCCTCTTTCGCCAGGGTGTAGAACGCCGGCAGCACCATGCGCTTGGCGAGGTCGCCGGTGGCACCGAACAGGACGAACACCGTGGGTCCGGGCCGGACTGGGGAAGTCATGCCTCGACAGTACGGACGTACTCAGACAAGGGACGGAACGAGGTCGAACGCGAGGACCAGCAGCGCGCCGAAGATCAGCATCGGACCGAACGCGATGGCCGACTTCATCCCCGCCCGCCGCGTGCCGATCAGGACGATCGACACCGCGGCGCCGAGCAGGAACCCGCAGAAGATCCCGTAGTAGACGTAGCCCCAGCCGAACCAGCCGAGGTAGCCGCCCAGCACCGCGCCGAGCCGGACGTCGCCGAAGCCGAACGACCTGGGTGAGGCGAAGGCCAGCAGGAACAGCACCGCGAACACGGCCGCCGCACCCTCGACGCCGCGCAGCCACCGGTGCCAGTCGTGCTGCGCAAGGGCTGCAAGGGTGAACAGCACCGCCTCGCCCGTCACGGCGACGTAGACCAGCCGGTTGGGCAACCGGTGGACCTCGTAGTCGATCACCACGAGCGGGGCGCACGCCAGCGCCAGGATCAGCAACGCCGGCAGCACCGCTGCGAGGCCGGCCGCGGCACCGGCCAGCCCACCGAGTACCGCGGCGATCACTGCGGTGACGACAACGCGCTGACGGCCCACCGGTGCGCCGGTCCACCAGCGGGCGTTGTCCCGGTCGGGCACGCTCACGGTGAGCCGGGCCAGGTACGGCGACGCGACCGCGCAGACGACCACGCCGATCACGGACGCCACCGCGGCGTGGGCTCCGGTGGCGGCGGACATGGTGCGTGAGCCTACGGACCGGCCGGATGCGCCCGCCGTCGATACTGTCGGCGCTGTGTACGACGCCCTCATCCTCGCCGGCGGTGCCGGCCGCAGGCTCGGAGGTGTCGACAAGCCCGCCGTCGACGTCCGCGGCCGCACGTTGCTCGAGCACGTCGTCGCCGCCGTACCCGATGCCGCACGCGTCGTAATCGTCGGGCGGCAGCGCGAGGTGGGCACCGACCGTCGGCTGATCTGGTGCCTCGAGGACCCACCCGGGGGCGGCCCGGTGGCCGGCATCGCAGCCGGACTCGCGGGCATCGCGGCAGACGTCGTGCTGGTCCTCGCCGCGGATCTGCCCTCGGTGGCGCCGGCAGTACCGGTGCTGCGAGCCGCTCTGGCAACGGCCGACCGCGCCGTCGATGTGGCGATGCTCGTCGACGACGCCGGGCGGCGGAACCACCTGGCCGCAGCCTGGCGGCGCGACGCCCTGTGCCGGGTGGTGACCGGATCGGGCCCGCCGGCCGGTGCGTCGATGCGGAGCCTCACGACGTCCGCGGCGGTCATCGACGTGCCCGATCCGCACGGCTGGGGCCGCGACTGCGACACCTGGGCCGACATCGACGCCGCCCGGGCCGGCAGCTCAGCGAGGGACGGGCTGGGTGAGTAGGTGCTCGCCGGCGTAGACGTTCAGTCGGCCGCGTCGCACCATGCCGGCGAGCAGCAGGTCGTGCTCGCGGGCGAGGTCGACGGCCAGGCTCGAGGGCGCCGACACGGCGACGATGCCGGCTGCGCCCGCAGCCACGGCCTTCTGCACGATCTCGAACGACACCCGGCCGCTGACGACGAGCAGCAGATCGCGCGCCGGCAGCCGACCGTCGAAGAGCGCCCGGCCCACCACCTTGTCGACGGCATTGTGCCGGCCGACGTCCTCGCGCACCCGCCCCAGCGTGCCGTCGGACGACACGAGCGCGGCGGCATGGACGGCACCCGTCCGGTCGAACGTCTTCTGTTGCCGGCGCATGGCGTCGGGCAGCGCGGCCAGCACCTCGTGTGACACCGCGAACCCCGGCGTGTGCGGTGGCCCCTCGACGAGCAGCGACAGATCGAGGACGTCGGCGCTGCACACCCCGCACGCCGCCGAGGTGACGAAGGCCCGGGGCCGGGGCTCGCGCACGCCCGCCGCCAGGGTGATGTGCACGCGGTCGGTGTCGTCCTCGCGGCACTGGCGAAGCTGGCGGATGTCGTCGGCCCGACGCACGCCGGACTCGACGACCAACCAGCCGGCGGTGAGCTCGAGGTCGTGACCCGGCGTCCGCATCAGGGTCGCGATCGCCTCGCCGGCCAGGCCGAGAACGAGCGGCTCCTCGACCGCCAGATCGTCGGGCAGGCGTGCCGGTGCGACGCCGTCGACCACCCGGACGATCGCGCGACGGGTGCTCGTGACGGCCATCCGTCGAGCGTAATCACGCCGGGACGACACGCGGGCGAGCGTTCCGTTAGCGCAGACCGCCCCTCAGGTGCATACTTTACACGGATCATATATGAGTCACGGTCTGTGGAGGGACGTGGCCCATCATGGTCTGCTCGCCGGTGGATCGCCGGGGCCGGGCCGCGTCGTTTCCCGCAATGACGAGGCATGACCCCGGCGTCCGCCTCTTTCGCCGCTCGCCCACCGGGCACCGCTGACTGACTTAGACTGCGGCCATGGGTTTCCTGGACAGGATGAAGGACAAGACCGAGGAGCTGCAGAAGAAGGCAGCCCCGAAGATCGACGAGCTGCGCGAGAAGGCCGGACCGAAGGTCGAGGAGCTGCAGAAGAAGGCAGGTCCGCTCGCCGACAAGGCCAAGGACCGCGCCGGCAAGCTGGCGGCCACCGCCAAGGACTCCGCGCAGGGCCTGCGTGAGGGACTGCGCGGCGACGACGAGAAACCCGGCACGGTCACCGACGCCACTCCCCCGCCGCCCGGGCCCAAGCCCAGGCCCAACTGATTGAACGCCAACT
>CAZZVT010000071.1:7728-16076 GCA_964657545.1 uncultured Jatrophihabitantaceae bacterium
CGAACGCAGTCAGGCGGCGCTCGTCGCGTCCTGCGTGATCGGCGCCTCGAGGGCGGTGTTGATCTGCGCCAGTCGCGCCTCGGCCGCGGCGAGTTCGTCCGTCCGGGTGAACCGGTGCTCGCTGATCGTCCGCTTCTCGAGTTCGCCGGCGTCGTGAGCATCGGATGAGGCCTGCTCGACCTCGATGATCCGTTCGTCGAGCCGGGCCAGCCAGCGTCGCAGCTGGGTCACCAGCGATTTTGCGCATGCCGCCGCGCTACCGCGCAGCAGGGTCAGCGGTAGGGCGATCTCGTCGGCCCGACGGTGCGCCACCGTGATGCGCAACGACACGACGTCGGCGGCGCGAGCGCTCCAACCGCCCTCGGGCAGCAGCTCGATCCCCAGGCCGCGCCACGGCGCCCGCACCGGCGCCGGATCGTCCGTCGTCGGCATGAGCAGCCGTTCGCGCAGGGCCTTCGCCGCGAGCCGGACGTCTGCCTCCGGATCGCTCGCCTCGCCGATCGCCGTCACCCGCTCGCGTGCCGCGTGCAGCAGCAGCGACTGCTGGTGCAGGCGGTACTCGGCCTGTTCGGCCTCGGCGAGCCGGGCACGGGCCGCAGTGAGCGACTGCAGGTTGATCGAGCGCAGCAGCCGCAAGCGGGCGACGTCGGCTGCGGCCTGCGCCTGCTCCAGCAGCAGCGCGTTCCCGGTGGCCAGCGCCTTGACCTCGGCGTAGGTCAGGACCGCGTCGCCGAGGTCGTCGACGGAGCGGACGCCCGGGTCGGTGCGGTAGAGCTGCTCGACGAACGCGGCCTTTCGCTGCAGCGCCTGCCACATGAAGGCATCGAAGGTGCTCCTGGTGACGTAGCGCCGGACGTCGACGACGGGGTTCAGGTTGCCGGGGCGGAATGCGCGCCCCTCGCGCTGCTCGATGTCCGACGGTCGCCACGGCGCGTCGGCATGGTGGATCGCCCGCAGCCGGGTCTGGACGTTCGTGCCGACGCCGAGTGTGTCGGTCGAGCCGATGAGCACCGACACCTCCCCTGACCGGCACTGTGCGAACAGCCGGGTGCGTTCGTCGGGGGTGCGCGCCTCGTGCACCCACCGCACCCGCTCGGGCGCGATGCCGCGTCCGGCCAGGGCGATCCGGAGCCGTCCGTAGGTCTGCGGGCCGTCGGAACCCGGCGTGCCCTGATCGCAGAAGATCACCTGCAGCACGCCCGGGACGTCGCTGCCCGGGAACGTCTGCTCGGCGTGCGCGTGGTGCAGCTCGGCGACGGCGTCGGCGACCGCGGTGAGCTTGGACGAGTCCTCGTCGACGCCGACCAGTCGTGGGTCGAGTGCGGCGCGCCGGCCGTCGCCGCAGACGGCCAGCATGTTGTCGCCACCGGGTTCGGCGCGCACCTGCTCGCGGCGGATCTTGTCGACCCGCGCGGCCAGCGAGCGCACGAACTGCAGCTGCCCCTCGCCCGGCGGGCAGACGACGGTCTGCTCGCGCCGCTGCGGACGTTCCAGGCCCAGTTCGTCGGGACGCAGGATGTCCGAGCAGCGGGCGAGCATCCGGCGCAGCTCGGGCAGGTTGCGGATCCGCGACGGGCGTTGCACGAGGCGGACGGCGCCGGCGTCCGGCGTGATCTCGACGAGCGTCTCGTACTCGACGAACACCGCGGCCCACGCGTCGAAGTGCTCGATGCCCGCTTCGGCCAGGACGTCGGGCTGCAGGTAGGTCTGCCAGACGAACGTCTCGGCGATCGTGTTCGACCACGGCGTGCCGGTGAACAGGGCGAGGGTCGGGCGGTCGCCACGTCGGCGGCGCAGGATCTGCGCCTTCAGCGCCAGGTCGGCCGCGCGCCGCGACGCACCCAGCGAGATGCCCTCCATGCGCGACACGACGGGCAGCCGCTTGAAGTAGTGCGCCTCGTCGATCAGCAGCAGATCGACGCCGAGATCGTCGAAGGTGATCGCGGGAGCCGGCGCCGTGCGCACCTGCTGCATACGGGCCTCGAGGGCGGTGACGCGCCGCTGCAGGACAGACCGGCCGTGCCTGCCGCCCTTGCCTGCGGCGATCTGGCGCTGCAGGTCGGCGACCTCGCTGTCGAGGTGCGTGAGCTCGGCGTCGGCACGCACCGGCAGAGCGCTGAACGTGCCGTGGGAGACGATCACCGCGTCCCAGTCGCCGGTGGCGCAGCGGGCGGCGAGCTGTTCGCGGTGCCGCAGGTCGTCCTCCCCGTGGACTCCCCCGTAGACGAGGAAACGGGCGAACGGGTACGCCTGGCGGGCCTCTCGGGCGGTCTGCTCGACGAGGTGCGCAGGCACCGCGATCAGTGGCTTGGCGGCGAGCCCGAGCCGGCGCGCGGTCAGTGCCGCGCACACCATCGAGCGGGTCTTGCCGGCGCCGACCGCATGCGCGCACAGGGTGGCCGGCGAGGACACGATCTGGGCCACGATGTCGCGCTGCCAGGGCCACAGCTCGATGTCGTCGGCGAGCCCGGGGAAGGTCAGCTGCGAGCCGTCGTGCCGGCGCACGAGGTGGGTGTTGAAGCGCCGGTTGTACTCGCGGGCCAGGCGGGTGGCGCGCGCGGCGTCCTCCCACACCCAGGTGCGGAAGCGCTCCTGCAGCGCGGTCAGACGCTCGATCGCGGCGAGGCTGGCCTCGGGGTTGCGCAGCTTCAGACGTCGCCCCGTCACGCTGACGGTGTCGAACACGACCGGCGTCCGGCCGTTCAGACCGGCCGTGAGCAGCTCGTAGGCGCTCATCCGCGACGTGCTGTAGAGCCCGAAGCTGCCCACCGGCGTCTTGCCCAGCGGCACGATCTTCCACGACGCGGCCGAGGGCAGATGCCAGACCTTGACCCGCCCGCCGAGCACGTCGTGCACGAACGCCTCGACGTCGGCCGCACCGATCCACGGCGCCCCCAGCGACACCGAGATCTCGAGCGGTCCGAGGTCGGCGGGCTCGACCTCGGCCAGCGCGGTCACGTTGCGGCGGTAGCCGCGATCGTCGCGGGCGGCGGCCTCGGCGACGGCCCGCTTGGTGCGGACGTCGCCGGTGAGGTACTCGCGGCGGCTGATCC
The DNA here is from genome assembly GCA_964657545.1 of uncultured Jatrophihabitantaceae bacterium. Lineage (GTDB taxonomy): Bacteria > Actinomycetota > Actinomycetes > Mycobacteriales > Jatrophihabitantaceae > Jatrophihabitans. The sequence continues at coordinate 10,782 of CAZZVT010000071.1, forward strand.
ATCTGCCGCCCCGTTCGGGATCGCGGAACGCCAGGTCGCCGAGCGCGTCGATCGCGTCGGCGGCCGAGCGCAGACCCAGCAGCTCGGCGACCCGGGCGAGGTCGATGCCGTCGTGACCCTCGCCGAGGCAGATGAGCAGCGCCTCGTGGGCATCGGCCGCGCGGCGCACCGGCTCGCGGCGCCCGTGCACCCGGCGCAGCAGGATCGGGGCGGGCGCGGCCTCGCGCGTCGCGTGGTCGAAGACCTCGAGCGCCATCACCGGGTAGTAGTCGGGATCGTGGCGGAACCCGCCGAGACCGGGTCGGCGCCAGACCAGCTCGGGCTCGCCGGTCTGCGGGTCGGGTCGACCGGCGCGCAGCGCGTGCAGCTCGCCACGGTTCAGCGCGCCGAAATTCTTGACGTAGGCGGTGTACAGCTCGAGCGCGCGGGCGCGGACCGGGCTGATCACCGCGTCGTCGAGCGCGGCGTCGGCCTCGAGCGCCAGCAGCGCGAGGCCGGCATCGCGCAATGCGATCAGGGCACGCAGCTCGGGTGAGTCCGCGACGTCGACGTGACCGTCGGCCGTGACGCGCACGGTGGCGCCGTCGACGACCGCGAACGACCCGACTCTCATCACAGGCCCGCGTGCGGGACAGCGGCGCGCAGGGCCTCGCGCATCTCGTCGACGGGTGGCTCCTGGCCGGTCATCAGCTCGACCTGCACCGCGGCCTGGTGCAGCAGCATCAATGCCCCGCTGACGACCCTCGCGCCGGCCCGCCCGGCGTGTGTCGCGAGCGCCGAGGGCCACGGGTCGTAGGCGACGTCGAGGACGGCCTGGGTGGGCGTCCAGGCGCGGTCGGCGAACGGGTCGGCGGCGCGGCCGGGCAGGGTGGAGACGATCAGGTCGGCGCCGAGCGCGGGGGCATCGGGACGCAGTGCCTCGACGCTGAGCCCGATGCCCAGCCGGCCCGCCGTGTCACGTGCCCGCTCGGCGCGCGACGGGTCGCGCACGAGCACCGTGCACGCGTCGACGCCGAGCGCCAGCAGGGCCGCGAGCACCGCCTGCGAGGTGCCGCCGGCGCCCAGCACGGTGACCGTCCGCGGCGCGACCGCGTACTCGGCGAGCGCCGCGACGATGCCGGCAACGTCGGTGTTGTCGGCGACCCAGCCGTGCGTCCCGGGCACGAGGGTGTTCGCCGATCCGACCGCGCGAGCAAGCGGGCGGATCTCGGCGGCGACGTCCAGGACGGCGTGCTTGAGCGGCATGGTGCACGAGAAGCCTGCCCAGTCGGCACGCTCGGCGAGCACACCGGGCAGCTCGTCGGGGCCGCAGTCGATCGCCTCGTACGTCCAGCCGAGTTCGAGAGCGGCGTAGGCGGCCCGATGCAGCACGGGCGACAACGAGTGCGCGACGGGCCGGCCCAGCACCCCTGCACGGTGTGCCTGCACGGCTTACCCGCAGCCCCAGTTGTTGGCCCGACACGTGGCGGCCGCCTTGGTGAACTCGGCCTCGCTGTTGGTGAAGAACAGGTGCCCGGCGGCGTCGGCGTTGACGTAGTACAGCCAGTCGCCGGCCGTCGGCTTGGCGGCGGCGGTCATGGCGTCCGCCCCGGGGTTGCTGATCGGAGTCGGGGGCAGGCCCAGATTGTTGTACGAGTTGTACGGGCCCTGGACGTCGGCGTAGACGCACTTGCTCGCTGCGGTGCCGGCCAGCTTGCATTCATAGGAGCTGGTGGCGTCGATCTGCAGCGGACGACCGGCCTTGATGCGGTTCAGGATCACCCGCGCGACCTTGGCCATGTCGGCCGGGAAGATCGCCTCGGATTGGGCGATCGAGGCGACGATCAACTGCTGGTACGCAGTGAGTCCGAGCGCGGCCGCCTCGGCGCTGAAGCCGGTGGTGCGGGCCTGGTCGGTGAACTTGCCGACCATCTGCTGCAGCGCGCTCTCGGCGGTGGTCGTCTCGTCGAACGGGTAGGTGGCCGGGTAGAGGAAGCCCTCGGCCGAGGTCGGCGCCTTGCCCGACGACGTGAAGTCGGTGGGCAGGCCCAGCGCGGCGACGTTCTTCAGCGCGGCATCGACCGAGGCCACCGAGAGCCCGAGCCCGCACACCGTGTTGGCCGGTGAGGACGCGGTGCACGGGGCGGCGATCAGCCGGCTGCGGACGTCGAGCGTGGTAGCGCCCTCGGTGACGACGACGTCGGAGTTCACCCGCGACGACGGGTCGAGCAGCAGCGTCACCGCTCTGCTGGCCGACATGTGCCGGTGCATGCGATACGACCCGGGCTGGATGTTCGTCGAGCGCGAGTTGTCGCCGGCGGCGTCGGTGAAGGCCCGCTGGCTGGCGACGACGCCGGCCTTGCGCAGCCTCGAACCGATCTGCGCCGCGCCGTCGTTCGACTGGACGGTCACCACCACCGACCCGGTGCCGCTACCGCTGTAATCGGCAGGATGGAAGTAGCGGTAGACCGGCGCGCCGATGAGCCAGGCCGAGGCACCGACCACCAGCACCAGCGCCAGGGCCAACACGGTCATGCCCCGACGGCGACGTCGGCGGCGGGAGGCTTGGCGGGTCTCGAACCGTGAGGTGTCCCTCGATGTGGGACGGGGACGACCGTCGGTACCGTCCACGGCATCTGCCTGATCGCCGGTGGAGCCGAAGAGCAGGCCGTGCGGGTCGGAGTCGGGTGTCGACTCGAGATCGCGTTGCCTCACGCGCCTGATCGTCCTTCCCGCCGTGTTCGGCTTACCGGCTGCGGCTGTCGAGCCACTGCTGAAGTATTTCCACCGCGGCGGCCTGGTCGATCACAGCTCGTCCGGCGCGCCCCCGGACGCCGTTCGCCAGGAGCTTACGCTGCGCCGAGACCGTCGTCAGGCGTTCGTCGAGGTACTCGACCGGACGTGGGGCGACCCGCGGAACCAACTGTGCGCCGTAGGAGCGCGCGAGCTCGGCCGAGGGCCCTTCCCGTCCGGCGAGCGTGCGCGGGAGCCCGATGACCAGACCGACCGCCTCGTAGGTGTCCGCCAGCTCGGCGAGCTCGTCGAGGTCGCGACCGGTTCGCGCGTTGCGGGCCAGCGTGGCGAGCGGCACCGCCAGCACCCCTCGCGGGTCGCTGCGGGCCACCCCCACCCGCACGGTCCCGACGTCGACTGCGAACCAGACGCCCGGGTTCATGCCCGGACGGCGGCCAGCTCGGCGCGGACGGCTGCGAAGGCGTCGGAAAGCTTGCTCGCGTCGCCGCCGGCGCCCTGTGCGAGGTCGGCCTTGCCGCCGCCGCGCGCCCCGAGCACCGGCGCGAACGCCTTGACGAGGTCTCCGGCCTTGAGCCCGGAGTCCTGACCGGCCTGGTTCACCGCGGCGACGAACGCCGCGCCGCCCTTGTCGTCGGGCGCGGCGAGCAGCACGACGGCCGGGTCGGCAGCACGCAGGCGGCCGCGGACGTCGAGGGCCAGCGAGCGCAGGTCGTTACCGCTGACGCCCGCGGGCGCCTGCGCGACGACGAGCTGCACGCCGCCGAGCTGCTCGACCTGCTCTGCCAGCGCCCCGGCGCCGGCCAGCACCTGCCCGATGCGCAGCTGGTTGAGTTCGCGTTCGGCCGACTTCAGGCGGTCGAGGACACCGGCGATGCGCTCGGGCAACTCCTCGGGCTGGGCCTTGAACTCCTCCGCCAGCGACTGCACGAGGGTGTGTTCACGGGCCAGGTAGGAGAACGCGTCGAGGCCGACCAGCGCGTCGACTCGTCGCACACCGGATCCGATCGACGCCTCGCCGAGCAGCTTCACCATGCCGATGACCGAGCTGCGAGCCACATGGGTGCCGCCGCACAATTCGCGCGAGTAGTCGCCGATCTCGACGATCCGCACCTGCTCGCCGTACTTCTCGCCGAACATGGCAATGGCGCCGAGCCGACGCGCTTCGTCCTGGTCGGTGACGAACCAGCGCACCTCGAGGTCGCGCAGCAGCACCTCGTTGATCTCGTTCTCGACGTCACCCAGCACGCTCGGTGGCACGGCCGAGGGCGTGGTGAAGTCGAAGCGCAGGCGTCCCGGGGCATTGAGCGACCCGGCCTGGGCAGCGGTGTCGCCGAGCGCGCGGCGCAGGCCCGAGTGCAGCAGGTGGGTGGCCGAGTGGCTGCGCGACACCGACGCCCGCCGCTCGACGTCGACCTGGGCCAGCACGACGTCGCCGGGTCGTACCTCGCCGGACAGCACGGTGGCCCGGTGCGCGATGAGGCCCGGCAACGGCTGCTGGACGTCGACAACCGTGAGCTCGGCCTCGCGATCGCCGGTGTTGACCGTGAGCCGGCCCCAGTCGGCCTGCTGGCCGCCGCCCTCGGCGTAGAAGGGCGTGCTGTCGAGGACGACCTCGACCTCGTCACCGTCGTGCGCGGCCGCGACCAACCCGTCGGCCCCGATGAGCGAGCCGATCGTCGCCTCACGCACGATCTCGGTGTAACCGGTGAACTGCACGACACCGTTCTGCAGTGCGCTGCGGTAGACCGACAGGTCGAGGTGGCCGGACTTCTTGGCCCGCGAATCGGCCTTCGCCCGCGCCCGCTGCTCGGCCATCAGGCGCCGGAAGCCCGCCTCGTCGACCTCGATGCCCGCCTCGCCCGCCATCTCGAGCGTCAGGTCGATCGGGAAGCCGTAGGTGTCGTGCAGCTGGAACGCCTTCTCGCCCGAGAGCAGCGTGCCGCCGGCCGTCTTCGTGTCGTCGACGGCGACATCGAAGATCGTCGTGCCCGATCGCAGTGTCTGCCGGAACGCCTCCTCCTCGTTGTAGGCGTAGGTGGAGATGCGCTCGAAGTCGGTCGCCAGCTCGGGGTACGACGGCGCCATGCAGTCGCGGGCCACGGGCAGCAGTTCGGGCAGGGCCGCATCGCCGTAGCCGAGCAGCCGCATCGAGCGGATCGCGCGGCGCAGCAGGCGACGCAGCACGTAACCGCGGCCGTCGTTGGCCGGCGTGACACCGTCGCCGATGAGCATGAGCGACGAGCGGATGTGGTCGGCGATCACCCGCAGCCGGACGTCGTCGGGGTGTGACTGGGTCGCCGCGTGACCGGAGTGCGCGCCGTAGGTCTTGCCGGCCAGGGCCGCGGCGCGCTCGAGGATCGGCCGGGTCTGGTCGATCTCGTAGAGGTTGTCGACACCCTGCAGCAGGGTGGCCATGCGCTCCATGCCCATGCCGGTGTCGATGTTCTTGCTGGGCAGCTCGCCGAGGATCTCGTAGTCGCCCTTGTGCGGACCGGTGGACGCGCCGCGCTCGTACTGCATGAAGACGAGGTTCCAGAACTCCATGTAGCGGTCCTCGTCGAC
>CAZZVT010000072.1:0-16004 GCA_964657545.1 uncultured Jatrophihabitantaceae bacterium
GGTGGCCGAGGGCCTCGACGCCGTGCGCTCGATCGGGCGCGTCGACCTGCTCGACCGCGAGCAGCTGCGCGCGGCGCTGGCCGCCACGCTGGTGAAGCGGCAGCTGCAGCGAGCGACGTTCGACACGCTGTTCGACCTGTACTGGCCGGGCGTGACCGGGGAGTCGGCCGCGGCGCCGAGCGGCACGGCAGCCCCCGAACGTGACCCGGCGGCCGCGTCGCGCGGGCCGCTCGAGGACTCCGACCGCGACCGGTTCCGCACGGATCTCGCCGACTTCCTCGCCTCCGGTGACGAGAGTCGGCTCGACGCGCTCGCCCGTGATGCCGTGTCCTCGTTCGGGCAGGTGCCGGGGCGGCAGAGGGGGCAGATGACGTGGTCGCGACTCGCCACGCTGCAGCGGGTGTCAGCGGCGACGTTGATGGCGCAGATCCTGGCCGCAGTGCTGGGCGAGGCCGACCGCGGCGGGCTCGGTGAACGTCGGGCCCGCACCATGGTCGACGAGCGGATCCGGCGCTTCGAGCAACGCGTCGACGCCGACGTGCGGCGCCGGCTCGCCGAGGAGGGTGACCCCGAGCGTGTCGCCCGCTCGTCGGTGCGTCCGAGTCTCGAGCAGGTGTCCTTCCTGAACGCCACACGGGACGATCTGGCCGCGCTGCGTCGCGAGATCCAACCGCTGGCGCGTCGCCTGGCTGCGCGACTCACGCTCGACCAGCACCGCGCCCGGCGGGGACAGCTGGACTTCCGCCGCACGATGCGCAGCTCGCTGTCCTCCGGTGGCGTGCCGATGCAGACCCACCACAGGCCGAGGCGGCCCAACAAGACCGATCTCGTGGTGATCTGTGACCTCAGCGAGTCGGTGGCCGCGTTCGCGCAGTTCACGCTGCTGTTCGTCTACGCGTTGCGCGAGCAGTTCAGCCGGGTGCGCGCCTTCGGCTTCGTCGACGAGCTCGACGAGCTGACCCGCTTCTTCACCTCCGGCGGTGACGTGCTCGACGCGATGAGCACGCTGACCCGCGACGCCGACGTCACCTGGGTGACAGGGCGCACCGACTACGGCCGGGCGTTCGAGCTGTTCGGCCGGCGCTTCCCCGACGTCGTCGGGCCGAAGAGCTCGCTGTTGATCCTCGGCGACGCGCGGTCGAACTACGGTCCGCTCGGGTTGGCGCAGCTGCAGCGATTGGCGTCGGCCGCGAAGCATGCCTACTGGCTGAACCCCGAGCGCAGCGGCATGTGGGATTCCGGTGACTCCCGGGCCTCGGACTTCGACGCGATCGTGCCGATGACCGAGTGCCGCAACCTGGCCCAGCTCACCGCGTTCGTCAAGGAACTCGGACCCCGCTGAGCCTGCCGGGCGGTGGTGCCAGTTCGACGCGGAATTGTCACCCCTGCGAGCTAGGGTTGATCCACGACGAGAGGAGGCCGCCATGCCCACCCACGACAGCGGCCAGAACCGGCCCCAGCGCACCCAGGAGGACGAGGTCGAGGAGACCGTCGAGTCCACCTCCGACGTTGCCGAGCGGCACGAGAAATTGACCGAGGATGTCGACGCGATTCTGGATGAAATCGACGAGGTGCTGGAGGTGAATGCCGAGGACTTCGTTCGTGCATTCGTCCAGAAAGGGGGTGAGTGAATAGTTGATCTTGAAATGACCACCGACACGAAATTCTGCCCGGATTGTCAGCAAGATCTTCCGCTTTCGACGTTCAGCCACAACGTGCGGATGGGCGATGGACTGTCGTTCTACTGCGCCCCGTGTTCACGTCGCCGTGTCCTGGCGAGCAAGCGCAAGCGTCTCGGGCCACCGCGCACCCGCAACAGGCAAGGTCCGCGGGATGTGCCTGACGGCCAGAAATGGTGCCCCGACTGCAACGGAGTTTTCGAGGTCGATAATTTCGCGCGCAACCGAACACAGGTAAGCGGTCGGAATCCGTACTGCAAGAAATGCCATGCGGTCAGAAGTAGGGCTTCGCATCTACGCCGTAAGTACGGTCTAACTCCCGATGATCTTGATCGGATGCTCGCCGAGCAGGGCGGGCTGTGTGCGATCTGTCGCGAGGCACCGGCCGAGCACGTCGATCACGACCACGCCACCGAACGGGTGCGCGGGCTGCTGTGCTTCAACTGCAACGGCGCGCTGGGCCAGTTCCGCGACCGTCGCGAGCTGATGCTGCGGGCGGCGATGTACCTCGACGGCGGACCGAGCGCGGTGCTCGGCGCGCTGCCGTTTGATCTCGCGTTGAGCTTCGGTGCGTTCGAGAGCCCGCGCCCGGCCGACGAGCCGGCACTGGTCTGACCGACGCGCACCCGCACAATCCGCCTGGGTAGGGTCGGGAAGGTCCATCCAGGCAGCAGCGAGGAGCGACGTTGAGCATCGACCGATCCGGGTCACACGGGATCCTGCGCTACGCGACCGAGCCCGGATCGTCGTCGTTCAGCGACTTCCTGCACACGGCAGCGCCCGAACTGTTGCCCGTCACGCCCGATCCTGCCGCCGTCGCCGCGCTGCCGCACGCCACCACGATCGTGGCCGCGCAGTACGCCGACGGCGTCGTCATGGCGGGCGACCGTCGCGCCACGATGGGCAACCTCATCTCTCAACGTGACATCGAGAAGGTCTACGCCGCCGACGACTACACGCTGATCGCCATCGCGGGCGTCGCCGGCCTCGGCCTCGAGATGGTGCGGCTCTACCAGGTGGAACTCGAGCACTACGAGAAGATCGAGGGCACCGACCTCACCCTGCACGGCAAGGCCAACCGGCTGGCCACCATGATCCGCGGCAACCTCGGCATGGCGCTGCAGGGACTGGCCGTCGTGCCGCTGTTCGCCGGCTTCGACGTCACCGCGTCCGACGCCGCGTCCGCCGGCAAGATCTTCAGCTACGACGTCACCGGCTCGTGCTCGGTCGAGCGGTACTACCACTCGGTCGGGTCGGGCTCGCTGTTCGCCCGGGGAGCGATGAAGAAGCTGTGGCGCCCGGACCTCACCCGCGACGAGGTCGTCCGGGTCGTCGTCGAGGCGCTCTACGACGCGGCCGACGACGACTCGGCCACCGGCGGCCCCGACGTCACCCGGGGCATCTACCCCGTCGTCATGACGGCCACCGCATCGGGCACCGACCGGATCGACGACGACGCGCTCGGCGCGGTCGTGCGCGAGCTGCTCGTCGAGCGCGAAGCCCGCCCCGGCGCCTGACGCCGCCCGACCCACCAGGAGCCAGCCATGTCGATGCCGTTCTACACCTCGCCCGAGCAGATCATGCGCGACCGCTCGGAGTACGCCCGCAAGGGCATCTCCCGCGGGCGCAGCGTCGTGGTCTCGACGTACGCCGACGGTGTCCTGTTCGTCACCGAGAACGCCAGCACCGCGCTGCACAAGGTCAGCGAGATCTACGACCGCATCGGCTTCGCCGCGGTCGGCAAGTACCCCGAGTTCGAGAGCCTGCGCGTCGCCGGGATCCGCCTGGCCGACCTGCGCGGCTACAGCTACGACCGGCGCGATGTCACGGCCCGCGCACTGGCCAACGCCTACGCCCAGACCCTCGGCGCGATCTTCACCGAGCATCAGAAGCCCTACGAGGTCGAGCTCTGCCTGGCCGAGGTCGGCGACACCGCTGACCGCGACCAGCTGTACCGGTTGACCTACGACGGCACGATCGGTGAGGAGCCCGAGTGCATGGTCATGGGTGGCCAGGCCGAGCAGCTGACGACGCACATCAAGAACGAGTTCGTTGCCGGCCAGCCGCTGCGTGAGGCCCTCAACGTCGCGGTGTCGACGCTGGGCAGCTCCGGCGGCGCGGACGGCACGCACCGCAGCATCCCGGGCAACCAGCTCGAGGTAGCCGTGCTCGACCGCAACCGTGGCCAGCGCAAGTTCCGCCGCATCACCGGGCTGGCGCTCGCCGAGCTGCTGCCGCAGCCGGCAGCGGACGAGCCCACCGCCGAGCCGGCCCCGGCCGACACCCCGCCGCACGACGAGACCAGCTAACCGGCGGGTTCAGCCGGCGAGGACCGCGTCGACGAACGGGGCCAGCAGCCGGCTGACGTCGAGGGCGACGGCGTCCGGCGGGCTCGTCGGCAGCAGCGCGTGGCTGATGGCCAGCCGCACGAGCGTCTCGGCGATCACCTGGGCGTCGGCGGGGTTCACCTGCGGCCAGACCTCGCAGATCAGCACCGCGATCCGGCCGCCGGCCAGGCTGTGGCCGACACCGGTGAGCAGCTGCATCAGCTCGCCCTCCGATGAGGTGTCGGCCAGGATGATCTTCACGACCGGCTCGTCCGAGGCCAGCTGCAGGAACAGCGCGAACGCCTCACGCAGCGCGGTGTGCGCGTCGTCGGCGTGCCGGCGCACGGCGACCGAGGCGGCCGCGACCAGTCGCTCGATCTCGCGGGCGATGTAGGCCTCGACGAGCTCGGGCCGCGAGCCGAACTCGTTGTAGAGCGTCTGCCGACTGACACCGGCGGTGCGGGCGACGTCGGACATCGTCGTCGCCGACCAACCCCTCGTCCGGGCCAGGGTGTCGACCGCGTCGATCACGGTGTCGCGCAGCAGTGTGCGGGCGGCGGTGGCGTAGGGGACCGGGCCGTTGCCGGGTACATCACCCAACAGGTGCGGATCGGCCATGGACCCAGTGTGACAGTCGAACCCGGTGTGACGGTCGGGCAGTGTGACGCTCAGGCCGCTTTCGTCTCGGCGCCGGCCGGGGACGATCCGTAGTGGGCGAGCAGGCGCTCGCGGGCGTGCGGCGCGATGTTGGCCTGCGTCACGTCACCGCCGTAGTGGGCGAGCACCCGCTTGTCCATCACCCGGCGCCACAGCGGGGGCACGTACGCCAGCAGGATCATGGCCGCGTACCCCGCCGGCAGCTGCGGCGACTCGTCGAAGTGCCGCAGCGTCTGGTAGCGGCGGGTGGGGTTGGCGTGATGGTCGCTGTGCCGTTGCAGGTGGTAGAGGAACAGGTTCGTCGTCAGGTGATTGCTGTTCCAGCTGTGCCGCGGAGTCACCCGCTCGAAACGACCGTTCGGCAGCGCGCCCCGGCGCAGGCCGTAGTGCTCGATGTAGTTGACGGCCTCCAGCAGGCTGAACGCCAGCACCGCCTGCAGCAGCAGATACGGCCAGATGCCGAAGCCGAACAGCGCGATGGTCACGGCCCAGAGGGCGACGGTCATCGCCCACGCGCTCAGGACGTCGTTGCGCAGCGACCACACCGACGTGTCCATCCGCCGCAGCCGGCTGCGCTCGAGCGTCCAGCCGTTACGCACGCTGCCGAGCACGGTCCGCGGCAGGAACCGCCAGAACGACTCGCCCAGCCGGCTGGACGCCGGGTCCTCGGGCGTCGCCACCCGCACGTGGTGGCCGCGGTTGTGCTCGATGAAGAAGTGCCCGTACCCGCACGGAGCGAGCGCGATCCGCGCGAACCAGCGCTCGAGGTGCTCCTTCTTGTGGCCGAGCTCGTGCGCGGTGTTGATCGCGACACCGTTCAGCAGACCCATAGTTACGGCGATGCCGACGGAGTCGAGCACGCCCGGCCCACCGTGCCGCGTCAGCACCCAGAAACCGGCGAACCAGGACGCGAACTGGCAGGGCAGGAACAGGTACGTGACCCAGCGGTAGTAACGATCCTGCTCGAGCCAGGCCAGTGCTTCTTCCGGCGCGTTCGAGGAATCGTCGCCGACGACGAGATCCAACGACGGGATCAGCACGTAGATCACCATCGGGCCGACCCACCAGAAGACACCCGAGCCGGTGAGGTTCACCAGGCCCCAGCCGGCGAAGAGGAACAGCGGGACGACGATGCCGAGCAGCCACAGGTAGCGCTTGGAATCACGCCACTCGGCCGGCCGCTCGAGCACCCCCGTTCCGGACTGGTCCACCGACATTTTCCTGGACAGCGATCCGTCGCGCACATCCGCCTCCTCGTTCGACACAGCACTACGTCTGATCCAGACGGTAGACACGAGGAGTGCATTTGTAAAGACGCGCTGTTACAGCAACGTCGCTCAGACCACCTTGATCTCCGAGCTGAGCGGGGTGTCGTCCGAGCTGGTGCCGACGTACACCTCGACCGTCCCGGGCTCGACGACGAAGCGGGCACTAGCGTCGTAGAAGCCGACATCGCTCGGGGTGAGGGTGAACCGCACCGTGCGCGACGCGCCGGGCGCGAGGGTGACGCGCTGGAAGCCGCGCAGCCGACGGACGGGCTGCACGATCGAGGCCACCGGGTCGTGGATGTAGAGCTGCACGACCTCGTCACCGGTCACCGAGCCGGTGTTGCGCACGGTGGCGCTCACCGCCACTGACCCACCGCTGCGGCGCAACGTGTGCGCGCTCAGCGCCAGGCCCGACACGGCGAACGTCGTGTACGACAACCCGAACCCGAACTCCAGCTGCGGGCCGCTCGGCAGGTCGAGGTACTTCGACGTGTACTTGTTCGCCGGGTCGGCCGGTCGCCCGGTGTTCTCGTGGTTGTAGTAGATCGGCACCTGGCCGACGGCGCGCGGAAAGCTCACCGGCAGCTTGCCGCCGGGGTTCACCGCGCCGGTCAGGACGTCGGCGATCGCGTTGCCGGCCTGCGAGCCGGGAGCCCAGGCCTCGAGCACGGCCGGCGCCGCGGCCAGCACCTCGGCAAGCGTCAGCGGGCGACCGTTGATCAGCACGACCACGGTGCGCTTGGCCGCCGCGGCCACCGCCTGCACGAGCCCCAACTGCGGGCCGGGCAGGCCGATGTCGCTGCGGGCCGCCGCCTCGCCGCTCATGTCGGCGGTCTCGCCGACCGCGAGCACCGCGACGTCGGCTGCCTCGGCCGCCGCCACCGCGGCGGCGAAACCCGACGTGTCGGTGCCCGTGACCTCGCAGCCCTGGACGACGGTGACCGTCTTGCCCGCGGCCGTGAGCCCGGCCTCGATGGTCACCGGCGGGGTCACCGGTCCGAGCCCGGCCCACGTGCCGTTGAGGTCGGTGGTCGCCCGGCCCAGCGGACCGATCAGCGCGATCGTCCGCGCGTCGGTGCCCAGGGGCAGCGCCGGACGGCTGCCCACCTTCTCGTTGCGCAGCAGCACCATCGACCGCGACGCGGCGGTGCGGGTGGCCCTCGCGTTGGCGGCAGTGATCGTCGTGACCGTCCGCTTGGGGTCGGTGTAGGGCCGTTCGAACAGGCCGAGGCGGAATTTGACGCGCAGCAACCGTCGCACGGCGTCGTCGATCTCGCCCTGCGTCACACGTTTGGCGGCCAGCAGCGCCTTGCCGTAGTCGACGTAGTTGGTGCTCACCATCTCCATGTCGACACCGGCGTTCAGCCCGGCCGACGCGGCATCGGCGCCGCCGCCGGCCAACCCGTGCAGGATGAGTTCCTGGATGCCGGTGTAGTCGCTGACCACGAACCCGTCGAAGGCGTAGCGCTGCTTGAGCACGTCGTGCAGCGTGTAGCGGTTGCCGTGGGCCGGCACGCCGCTGACGGTGTTGAACGACGCCATCGTCGTGGCGACGCCCGCGCGGACGGCGGCCAGGAACGGCGGCAGGTACAGGTTGTGCAGGCGCTGCAGCGAGACGTCGACGGTGTTGTAGTCGCGCCCGCCCTCGGTGCCGCCGTAGGCGACGAAGTGCTTCATGCAGGCCGCGAGCCGATCGGCGGCGCTGTAGTCGGTGCCCTGGTAGCCCTCGACCTTCGCGGCAGCGAGCTGCGCGGTGAGATACGGGTCCTCGCCGTTGCCCTCGGCGATGCGGCCCCACCGCGGCTCGTGCGTGACGTCCATCATCGGGGCGAACGTCCAGTGCTGGCCGCTCGCGCGGGCCTCGGCCGCCGAGACGCGAGCGTCCGTGCGAGCCACCTCGGGGTCCCAGCTGCTGGCCTGGCCGAGCGGGATCGGGAAGTTCGTGACGTAGCCGTGGATGACGTCGAGCCCGAAGATCAACGGGATGCCGAGACGGGTCTTCTGGACGGCGAGGTGCTGGATCTCGTCGAGCACGGTCGAGTCGGTGACGCTGAACAACCCGCCGACCTGGCCCTTCTTGAGCCCGGCTCGCGCGAGGTCGGGGGTGTTCACCAGCTGCAGCTGGCCCAGCTTCTCGGCCAGGGTCATCCGCCGCAGCAGCGCGTCGACCCGCTTCTCGGTCGCCCGGTCGGGCCGGCCGTGATCGGCGGTGCGGGTGTCGGCCGGCAGCGTCGGGTCGAGGGGTGTGTGCTTCGGCTCGGGTGCGGCGTCGGCCGCGTCGACGAGGCCGGTCGCGACCAGGCCGGACGTGCCGAGCGCGCCGAGCGCGGTGGCGCCTCCGAGCGCGCCGAGGACGGCTCGTCGTGAGGGGTGGGGACGGGACTGGGACGAGGACTGCGAGATTTCAGACATTCCGCTCCTTTGCGGTCAACAAGACCTCGCCACTGTGTCCCTGTCGTCGCGTCGATGTCCAGCACGCGGTGGTTACTCTGAGACGTATGGACACGCGCATCATGGGTCTCGAGAACGAGTACGGCGTCACGTGCACGTTCCACGGCCAGCGGCGCCTGTCACCCGACGAGGTCGCCCGCTACCTGTTCCGTCGTGTGGTGTCGTGGGGGCGTTCGTCCAACGTCTTCCTCAAGAACGGCGCTCGGCTCTACCTCGACGTCGGCAGCCACCCCGAGTACGCGACCCCCGAGTGCGACACGCTCGAGAGCCTGGTCGCCCACGACAAGGCCGGCGAGCGCGTTCTCGAGGGCCTGGTCGTCGACGCCGAGAAGCGGCTGCACGACGAGGGCATCGCCGGCGACATCTACCTGTTCAAGAACAACACCGACTCGGCCGGCAACTCCTACGGCTGCCACGAGAACTTCCTCGTCGCCCGGCACGGCGAGTTCAGCCGCCTGGCCGACGTCCTCATACCGTTCCTGGTCACCCGGCAGCTGATCTGCGGCGCGGGCAAGGTGCTGCAGACCCCGCGGGGGGCCGTGTACTGCGTCAGCCAGCGCGCCGAGCACATCTGGGAGGGGGTCAGCTCGGCCACTACCCGCAGCCGGCCGATCATCAACACCCGCGACGAGCCACACGCCGACGCCGAGCGTTACCGCCGCCTGCACGTCATCGTCGGCGACTCGAACATGAACGAGTCGACCACCTTGCTCAAGGTGGGTTCGGCGCACCTGGTGCTGCGGATGATCGAGGACGGCGTGCAGTTCAACGACCTCACGCTGGAGAACCCGATCCGGGCCATCCGCGAGATCAGCCACGACCTCACCGGCACCCGGCCCGTCCGCCTGGCGGCCGGTCGCAGCGCGTCGGCGCTGCAGATCCAGCGCGAGTACTACAGCAAGGCCGTCGACTTCCTGGCCCGCACCGGTGAGGACGCGTCGTCCAAACGGGTGCTCGAGCTCTGGGGGCGCACGCTCGACGCCGTCGAGAAGCAGGATCTGAGCCTCATCGACCGCGAGATCGACTGGGCCACCAAGTACCAGCTCATCGAGCGCTACCGGGCCAAGCACGACCTGCCGCTGAGCTCCCCGCGCGTGGCCCAGCTCGACCTCGCCTACCACGACATCTCGCGCACCCGCGGCCTGTACTACCTGCTGCAGCGCAAGGGCGCGGTCGAGCGCGTCGTCAACGACCTGGAGATCTTCGAGGCCAAGAGCGTGCCCCCGCAGACCACCCGTGCCAAGCTGCGCGGCGACTTCATCAAGCGGGCCCAGGAGCGCCGCCGCGACTTCACCGTCGACTGGGTGCACCTCAAGCTCAACGATCAGGCCCAGCGCACCGTGCTGTGCAAGGACCCGTTCCGCAGCGTCGACGAGCGGGTCGAGAAGCTCATCGCCTCGATGTAGCGGTGTTCGCCCGATGACCGCCAGGCGTGCCGCGCAACGCAGGCCGCGGGCGCGGATTAGCTTTGAGGACATGGCAGCCCGGCGCGCGGAACGACTCGTCAACCTGGTGATCTGCCTGCTCTCGACGCGCCAGTTCCTCACCGCCGAGCGCATCCGAGACGCCGTACCCGGGTACGAGGCCGGCGATTCGTCCCGCGCCACCGACGAGGCGTTCAAGCGCATGTTCGAGCGCGACAAGGCGGAGCTGCGCGACCTCGGCATCCCGCTCGAGACCGGCCGCAACAGTCACTTCGACGCCGAGGACGGCTATCGCATCCGCCGTCGCGACTACGAGCTGCCACCCATCGAGTTCGACGCCGCCGAGGCCGCCGCGGTGGGTCTGGCCGCCCGACTGTGGCAATCGGCCACGCTCGGCGAACCGGCCCGGCAAGCGCTGATCAAATTGCGTGCGGCGGGCATGGAGGTCCGCGCCGCCGACGCCCCCGGCGCCGTGCCGCAGCTCGACGCCAGTGATCCCAGCCTGCCGCCGCTGCTCGCGGCCTCGCGTTCGGCCACCGTGGTGCGCTTCGACTACACCAAGTCCGGCACGGTCGACCCCGAGACCCGCACCCTGGAGCCGTGGGGCGTCCTGTCGTGGCGGCGCCGCTGGTACGTCGCGGGCTTCGACCGCGACCGTGGCGAGCCGCGCAGCTTCCGGCTCGGGCGCGTCACCGGCCCGGTCAGCACGGTCGGTGGCCCGGGCGCGTTCGAGCGGCCCGACCAGGTGGATCTCCTCGGTATGATCGCGGGCGCCCAACCCGAGCGCGATCGGGTGGCCCGGGTCCGGGTGTCCGACGGCGGGGCCGGGGCGTTGCGACGGATCGCGCGGGCCGAACACGACGGCGTGCTGACGATCGACTTCACCGACGCCGCATGGCTGGCCCGGATCGTGGCCGGCAGCGGCTCGGCGGCCCTGGTGCTCGAACCGCCGGATCTGATCGCGGCCGTGGTGGCCCGGTTGCACGCTGTCGCGGGGGTAGCCGGCTGATGGCGATCAACTCCAACGAGGAGCGCCTGCCGCGACTGCTGGCCCTCGTGCCCTACCTGCAGGCCCGTCCCGGGATCAGCGTCGAGCAGGCTGCAGCCGACTTCGGGGTCACCGACGCCCAGCTGCGCCGCGACCTCACCCTGCTCTGGATGTGCGGGCTGCCCGGTCACGGGCCTGGCGATCTGATCGACCTGTCCTTCGAGGGCGAGAACGTCGAGGTCGTCTTCGACGCAGGAATGTCGCGGCCCCTGCGGCTGACGGCCGAGGAGGCGCTGGCCCTGGTGGTCGCCCTGCGCACCCTCGCCGAGACACCCGGGCTGGCGGACACCGATGCCGTGCAGCGGGCGCTGGCCAAGGTCGAGTCGGTGGCCGGCGAGGCCGTTCGCGACGAGACCGTGGCCGTGCAGCTCGACGACACCGAGCGGTTGCTGCCGGTGCTGCGCAACGCCCTCGACCGCCGCCACGCGCTGCGGATCCGCTACTACAGCGCCTCGCGCGACGAGACCACCGAGCGAACCATCGACCCGCTGCGCGTGTTTGTCGCCGACGGCAACAGCTACGTCGAGGCCTGGTGCCGCCGCGTCGAGGGCATGCGGGTGTTCCGGGTCGACCGCATGGAGGACGTCGTCGAGCTCGACGAGCCGTCGTCGGTGCCCGCCGGTGTCGAACTGCGCGATCTGTCCGAGGGCGTCTTCCGGCCTGCGGCCGAGCACCTGCTCGTCGGACTACGACTCGGCCCGGCATATGCCTGGGTCGCCGACTACTACGCCGTCCAGGATGTCGCGATCGACGACGGCGACCGGATGCGCATCGAGTTGCGGGTCGCCGACCCGGGCTGGGTGCGCTCGCTCGTGCTCGGTTCCGCCGGGCAGGTCGAGGTGCTCTCGCCCGACTGGTTGGCCGAGGACGTCCGTGCCGAGGCCGCCCGGACGCTCGCGGCGTACGGCTAGACGCGATGCCAGCAATCGGGAAGTAGAGTGCGATCCGTGGAGTGGATCCCGATCGGCGCCTGGCTCGCCGCGCTCGTCGTCGCCGTCGTGGTGTTCGGGTACTGCGCGTACGAGCTGGCCTGGAAGACCCGCCGGCTGCGCCGTGACCTCGCGCAGCTGCAGACCCTCAACGGCCAGCTCGGCGAGCTGTACACCGGTCTCGCCGACGTTCAGCGGCGCCGATGACCAGGGCCGACGCGCGACCCACCACCGACAAGACGGTGGTGAAGGTCCGCAAACCCAGGAAGAAGCGCCCGCCGAAGACCGATGACGGCCGGATGGCAGTCATGGACCATCTGCGCGAGCTACGTCGACGGATCATCTGGGCGTCGGTGTTCATCGCCCTCGGTGCCGTGGTCGGCTGGTATCTCTACCCGCACACGCTGCACTTCCTCGAGCGGCCCTACTGCGCGGTGCCGTCGAAGTTTCGCGTGGTCTCCTCGACACCCGGGTCACCCAAGTGCGCGCTGATCTATCACGGAGCGCTGGACGGCTTCACCACTCGGTTGAAGGTCTCGGTGATCTCCGGCGCGGTGTTCACCGCACCGTTCTGGCTCTACCAGATCTGGGCGTTCGTCACACCGGGGCTGAAGAAGAACGAGCGCCGGTACTCGCTGACCTTCATCGCTGCCTCGACCGTCCTGTTCGCGTCCGGGATGACGCTGGCCTACCTCGTCCTGACCAAGGGCTTGCAGGTGCTGCTCGAGCAGTCCGGTTACGGCACCCAGGCCCAACTGACGATCAACGACTACATCTCGTTCGTCACGCTCATGCTCGTCGTCTTCGGTGCTGCCTTCGAGCTGCCGCTGCTGGTGATCATGGCCAACATGGCCGGCGTGCTGCCGGCGAAGATCCTGAAGAAGTCGCAGCGCATAGCAGTCTTCCTGATCTTCCTGTTCGCCGCGATCGCGACACCCTCGACGGACCCGTTCACCATGTGCGCCATGGCGATCCCGATGGTGGTCCTGTTCGAGGGCTCGGTGCTGTTCGCCGTCGTCCACGATCGCCGCAAGGCACGCCGGCAGGCCGAGGAACGCGCCGCCGTGCATCTCGACGACGACGTGGCGTCGTCCATCGACCCGCTCCCGGAGCGCCTGCCCATCGCCGGCGATGCCCGAACAGATGCGTGGTCCGACACCACCTGACGCGCCGCCTACTGTGAGGGGATGTCCTCTCCGAGTGAGCGGTACGCCGCATCCCGGCGCCGCAGGGGACGGCCGATCCTCGTCGACTTCCGCACCGAACTGCCGTTCGCGCTCGACCCGTTCCAGGAGCAGGGCTGCGAGGCGCTGGAGGACGGCTACTCGGTCCTGGTCTGCGCGCCGACGGGTGCGGGCAAGACGGTCGTCGGCGAGTTCGGCGTCCACCTGGCCCTCGCCGCGAACCAGAAGTGCTTCTACACGACGCCGATCAAGGCGCTGTCGAACCAGAAGTACCACGACCTGGTAGACCGTTACGGCACCAACCAGGTCGGCCTGCTGACCGGCGACACCTCGGTGAACGCCGACGCACCGGTGCTCGTGATGACCACCGAGGTGCTGCGCAACATGCTCTACGTCGGCAGCCCGGCCCTGACCGGGCTCGGTTACGTCGTCATGGACGAGGTGCACTACCTCGGCGACCGGTTCCGGGGTGCCGTGTGGGAGGAAGTGATCATCCACCTGCCCGCGGCGGTGCGGTTGATCTCGCTGTCGGCCACGGTCAGCAACGCCGAGGAGTTCGGCGAGTGGCTGGTGTCGGTGCGCGGCGAGACGCGGGTGATCGTCCACGAGGAACGCCCGGTGCCGCTGTGGCAGCACGTGCAGGTGGGCAGCCGGATGTTCGACCTGTTCAGCGCCGACGGCACCGCCGTCGACGCCCAGCTGATCCGGCACGTGGCCGACCGCACCCGCTACCTGGATCCGGTGCCGAACCGGCGCGGCGGACGGGGGCCGCGCGGGTGGCGCCCGCCGGACCGTCCGCAGATCATCGAACGGCTCGACCGCGAGGGTCTGCTGCCGGCGATCACCTTCATCTTCAGCCGAGCCGGGTGCGACGCCGCGGCCAAGCAGTGCGTCTGGGCCGGGATGTGGCTGACGACCGAGGACGAACGCGTCGAGATCGACGAGGTGATTGACGAGCTCACCGTCGACGTCCCGCGTCAGGACCTCGACGTCCTGGGGTACTGGGAGTGGCGCGACGGGCTGCGGCGCGGCGTGGCGGCGCACCACGCCGGGCTCATCCCCGCGTTCAAGCAGACCGTCGAGGAGCTGTTCGTACGCGGTCTCGTGCGCGCGGTGTTCGCCACCGAGACGCTCGCGCTGGGCATCAACATGCCGGCCCGCACGGTGGTGCTCGAGCGGCTGACCAAGTTCAACGGTGAGTCCCACGCCGACGTGACGCCGGGGGAGTACACCCAGCTCACCGGCCGCGCGGGGCGGCGCGGCATCGACGTCGAGGGTCATGCGGTGGTCGTCTGGTCGCCCGACGTCGATCCGCAGCGGGTTGCCGGGCTGGCCTCGAACCGCACCTATCCGCTGCGCTCGTCGTTCCGGCCCTCGTACAACATGGCGGTCAACCTCGTCGGGCAGATGGGCCGGCCGGCCGCCCGCAACCTGCTCGAGTCCTCGTTCGCGCAGTTCCAGGCCGATCGTGGCGTTGCCGGTCTGGTGGCCCAGATCCGCCGCAACGACGAGACGCTGCGTCAGCACGAGCGCCACATGCAGTGCCACCTGGGCGACTTCGCCGAGTACGCCGAGCTGCGCAGCCGGCTGGGCGAGCGTGAGTCGCTGCTCGCCCGGGAGGGTGCCCGCGAGCGCCGCGGGGCGATCGCGGCCTCGGTCGAATCCCTCAGGCGTGGCGACGTGATCAGGGTGCCGCGCGGGCGACGCGCCGGGCTGGCCGTCGTGCTCGACCCGGGCGTGGCCCCCCGTGACGACCCGCGCCCGCTGGTCGTCACCGAGGGCCGGTGGGCCGGCCGGCTCTCGCTCGTCGACTTCCCGACGACCGTGGACGTCCTGGGCACGGTGCGGGTGCCGAAGCAGGTCAACCACCGCTCACCCCAGGAACGTCGCGACCTGGCCTCGAGCCTGCGCGCGTTGGACCTGCCCGAGGATGTTCCCCGCCGCTCCGGCCGGTCCGGGCGCGCCGGTGCCGACGTGACGTCCGACGGCGACGCCGAGGTGCTGCGCCTGCGTCGCGCACTGCGGGCGCATCCCTGCCACCAGTGTGCCGATCGTGAGGAGCATGCCCGCTGGGGTGAGCGCTACAGCCGGCTGGCGCGCGAGAACGCAGCCCTGCGGCAGCGCATCGACGGCCGCACCGGGTCACTCGGCCGCACCTTCGACCGCATCTGCGAGCTGCTCGACGGGCGCGGCTACCTCGACGGCGACGACACGACCCCTGCCGGTCGGCAGCTGGCCCGCATCTGGTCCGAGACCGACCTGCTCACCGCCGAATGCCTGCGCGCCGGGGTCTGGAACGATCTCGACGCCGCCGAGCTGGCCGCCGTCGCGTCGTCCCTGGTGTACGAGGCACGTCGCGACGAGCTGCTGGTCGACACCATGCCGAGCCCGGCGGTGCGCGACGCGCTTGCGCGGACCGAACGCATCTGGGCCGACCTCGCCGACGCCGAGGAGCAACTCCAATTGCCGCAGAGCCGTGGCCCGCAGCTCGGATTCGTCTGGGCGATCTACCGCTGGGCCCGGCAGGAGCGCCTGGACCGCGTGCTCGGGGTGGCGGCCGCGCGGGGCACCGAACTGTCGGCCGGCGACTTCATCCGCTGGTGCAAGCAGGTGCTCGATCTGCTCGAGCAGCTGGCGTCGGCCCCCGGCCCGGGTGGTGGACGCTCGCCGGTGGCCGCCACGGCGCGCAGTGCAGCTGCCGCGATCAGGCACGGGGTGGTCGCACAGAGTATGCAACCCTGACGCGCGCTACCGTGGTCGCGGTTCGAGCGGAGGCCGTTCGAGCGGGGATCACGGTGAGGTGGCGAATGTCCGACCAGAGCAACGACGGTGGCAACTCCGGCCCGCAGTGGCCCGAGCAGGGGCAGCCCGAGTACGGCCGCCCGCAGCCGCAGTACGGCGAGTACGCTACCCCCGAGCAGCAGGCCGCGGCGATGGGCAGGGCCTACGTGCCGCCGCCCGACCCTGCGACCCGGGTCATCGTCGCACCAACCGGCGCGGTAGATGCTCCGGCCGTCGCACCGTTCCGACTCGCGGG
>CAZZVT010000073.1:0-15990 GCA_964657545.1 uncultured Jatrophihabitantaceae bacterium
ACTCCCCCGCGCCGCGCCAGCGCCGATGGACGGTGATACCGGCGTCGGCGACCAGGTGGTGCGGTGCGGCGTAGGTGACGCTCGAGGTCACGACGTCGCCCGGGCGTACGAGCGCCGGATCGGCGCCGACATGGACCAGCCGGCCGTCGCGCGCACGTCCGGAGACCCGTCCGGTGGCACCGTCCTTGCGTCCGTCGGTGGCGTTGACCAGCACCTCGACGTCGCGGCCGAGCAGCGCCGTCGCCTCTGCGCCCGAGATCTCCTCCTGCAGGGCGATGAGGCGTTCGTAGCGTTCCTGCACGACGACCTTCGGGATCTGGTCGGTCATCGTGGCCGCGGGCGTGCCGGGCCGCGGCGAGTACTGGAAGGTGAACGCCGCCGCGAAGCGCGCTGCTCGTACCGTCTCGAGCGTCTGCGCGAAGTCGGCCTCCGTCTCACCGGGGAACCCGACGATGATGTCGGTGCTGATCGCGGCGTCGGGGATCGCCGCGCGGACCCCGTCGATGATGCCGAGGTAGCGCTCCTGCCGGTAGGAGCGACGCATGGCCTTGAGCATGCGATCGGAACCGGACTGCAGCGGCATGTGCAGCTGCGGCATGACGTTCGCGGTGTCGGCCATCGCCGCGATGACGTCGTCGGTGAAGTCACGAGGGTGCGGGCTGGTGAACCGGACCCGCTCGAGGCCGTTGATCTCGCCGCAGGCGCGCAGCAGCTTGCCGAACGCCAACCGGTCGCCGAAGGACCGTCCGTAGGAGTTGACGTTCTGCCCGAGCAGCGTGACCTCGACGACGCCGGCGTCGACCAGCGCGTGGATCTCGGCCAGGACGTCGCCCGGCCGACGGTCGGTCTCGGCGCCACGCAGGCTCGGGACGATGCAGAACGTGCAGCTGTTGTCGCAGCCGACGCTGATCGAGACCCAGGCGCTGAACGGCGACTCACGCCGGGTCGGCAGATCGGACGGGAAGTTCTGCAGCGCGTCGACGATCTCGACCTCGGCCTGCCGGTTGTGCCGGGCGCGGTCGAGCAGCACGGGCAGCGAGGCGAGGTTGTGGGTGCCGAACACGACGTCGACCCACGGCGCCTTCTCGACGATCCGGCCGCGGTCCTTCTGCGCCAGGCATCCGCCGACCGCGATCTGCATGTCGGGATTGGCGGCCTTGGCCGGGTAGAGGTGGCCCAGGTTGCCGTACAGCCGGTTGTCGGCGTTCTCGCGGACCGCGCACGTGTTGAACACGACGAGGTCGGGGCTGCCGGCGGCGTCGTCGTGGCGCCGGTAACCGGCATGTTCGAGCAATCCGGACAGCCGTTCGGAGTCGTGGACGTTCATCTGGCACCCGTAGGTGCGGATCTCGTAGGTGCGCGCGTTCATCTCGCGCTCGAGGGTACGGGCCGACGGCGGCGAGCCGGTGGGTGTCAGTGGGCGATCTCGGTGCTGCGGGACTCGCGGACCACCGTGACCCGGATCTGGCCGGGGTAGGTCAGCTCGTCCTCGATCTGCTTGGCGATGTCGCGGGCCAGCACGGACGCGGCGAGGTCGTCGACCTCGGCGGGTTGAACCATGACCCGTACCTCGCGGCCGGCCTGCATGGCGAAGACCTTCTCGACGCCCTCGTGGGCGGCGCCGATCTCCTCGATCCGGGCCAGGCGCTTCACATAGGACTCGACGGACTCGCGGCGGGCGCCGGGGCGGGCCGCGGAACAGGTGTCGGAGGCCTGGGTCAGGACCGCCTCGATGGTGCGCGGCTGCACCTCGTTGTGGTGGGCCTCGACCGCGTGCACGACGGCCTCGGCCTCGCCGAACCTGCGCAGCAGGTCGGCACCGACGATGGCGTGGCTGCCTTCGACCTCGTGGGTCAGGGCCTTGCCGACGTCGTGCAGGAAGGCCGAGCGTTTGACGAGGGTCGGTTCGACGCCGAGCTCGGCCGCCATCACCCCCGCGACGTGGGCGGTCTCGACGAGGTGTGCGAGCACGTTCTGCCCGTAGCTCGTGCGGTACTTCAGCCGGCCGAGGTAGGGCATCAGCCGCTCGTCGATCGCGCCGACCCCGACCTCGGCAACCGCCTCGCGAGCTGCCCGCAGGCACAGCTCGTCGACCTCGACCTTGCTCTGCTCGTAGGCCTCCTCGATCCGGTGCGGGTGGATCCGGCCGTCCTGCACCAGCTTGTCGAGGGTCAGCCGGGCGGTCTCGCGGCGGACCGGGTCGAAGCACGACAACAGGACGGCCTCGGGGGTGTCGTCGATCAGCACGTTGACGCCCGTGACGGCCTCGAACGCCCTGATGTTGCGCCCCTCGCGGCCGATGATGCGGCCCTTCATCTCCTCGCCCGGCAGATGCAGCACGCTGACCACCGCCTCGGCGGTCTGGGCACCGGCCACCCGCTGCACGGCCTCGACGACGATGCGGCGGGCACGGTCGGTGCCTTCTGCGCGCGCCTCGCCCTCGATCGTGCGAACGAGTGCCGCCGCATCGCGACGGGAGCTGTTCTCGACGGCCGCCAGCAGCTCGGTGCGCGCCTCGGCGGCGGTGAGTCCGGCGATCCGTTCGATCTCGCGCTCGGCACTGTCGGCGATCGCGCGCACGGCCAGCCGCTCGGCGTCGAGGTCGGCAGCCTGCCGGTCGAGTTCTGCCCGGGTGGCAGCGAGGTCGGCACTGTGCTGTTGCACGGCGGCGGCGCGCTGGTCGAGCCGCGCCTCCTGGGCGTCGAGTCGGGCTTCGACGTCGTCCAGGCGGCTCATCCGGGCGTTGAGCGCAGCTTGCTGGCGCACCAGATCGGCTGTCAGGGATTCGCTCTCGCGGGCTCCGGCGCTGCGGGCCTCGGCCAGCACTTCGCCGGCCTGCTGGCGAGCCTCGACCAGGACGGCCTGGGCCTGCGTGCGGGCGGCGTTCGCCTCGCCGCGGGCAGTGTCCGCCTCGGAGCGGGCGGTGTCGGCCTCGGAGCGGGCGGCGCGGCGTAGCTGATCGTCCGCGTCGTGCGCGGCGCGTGGCGCCTCGATGCCCGAGTCGGGCTGGGCCCCCATCGTGACGTCCGTGGTGGGGACGCGGCCGTCGCGCTCACCGGCACCGTGGCGACCTGCAGGCCCACCGCTGCGGCGGTTGTGGAGCAGCAGGTAGATCAGTCCCAGGAGGAAAGCGGCGCCGACCGCTGCGTACAAGACCCCATACATGCGTGCGCGCCTCCTGACCTTTCGGACGCCCGGCGGACGCCACTGACCAGGACCCGCAGGAACGCGGGTGCGTGCGTACGCCGAACGGGGCCGGCGAACTGCGCATGCAGTCGATCGATGATGCGACCGAGCACGGTCACATCCTGCTGTGCGGCTCCCGTCGTCTGCTAGGTCGGTCAGTGCGAATATCGGGCCGGTGGCCCGGCGCCGGGCCGGACATCCGTCCGATCGGCGCTGTCTGTGTTCGAGCGTTACTCCTGGTGTCTGTCGACAGTATTAATGCCGGACACACATTGCAAGCGCCGCGCCGGTCTGCCGGCACCGGACCGCCCTCAGATTCCCCCGGAATCGGACCCGAACACGCAGTCGTCGGCCGCAGCTGTGAGTTCTGCACGCACGATCTCGTAGGCCATACCGGACGAGTAGCCCTTGCGGGCCAGCAAACCGATCAACCGCCGGGTCTGCACCTCTACCGGCAACGACGCGAGTGCACGGCGACGCCGGGCAACCAGTTCGTGCCCACGCTTGCGCTCGTCCTCCGGGCCGATCCCGGCAAGTGCCTCGGCAGCGACGTCGTCGTCGATGCCGCGTTGACGCAGCTTGGCGGCCACCGCCCGCCGGGCCAGACCCCGCTCACGATGCACCGCACCGGCCAGGCTCTCGGCCAGTGCGGTGTCGTCGATCAGGCCGACGGCGGTGAAGCGGTCGAGCACTCGCCCCGCTGCATCGTCGGGGACGCCGCGCTTGGCCAGCGCCGCCTCCAGCTCGGAGCGGCTGCGGGCCCGCCGGTCGAGCATCCGCAGACACACGATCCGGGCGACAGCCTCCGGGTCCCCCGGCGGCTGTTGCCCGTCCTCGGACGGCGGTGCCGCCGTAGGCGAGTACATGCGCTAGAAGTCGACCGGTGCCGGCAGCGGCTCGATCGGAGCCGCAGCACCGTCGACACGGGCGCCGATGCCCATCTTCTCCTTGATGCGCTTCTCGATCTCGTCGGCGAGATCGGGGTTGTCGCGCAGGAAGCTGCGGACATTCTCCTTGCCCTGTCCGAGCTGGTCGGATTCGTAGGTGTACCAGGCACCGGATTTCTTGACCAGGCCCTGCTCGACGCCGACGTCGATGAGCGAGCCCTCACGGCTGATGCCCTCGCCGTAGACGATGTCGAACTCGGCCTGCTTGAACGGCGGGGCGACCTTGTTCTTCACGACCTTGACGCGGGTGCGGTTGCCGACCGCGTCGCCGCCGTCCTTCAACGTCTCGATACGACGGACGTCGAGGCGGACGGAGGCGTAGAACTTCAGCGCCTTGCCACCGGTCGTGGTTTCCGGCGAACCGAACATGACCCCGATCTTCTCGCGGAGCTGGTTGATGAAGATCGCGGTGGTGTTGGTGTTGCTGAGCGCACCGGTGATCTTGCGCAGCGCCTGGCTCATGAGCCTGGCCTGCAGACCGACGTGGCTGTCACCCATCTCGCCCTCGATCTCGGCGCGGGGCACCAGGGCGGCCACGGAGTCGACCACCACGACGTCGAGGGCGCCGGAACGGATCAGCATGTCCATGATCTCGAGCGCCTGCTCACCGGTGTCGGGCTGGCTGACCAGCAGCGAGTCGGTGTCGACACCCAGCGCTCGGGCGTAGTCGGGGTCGAGCGCGTGCTCGGCGTCGATGAACGCAGCGACACCACCTGCGGCCTGGGCGTTGGCCACCGCGTGCAGGGCGACCGTGGTCTTGCCCGAGGACTCGGGGCCGTAGATCTCGACGACGCGTCCGCGCGGCAGACCGCCGATACCCAGCGCGACGTCGAGGGCGATGGACCCGGTGGGGATCACCTCGATGGGGGCGGCCACCCGGTCGCCCAGGCGCATGATCGCGCCCTTGCCGTGCTGCTTGCCGATCTGGGCCAGCGCGACGTCGAGCGCCTTCTCGCGGTCGAAGCTCGTTGCCATGGCGGCACCTCATTCTCTGGTGGGAATCTCTGGTGGATTCTCTGGTGGGGAATCGGTCGGTGTGGTGTTCGTCGTCGACGCTAGAGCCGGGTACCGACAGAACCCGATCGGCGCGCGCAGCTGTGGACGGATCACGATCTGAGACTGCTGGCTGTGGACAGCGTCCCCAGCACTATTCGAGACGATAGCCGAACAGGTGTTCGAGCAGACGCGACACGCCGGAGGCCACCGGATCGGTCAGCGCAGCTGCGCCGGCATCTCGAACTCTGCGCACACGGCTCGCCAGATCTCCTTGGCATCGACACCTTCGGCAAGTGCCTCGTCGACGGTGCAACCGATCAGCGGCAACCGGTAGTCGGCGGCCAGGCTCACCGCGTACCCCGCGCCGAAGCGCTCGCCCATCCGCCGCCAGAACTCCGTCAGTCGCACGACGGCAACTCTACGATCACGTTCGTGGCGGTGGCACGGGTCGGTACCTCGGGATGGCTCTACCCGCTGTGGCGCGGCGTCTTCTACCCGCCGAAGCTGCCGCACCGCCGAGAGCTCGAATTCCTGTCCGGGCAGCTGTCGACCGTCGAGATCAACGGCACGTTCTACAGCCTGCAGCGGCCGGAGACATTTCGCCGCTGGCACGACGAGACCCCGGACGGGTTCACCTTCGCGATCAAGGGGCCGCGGTTCGTCACACACATGAAGAAGCTGAACGACGTCGGGACGCCGCTCGCGAACTTCTTCGCCTCCGGTGTGCTGGCGCTCGCCGAGAAGACCGGCCCGATGCTGTGGCAGCTGCCGCCCAATCTCGGGTTCCAGCCCGAGCGGCTGGCCGCGTTCTTCGCCCAGCTCCCCCGCTCGAGCGACGAGGCAGCCTGGCTCGCCCGCCGGCACGACGACCGGATGACCGACCGAGCGCTGCTGAGCACCGACGCCGACCGGCCGTTGCAGCACGCGCTCGAGGTGCGGCACGCCAGCTTCGAGACGCCGGCGTTCGTCGAACTGCTGCGCGAGCACGGCATCAGCCTGGTGGTGGCCGACACGGCAGGCCGCTGGCCCAGGATGTTCGACGTGACCGCCGACCTCGTCTACGTACGCCTGCACGGCGACGCCGAGCTGTACACGAGCGGTTACACCGAGTCCGCGCTGGACGAGTGGGCGACGCGTGTTCGCGGCTGGCGGGCCGACGGCCACGACGTGCAGGTGCACTTCGACAACGACGTCAAGGTGCATGCGCCGTTCGACGCCTTGGCCCTCGCCGATCGACTGCGCGGCTGACAGCTCACTCCTCGGCAGGTCACTCCTCGGCGGGCGCCGCCGACATGTTCTGCGAGATCAGGTCCATGACGGAGGAGTCCGTCAGGGTCGTCACGTCGCCCAGTTCCTTGTGGTCGGCGACGTCGCGCAGCAGCCGGCGCATGATCTTGCCGGAGCGGGTCTTGGGCAGCTCGGCGACGATCATGATCTGACGCGGCTTGGCGATGGCGCCGATCTCGGTGGCGACGTGGTTGCGCAACTCCTTGACGAGCTTGCCGCCCTCGTCGGCGTCGCTGGGCGCGCTGCCGCGCAGGATGACGAAGGCGACGATGCCCTGCCCGGTGGTGGGATCGGTGGCGCCGACGACGGCCGCCTCGGCCACCGACGGGTGCGACACCAGCGCGGACTCGACCTCGGTGGTCGAGATGCGGTGCCCGGAGATGTTCATGACGTCGTCGACCCGGCCGAGCAGCCAGACGTCGCCGTCGTCGTCGAGCTTGGCGCCGTCGCCGGCGAAGTAGAAGCCCTGCGCCTCGAAGCGTTCCCAGTACGTCTCCTTGAAGCGCTCGGGGTCGCCCCAGATGCCGCGGGTCATCGACGGCCACGGCTCGGTGAGCACGAGCAGGCCGCCGTTGCCGTTGCCGACCGGCGTGCCGTCGTTGTCGACGACGTCGGCGCCGATGCCGGGCAGCGGGCCGATGGCCGAGCCGGGCTTGGTCTCGGTGACGCCGGGCAGCGGGGCGATCATCATCGCGCCCGTCTCGGTCTGCCACCACGTGTCGACGATCGGGCAGCGGCCGCCGCCGACGTTGACGTGGTACCAGACCCAGGCCTCGGGGTTGATGGGTTCGCCGACGCTGCCGAGCAGGCGCAAGCTGGTGAGGTCGTGCGCGGCGGGGATGTCCTCGCCCCACTTCATGAACGTGCGGATGAGGGTCGGCGCGATGTAGAGCAGCGTCACCTTGTTGCGCTCGATCATGTCGAAGAACCGGTGCTCGTCGGGATGGTTGGGCACGCCCTCGTACATGAAGCTGGTGGCCCGGTTGGCCAGCGGCCCGTAGACGATGTAGCTGTGCCCGGTGATCCAGCCGATGTCGGCGCCGCACCAGTAGAGGTCGGTGTCGGGCTTGAGATCGAACACCTCGTAGTGCGTCCACGCCGCCTGGGTCAGGTACCCGCCGGAGGTGTGCAGGATGCCCTTCGGCTTGCCCGTCGTGCCCGAGGTGTACATGACGAACAGCGGGTGCTCGGCGTCGAAGAACTCGCACTCGTGCTCGGCCGACTGCCTCGCGACGAGCTCGTGCCACCAGTGGTCGCGGCCCTCGGTCCACTCGACGTCCTGCTCGGTGCGCTGCACCACGAGCACGGCCGTGACGTCCGGGCACCTGGCCACGGCCTCGTCGACGGCGGGCTTGAGCGCCGACGGCGCACCACGGCGGTAGCCGCCGTCGGAGGTGATGACGACGTGGGCCTCGCAGTCCTGGATGCGGTCGACCAGCGCGGCGGACGAGAACCCGCCGAAGATCACCGTGTGCACGGCGCCGAGCCGGGCGCAGGCGAGCATCGCCACGACGGTCTCGGGGATCATCGGCATGTAGATGGCGACGCGGTCGCCGCTGCTCACGCCGAGCTCGGTCAGGGCGTTGGCGGCGCGGCTGACCTCGTCCTTGAGCTCGCTGTAGGTGATGTCGCGGGTCTCGCCGGTCTCGCCCTCCCACTTGATGGCCACCTGCTCGCCGTGGCCGTCGTCGACGTGCCGGTCGACGCAGTTGTAGGCGACGTTGAGCCGGCCCCCGACGAACCACTTCGCAAACGGCTTGTCCGACCAGTCCAGGACCTCGGTCCACTTCTGGTCCCAGGACAACCGCTCGGCGGCCTCGGCCCAGAAGGCCAGCCGGTCGGTGTCGGCGCGCTCGTAGGCGTCGGCCTTAACGTTCGCCGCGGCCGCGAAGTCGGCGGGCGGCGGGAACCGGCGTTCCTCGTGGGACAGGTTGGAAAGTGTTTCGCTCATATGACGAACCTAGTTCGAGCCGGTGCGCCGGTAAACCGCCGGCGCGAGCGGGACGACAGGCAGCAGCGTGCGCCGGAAGGTCGAGTTGGTGACGCCGGCGAAGGAGGCGTACCAGGCCAGCACCGCGGTGACCAGCCCGAGCCACCCGCCCGTCTTCACCAGCCCGGTCGAGGCGGCGTAGTTGCCGATGCACAGGAACAGGAAGGTCAGCGTCAGGGCGAGGAACACCGCGGAGACCGCGGCCGTGGTACGAAGCGAGGCGATGAACATGTAGGCGGTGAAGATCGTCCAGACGAGCAGGAACGTGCCGACGGCGTGGTCGATGTCGGTGGTCGAGGCCTTGTCGGCCACCATCGTCGGCACGCCGCGGGTGACCAGCCACCAGAACGCCAGCCAGAAGGCGCCGAAGGACGAGAACGCGGTCGCACCGAAGGTGTTGCCCTTGGTGAACTCCCACATGCCGGCCAGCAGTTGGGCGATGCCGCCGTAGAAGATGGCCAGGCCGAAGACACCGGCTTCGACGGTTGCGGGCAGCAAGTTCGCGTTCACGGCCGAGAGGAAGAACGTCGTCGCGGCGAACCCGGCCAGACCCAGCGGACCGGGGTCGGAGATGTGGGCGCCGAAGCCGACGGCGCCCGCTGCGGTGGAATCGGCGGTGGGATCTGCGGTGGTGTCCTCGGACGGGCGGGGCGATCGTTGCGCCGGGTGGGTCATGGATGTGTCCTTTCGACGGGGCCGCGACGATGCGGGCCGCATCGAACGTGCCCGCAGCAGCCGGTACGAGCCGGCCGGACATCGCCGCGGATCGGTGAACGGTGTCGAACGGGCGGCGAGCGGCAGGAATCGACCGGCGAGTGGTCGGCTCGCGGGTCAGAGCTCGCGCAGCCGCGCCCGCAGCGCCCCGACGTGCCGGCGGCTGACACCCAGCAGCACGCCGTCGACACACACCTCGTGCCGACCGTCGACCAGGCGGACGTGGTCGACGTGTGCGAGCGACACCAACGAGTGCCGGTGCACCCGCACGAACGCCGCCGCCGACCAGCGCCGCTCGAGCTCGACGAGCGTGGTGCGCAGCAGGTGGCTGCCCTGCGCGGTGTGCAGCCGGACGTAGTCGCCGTCGGCCTCGACGAAGTGGACCTCCGAGCGGTGTACGAAGCTGGTGATGCCGGCAAGCTCGACGGCGATCGTCTCGTCGTCGACCCGGGCGTCGATGCGGGCGGCGTCGCGGGTGTGCAGCCGGCGCACCGCCTCGTGCAGCCGCGCCGGCCGGACCGGTTTGAGCAGGTAGTCGGCGGCAGCGACGTCGAAGGCCTCGACGGCGTGCGCGGTGTCGGCCGTGACGAAGACGACCTGCGGCGCGACCGCGAACCGGCCGACGACACGGGCCAGCGCGACGCCGTCCAGGCCGCGCAACCGCACGTCACAGAACAGCGCGTCCTGCGGCTCGTCGCCGAGCAGTCTCAGCGCGGCCGCGGCACCCGGCGCCGTGCGGACCGCCGCGATGCGCGGGTCGGCACGCAGCAGGGCGGCGAGGTGGTCGCGGTCGCTGCGGTCGTCGTCGACGACCAGGACGCGCAGACCGGCATCTTCGTGAACGGCAGCAGCGACGCTCATACCGCCCTCCGCCTCGCTCCGGCCGCCGAAGGCCATACCCATGGTCGTGCTCCGACTACGTCGTCGCACGACGCGACGCTACGCCCGCGCCGGACGGGTCAGGGAGCGCCGGCGTGCGTGGCGGCGAACAGCGCGCGTAGGTCACGCATGGCGGCCACGGCGTACTCGCGGTCCATCCGTTGGATCGCGTAGATCGCGAGCGCTTCCTCGCCGGGCAGCCGCAGCCGCGCGAACCGGACGTTGCTCGGGAACTCGACGGCCACCACCGCGGCCCACGGGATCGTGCGCCAGTTGCCGAGATACCCGCGGGTACGGACGGCGTCGAGGTCGGCGGTCATCCGCGGACGAGCCGGCAGCCGCAGGCCACCGGCGACGATCAGACCGATGACGACGGTGAACAGCTGGTCGCTGTGGCCGAAGTACGCGCCCGCGTTGTCGCGTCGCATGAGCAGGGCGACGGCGATGAACACGAGCAACGCCACGGCCGCGCTGGCGTTCGCGATCGTGGCGGTGCGGATCGGCCGCGCGCTCATCGCCGCAGGGGCGTCGGCGTCGCTCACAGTCGGCACGCCGCGATCGCGGTGACCAGGATGCCGCGCGCACCCAGGTCGTAGAGGGTGTCCATGACCGCGTTGGTGTCTCGGCGCGGGACCATCGAACGCACGGCGCACCAACCCTGCTCGTGCAGCGGCGAGACGGTGGGCGACTCGATGCCCGGGGTGATGGCGACGGCCTGCGGCACGAGATCGGTGGCGATGTCGTAGTCCATGAGCACGTACTGCCGGGCGATGATGACGCCCTGCAGCCGGCGGACGAGCTGCTCGATGCGCTGCGGCGCCTCGACGCCGTGCCGCTGGATCAGGATGGCCTGGCTGGTGAGCAGCGGCTCGCCGAAGATCTCGAGGCCGGCGTTGCGCAGCGTGGTGCCGGTGGACACGACGTCGGCGATGGCATCGGCCACGCCGAGCGGCACCGCGGTCTCGACCGCACCGTCGAGGCGGATGACCTCGGCGCTGATGCCGTGCTCGGACAGGTAGGCCTGCAGCACGCCGGGATAGGCGGTGGCGATGCGCAGCCCGGCGAGATCGGCCACCGACGTGACCGCACCGGGCAGCGTGGCGAAGCGGAAGGTCGAGTGCGCGAAGCCGAGCGGCAGGATCGCCTCGGCCTTCGCGCCGGAGTCCAGGAGCAGGTCCTCGCCGGTGATGCCGACGTCGAGCTGGCCGTTGCCGACGTACAGCGCGATGTCGCGCGGGCGCAGGAAGAAGAACTCGGTGTCGTTGTCGGCGTCGGTCAGGACGAGCTCGCGGGAGTCCGAGCGCTGTCGGTAACCGGCCTCGATGAGCATCTGACTGGCGGGCTCGGCGAGCGAGCCCTTGTTCGGAACGGCGATACGAAGCATTGGCTGGGACCTCAGTCTGTGGGCGGATGACGAGCGGCGGTGCGCCTACAGATGTCGGTAGACGTCGTCGAGCCCGATGCCCTTGCCGAGCATGATGACCTGGATGCGGTAGAGCAGCTGGCTGATCTCCTCCGCAGTCCGGTCGTCGGACTCGTGCTCGGCGGCCATCCAGACCTCGGCGGCCTCCTCGACGACCTTCTTGCCCTGCTCGTGCACGCCCGCGTCCAGGGCCAGGACAGTGCCCGAACCGGCCGGACGCTCACGCTGGCGGTCGGTGAGCTCGGCGAACAGTTGGTCGAAGGTCTTCATCGCGTTACCGAGGGTACCGGCGGCAGCTCACTCGGCGGACGCCCGTCTCAGCCGCCAGGGTCTCAGGTGCCGGTAGCCCCGCACCGAGACCGGGCGTAACGGACGCAGCGCGAACCGCTCGTCGTCGGCCAGCGCCTCGTGCAGGCCCTCGTCGACGAGGACGGAGTCGGTGCGGGCCACCGACGTCAGCCGGCTGGCGATGTTCACCGTCTGCCCGAAGACGTCGCCGAGCCGGCTGACCACCTCGCCGAACGCGATCCCCGCGCGCAGCGAGGGCAGCCTGTCGTCCTCGGCCGCCCGGTCGAGCAGGTCCAGGGCAATGGCCGCGGTAGCCGACGGCGTGTCCGCGACGAACAGGATCTCGTCGCCGATGGTCTTCACGACCTGCCCGTGGTGCTCGGCGACGACGTCGGTGGCGAGCGTCTCGAACGCGGTGAGCACCAGTCGCAGCTCGGCCTCCGAGGACTGCCGGGTGAAGGTCGTGAACCCGGCCATGTCGACGAAGCCGACCCCACGGCGGGACGTCGAGCCGGCCGCCGCCCCGGCGTTCGACGCGGCGCGGGAGAAGAAGGCCGCGAGCTGGCGCCGCCACACGTAGTCGTGCAGATCGGCGACGACCGGGGTCAGGGAATCCATCAGGTCGGTCAGCGCGTCGGGCCCACCGTCCTGGAACAGCTCGGGACGTCGACCGATGATCTCGAGCACCAGCTGCCCCTGCCATGAGGCGAGCCGGGCGAACGTCTGGCCGATGATGCGCGTCATCGAGCCCATCAGGTCCTCGTCGATCTCGCCGATCGAACGCAGGGCCTCGACGTTGCGCAGCGCCTCGACGTCGGCGTCGGTGAAGGCCTGCACACCGTCGTCGGCGGCGGCGAAACCCAGTGCGCGCCACAGCCGACGCACCTGGTCCAGCTCGAGCCCCGAGCGCTCGGCGATCTGGTGGCGGGTGTAGCTGCGCGGACCGCCCATGAGCCGGGCCTCGACCGAGTCGAGCAGCTGCTGCAGATCGTCCGCCTGGTCCTCGCTCACGGCATGATGCTCATGGCAGGCGGCTCAGGTGGTGTGGACGATCAGCACGTCCGTGCCGGCGTGGCGGGCGACGTCGAGCGGCACCGAGCCGAGGAAGCGCCCGGCCAGCGTGTTCAGCCCGACGTTGCCGACGACCAGCAGGTCGGCCCGGTGATCGGCCACGACCTTGGCCAGCGACGCAGCGGGCTTGCCCTGCACCGACACCGTCTCGATCTTGGTGGCCCCGGCGGCGACCGCGCGGTCGCGGGCCCGGCTCACGGTGTCGTCGGCCGGCGCGGAGCCGACGACCTGGTAGGCGTCCTCGCCGAGCTGGTCCTGCACGGCGGGGTCGACCTTCTCGGGCAGGTAGGCGCACGCGATCACCAGGGTGGCGTCGCTGTCGGCGGCCAGCGCCGCGGCCCGATCGACGGCATGGAACGAGGTGGCGGAACCGTCGGTGCCGACCACGACCTTCAGGTATGCGCTCATCTGCTCCTCATCCCGGGCCGGTGGGCCGAACCCGGCACGACCATAGCGATCAGCTGCCGGTGTCGCCCGTCAGGCGCGCGGCCAGGAGGCGAGCCGCACCGCGGTGGCGAGTGCGGCGGTGGCCGCCTCGTGACCCTTGTCCTCGACGGATCCGGGCAGCCCGGCACGGTCGAGCGCCTGCTGCTCGGTGTCGCAGGTCAGCACCCCGAACCCGATCGGGATGCCGGTGCGTTCGGCGACGGTGGTGAGACCGTTCGTCGCGGCCTGGCAGACGTACTCGAAATGCGGCGTGCCGCCGCGGATGACGACACCGAGCGCCACGATGGCGTCGAACCCGTGCGCAGCTGCCCGGGATGCAGCGACGGGCAGCTCGAAGACCCCGGGCACGCGAAGCTCGGTGGCATCGGCCACCCGTGCGTCGGCGAGCGCGCGGCGGGCGCCCCGGAGCAGACCATCCATGACGGTCTGGTGCCACTCGCTGGCGATGACGACGACGCTGAGCTGCTCGGCGCCCTGAACCGTGATCGCGGGCGCGCCCTCGCCGGACACGGCTACAGCCCGCTCTCGATGATGAAGTCCGGGTCGTGCCCCATGCGGTCGCGCTTGGTCTGCAGGTAGCGCAGGTTCTCGGGGTTTGCATGCACGGGCAGTGGCTCGCGGCCGGTGATGTGCAGCCCGTAGCCCTCGAGCCCGGCGCGCTTGGCCGGGTTGTTCGTGAGCAGCCGCATCGAGTGGACGCCGAGGTCGACCAGGATCTGCGCGCCGGTGCCGTAGTCGCGGGCGTCGGCGGGCAGGTCGAGGGCCAGGTTCGCGTCGAGGGTATCGGCGCCCGCGTCCTGCAGCTGGTAGGCCTGCAGCTTGTGCAGCAGGCCGATCCCGCGGCCCTCGTGGCCCCGGACGTAGAGCACCACGCCACGGCCCTCCTGCGCGACGGCGGCGAGCGCGGCGTCGAGCTGCGGGCCGCAGTCGCAGCGCAGCGAGCCGAAGACGTCACCGGTGAGGCACTCGGAGTGCACCCGGACCAGGACGTCCTCACCGTCGGCGAGATCGCCGTAGACGAAGGCGACGTGCTCGCGGTCGTCGTAGCTGGAGGAGTAACCCACCGCGGTGAACTGGCCGTAGCGCAACGGGACGCGGGCCGAGGCGACCCGCTCGACCAGCTTCTCGAAGCGCCGTCGGTACGCGATGAGGTCCGCGATCGAGATCAGGGCGAGGTCGTGCTCGTCGGCGAAGACCCGCAGCTCCTCGCCGCGGGCCATCCCGATGGGGTCCTTCTCGCTGACGATCTCGCACAGCACGCCCGCCGGTCGCAGTCCGGCGAGCACGGCGAGGTCGATCGCGGCCTCGGTGTGGCCCGGGCGCCGCAGCACCCCACCGTCCTTGGCGCGCAGCGGCACCACGTGGCCGGGGCGCGAGAAGTCGGCGGCGTTCGAGTCTGGGTCGGCCAGCAGACGCACGGTGTGCGACCGGTCGGTGGCCGAGATGCCGGTGTGGACGCCCTCGCGCGCGTCG
The DNA here is from genome assembly GCA_964657545.1 of uncultured Jatrophihabitantaceae bacterium. GTDB lineage: Bacteria > Actinomycetota > Actinomycetes > Mycobacteriales > Jatrophihabitantaceae > Jatrophihabitans. The sequence continues at coordinate 14,702 of CAZZVT010000073.1, forward strand.
ACGGTGACGGTGTACGCGGTGCCGCGACGGTCCTGGTTGGTGTGGAACATCGGCGGCAGGTCGAGGCGGTCGGCGTCGGCCTCGGTGACCGGGACGCAGATGTAGCCCGAGGTGTAGCGGACCATGAAGGCGATGAGTTCGGGCGTCGCGAGCTCGGCGGCGAAGATGAGGTCGCCCTCGTTCTCGCGGTCCTCGTCGTCGATGACGATGACGGCCTTGCCCGACTTGATGTCGGCGATCGCGCGCTCGACGGAGTCCAGCCGCAGGGTGCTCGTCATGAGGCGACCCGGTCGGAGCTGGCCGGAGCGAAGCGGGGGTCGGTCACTGTCGGGTCTCCATCAGTCGGGCGACGTACTTCGCGAGCACGTCCGCTTCCAGGTTGACAGCATCGCCGGGCTGCCGCCCACCCAGGGTGGTGGCACGCAGGGTCTCGGGGATGAGCCCGACCTCGAACCAGTCCGGGCCGACACCGCTGATGGTCAGCGAAACGCCGTCGACGGCGACCGAGCCCTTCTCGGCGAGGAATCGGGCCAGCTCGACGGGAACGGCGAAGCGCACCGACTCCCAGGAGTCTCCGGGCGTACGCGACAGCACGGTGCCGGTGCCGTCGACGTGTCCCTGCACGACGTGGCCGTCGAGGCGCGCGTCGGCACGGACGGCGCGTTCGAGGTTGACCCGATCACCGACGGCGAGGCCACCGACGACCGAGCGGGCCAGCGTCTCGCCCATGACGTCGAAGTCGATGGTGACCCGCTCTGACGCGGTGTCCCAACCGACGACCGTGAGGCAGACGCCGTTGACCGCGATCGACGCACCGTGGACGAGATCGTCCACGATGCGGGTGGCACGGATGGTGAGTACGGCGGAGTCGCCGCTGCGGGTGAGCGCGCCGACCTCGCCGACCTCTTCGATGATCCCGGTGAACACGCCTCAGCCGTCCTTCGTCACGTCGCGCGCGGTGTCGTCCGTCCAGCGCGGACGCGCCACGATCTTGATGTCGCTGCCCAGCCGGATGACCGACTCCACGTCCAACAGAGCGGCGTCGGCAAGTGTTCCGATGCCCGCATCGCCCAGGGCACTGGGCCCCGCGCCGAGCAGCGTCGGGGCCAGGTAGGCGACGACCTCGTCCACGCACCGGGCCTCGACGAACGCGCCGGCCAACGTGGGTCCGCCCTCGAGCAGCACGTGCCGCACGCCGCGGTCGTGCAGCGCCTTCAGGGCGAACTGCGGCGCGGCGGTGTCCAGGACGAGCGTCTCGGCCGCGGCGTCGAGCACCCGCGCGTCGTCGG
>CAZZVT010000074.1:0-15896 GCA_964657545.1 uncultured Jatrophihabitantaceae bacterium
GCATGGGCTGGCGCCTGCGCCTCACCGCTGGCCGACCAGAATGGACACCACCCCGGATCATCGACCCAGACCAGAAACCCATCCGCGTCTGACGGCGCGCGACTCGCTAACCTCTGTCGACACCACCCCTGAGCGAAGGAGCGTCATATTCATGGCCAGTGCCAACGCCGCCGCCCTGCCCACCCGTCTCGTACTCGCCGACCTGGTGCCCGGTGCGCGGGTGCGCGACGCGGTCCTCGTCGCCGGGGGCGCCGGACTCACCGGTCTGGCTGCTCAGGTGTCGATCCACACGCCGCTGTCACCGGTGCCGTTCACGTTGCAGACGCTGTCGGTGCTGGTCGTCGGGGCAGCGCTGGGCACGGCGCGCGGGACGCTGTCGATCGCGCTGTACGCGCTGGCCGGCATCGCCGGTGTCCCGTGGTTCCACGCCCACACGAGCGGCTGGGGCGGCGTCGATTTCGGCTACATCCTGGGCTTCGTCGCGGCCGCTGCGATCGTCGGTGAGCTCGCCCGTCGGGGCAACGACCGCTCGGTCACCGGAACCGTCGGGCTGATGGTCATGGGTACCGCGGTCATCTACATCGTCGGTGCGATCTGGCTTGCGCAGGACCTGAACGTCTCGGCCAGCAAGGCCGTGGCTCTCGGCGTCACCCCGTTCCTGATCACCGACGCCATCAAGATGGCGGTTGCGGCCGTGGTGCTGCCGGTGGCGTGGAAGCTCGTCGGCAAGGAACGCTGACGCCCGTCCTGCTCGTCACGGGCGCAGAGCCCGACTCGGCACTCGCGGTCGCTGCACTGGCCGCGGTCGCACCGGGGTCGGTCGCGGTCGTCAAGCTCGTGCAGACCGGCCTGGCCGACGGCCGGGCCGGCGAACTCGCCCGAATCACCCGGCTGACGCCGGTCGCCGAGGCGGTGGAGTTCGCCCGCTACCCGGCTGATCTGCTGCCGGCACACGCGGCAGCGGCGACCGGGCGGCCCGCGCTCGTCTTCGCCGACACCGTGCGACGGCTCGTCGATCTCGACGCCGTCCACGACCACGTCCTGGTGCGCGGCAGCGGCGGCCTGCTGGCCCCGTACGACGACGACCGGCACACCGTCGTCGACCTCGCCCATGCCGTCCCGGCGCCGGTGCTGGTCGTGGCGCGAGCCGACCACGACGCCCTCGACCGCCTCCTGCTCACGCTGGCCGTGCTGGAGGAGGCCTCGGTGCCGCCGGCCGGGGTCGTCCTGACCGGTTGGCCCGACATGCCCACCGACGCGCAGCGTTACACGGTCAAGGAACTCTGGCGGCTGTCGTCGCGTGAACTGCTCGCCGGGGTGGTCCCGGTCGAGGCCGGGAACTGGGCGCCGGCCGACGTCCGCAGGCGCGCCCGCACGCTCGTCTCCCGCACATTCGGCGGCACCTTCGACGCCCGGGCGTTCGTCGCCCGGCATGCGCCGGCATAGCCGAGACCTCAGTCCGCGAACTCCTCGTCGCTGGTGCGCAGCACGCGTTCCACCCGCCGATCCGGGACCAGCCACAACAGCGCCACCACGATGTAGACCGCCAAGCCCAGCCAGCTCTCGACGAAGGTCAACCCGATGCCCGCGATGCACAGCACCGTCGACGCCTTGCCCTTGCGGTCGGCGCCCACCGCGCGGGCCAGCAGCGAATCGGGCCCCTCGGAGCGCAGCAGCACGCCCTGCAGCACGAAGTAGGCCACCGCGCAGCCGAGCAGGTCGATGCCGTAGGCCGCGACCGGCGCGGCCCGGAAGTCGTTCTCACTCGACCAGGCCGTCGTGAACGGCACGAGCGAGAGCCAGAACAGCAGGTGCAGGTTCGCCCACAGCGCGCCGCCGGTAACCCGTTGCACGATCGAGAGCATGTGGTGGTGGTTCGTCCAGTAGATGCCGACGTAGACGAAGCTCAGGACATACGCGTAGAGGACGTGCAGGTCGTCGCCCAGATCGCTCCAGTGGCCGCCCGTCGGCACCTTGAGTTCCAGCACCATGATGGTGATGAGGATGGCGAGGACGCCGTCGCTGAACGCCAGCAGCCGGTCCTTGGTCACTGGCGCAGGATAGTCTCGCGCCACACGATCGCGGAGGACGGCAAGTGGATCTGACGGCACTGCGGGTCGAGGCCGATCCCTCGTTCGATCGCCTTGCCCGGATCATCCGTGAGGCGCTGGACGTCGCGGTCGCGCTGGTCACGATCGTCGAGTCCGAACGCCAGGTCTTCCCCGGCGCGGTCGGCCTGCCCGAGCCGTGGCAGTCCCGCCGCGAGACGCCGCTGAGCCACTCGTTGTGCCAGTACGTTGTGCTCGACGGGGCGCCGCTCGTCGTCGAAGACGCCCGTCTGGACCAGCGACTCAGTGGCAATTCGGCGATCTCCGATCTCAACGTCGTCGCCTACGCCGGATTTCCGCTCCGCGACGCGGACGGCGCGATCATCGGGTCGGTGTGCGCGATCGAGGACGAACCCCGCACGTGGCAGTCCGGCGAACTGCTGCTGCTGTCCGACATCGCCGACGTCGCGTCGGTCGAACTGCAGTTGCGCAGCTCGCGGTCTGCCCTCATGCGCAGCGCGGCCCTGGCCACGGAACTGTCGGCGCGGGCGCGGGTGCTGCTGTCGTTGAGCGAGTCGCTGGCCGAGGCGGTGACCGACACCGACGTCGCGTCTGCTCTGCAGGACGTCGCCACCAAGCACCTCGGGTGTGCACATGCCGGGATCTGGGTCGTCGACGCCGTCGCCGGGGGGCGTCTCGCCTACGTCGATCATCCGATCGAGCCCTGGCCACAGGCCGAGCGGCACCGCTACCTCGACGCTGACGTGGACACCGCGATCGGCGAGGCGGTCGCAACCCGGACGGCGCTGTTCTTCCCGGACCAAGCCGTCCGGGACGCCCGTTTCTCGCAGGCAGCGGCGGTCGACCGCCCCGGTGACGGCCAGGCCCGCGCGGTCGTCCCGCTGTCCGTGGCCGGCCGCATTCTCGGGGCGTTGGCTCTCATGTGGGACCACCCGCGCGACTTCTCCGACGACGACCGGTTGACGATCTCCGCCCTGGCCTCGTACACGGCACAGGCGGTGCACCGCGCCGGGCTACTGGCCGAACGCACCAGCGCCGCACGCACGCTGCAGGCGGCGATGCTCACCGACTGGTTGCCGACGCCCGAGCACGCCGAGCTGGCCGCGCGCTACGTCGCGGTCGCCGAGCGCGACGTGGCCGGTGGCGACTGGTACGACGCCCGGCTCTCGGCGTCGGGTTCGCTGCACGTGACCATCGGCGACGTCCAGGGTCACGACCTGCGCTCGGCCGCCGTGATGGGCTCGCTGCGCAACATGTTGCGCACCCTGGACTGGGCGCTCGACGACGAGTCACCGGCCAGCATCCTGCGCCGCCTCGACCAGGCCGCCACCGAATTCGCGATCAAGCGCCACGCCACCGTGCTGTTCGGCCGCCTCGAGCGCGACGGGACCACCGGCGACGTCGAGTTCGAATGGTCGAGCGCCGGTCACCCACCGCCGCTGGTCGCGCTGCCCAACGGCGAGTGCCTGGTGCTCGAGGACGGGCTGCGCAACGACCCGATGCTGTGGGTCCGGCCCAACCGCGAGCGGCGCGATCGCCGGGCGACGCTGCCGGCCGGCTCGACGCTGCTGCTCTACACCGACGGGCTGATCGAGACGCGCCGCCAGGACGTCGATACCGGCATCGAGCGCGCCCGTTCGGCATTGGCCCGTGGCCGGCATCTCGAGCTCGAGCCCATGCTCGACGCGATCCTGGCCGACACCATCGGCGCGCGCGCCGAGGACGATGTCGCGCTGCTGGCCGTGCGGCTCAGCTGATCAGTCCGGTCACGTCTGCCAACGAGGTGATGACCTCGCCGTCCCACGAGGTGTGCCGCCCGTAGACGGTGGCGCCCTGCTCGCCGGCGACGTCGAGGTGCACGGCCCGCATGCCTGTGTCGCGGGCACCGGGCAGCTCGTTGCTGCCGCCGTCGCCGACGTACAGGCACTCGCCGGGGTCGACGTCGAGTGCCGAGCAACAGGCCAGGAAGATCGCGGCGGCCGGCTTCTTGACCCCGAGTACGAAGGAGAAGACGGGTGCGTCGACGAGCGGGGCGATCGGCAGGTCCGGGAAGTACTGCGGCAACTCGGCCGAGCAGTCGCTGACCACACCGATGCGCAGCCCTGCCGCCCGCAATGCGGTGAGCACCGGCACCGCCTCGGGCCGCGGGCGCCCGAAGGACCGCTCGCAAACGAGACGCACGCGGGCCGCCTCGGCGAGCTGCTGCGGCGACGGGTGGGCGCCGATGCGGGCGCACACCCAGGCCAGCGAACCCTCGATCGAGCCGCCCGCGCCGGTGAACCTCTCGGTCACCGTGGCCGTCATCTCGGCGTCGAGAGCGGCAGCGTCGACGCCCAGCGCCCCGGCCTGCGCCAGGCGGGCCGCGGACTGCTCGTGCTCGGCACGTCCGGGCGACAGCGTGCCGTAGAAGTCGAAGACGACGGCCTTCACGCCTTCGGAGCCGTCATGGACAGCACGTCGAGCACCTCGTCCAACTTCTCCTCGGTGATGGCGCCCGGCACGTGGCCACGCTCGACCACGACCTCGCGGATCGTCTTCTTCTCGGCCAGCGCCTGCTTGGCGATCTTGGCCGCCTCGTCGTAGCCGACGTAGTGGTTCAGCGGGGTGACGATCGACGGCGAGGACTCGGCGTACTCGAGGCAGCGCTCGACGTTGGCGGCGATGCCGAGGATGCAACGGTCGGCGAAGACCCGCGAGACGTTCGCGATCAGCCGGATCGACTCGAGCAGGTTGCGGGCGATCACCGGCAGCATGACGTTGAGCTCGAAGTTGCCGGCCGCGCCGCCCCACGCCACCGCGGCGTCGTTGCCGATCACCTGCGCGACGACCTGACAGACCGCCTCGCACAGCACCGGGTTGACCTTGCCCGGCATGATCGAGGACCCGGGTTGCAGGTCGGGCAGGAAGATCTCGGTGAGTCCCGTGCGCGGGCCGGAGCCCATCCAGCGCAGGTCGTTGGCGGCCTTGTACAACCCGACGGCGATGGTGCGCAGGACACCGCTGGCCTCGACCAGCGCGTCGCGCGAGCTCTGCGCCTCGAAGTGGTTGCGCGCCTCGGCGAGCGGCAGGTCGAGGTCGGCGGCGAGCCTGGCGATCACCTCGCCGGCCAGGCCGACGGGCGCGTTGATGCCGGTGCCCACAGCGGTGCCGCCCAGTGGCAGTTCACCGATGCGCGGCAACGAGTCGCGCAGCCGCTCGACGCCGTAGCGCACGGCTGCCGCGTAACCGCCGAACTCCTGCCCGAGGGTCACCGGGGTGGCGTCCATGAGGTGGGTGCGGCCGGACTTCACGACCGTCGCGAACTCGCCCGACTTGGTCTCGAAGGCCTCCGCCAGGTGGCTGAGCGCGGGGATGAGGTCGGTGGTGATCGCCTGCGTCGCGGCGATGTGGATGGCCGCCGGGAACTGGTCGTTGGAGCTGAACGGGTCGTTGACGTCGTCGTTGGGATGCACCGGAGAACCCAATTTTTCGGCGGCCAGCGTCGCGAGCACCTCGTTGGTGTTCATGTTCGACGACGTGCCCGAGCCCGTCTGAAACACGTCGATCGGGAACTCGGCGTCCCAGTCGCCCCGGGCAACCTCGCCTGCGGCCTCGGCGACCGCCGCTGCCCTGGTCGGGTCGAGCAGGCCCTTGCTCGCACGCACGGATGCCGACGCGCCTTTGATCGCGGCCAGTGCGGCGATCAGCTCACGCTCGATCGGACGTCCCGAGATCGGGAAGTTCTCGACCGCCCGCTGGGTCTGCGCCCGCCACTTGGCTGCTGCGGGTACCCGCACCTCGCCCATCGAATCCTTCTCGATGCGGAATTCCTGCTCGGCAGACACTGGCGCTCCTGACGGTTGTGACGGGTCAGGAACAGCGTAGTGACAGGCGCGGAGGCGCCGGCGGGGATGCCTCAGCAGCCCACGATGGGCAGGCAGGTCGGCAACGTGCCGACGATCGGCAAACTCGGCAACGTCGGCAATGGCACCGGCAGCAGCGGCGTGCTGGACGTCGACTTCTTCGGTGTCGGCGACGCCGAGCGGGTGGGCGTCGCTACAGAACTGCTCGTGCTCTTGCGTCCGCTCGCCGTGCTCGGCGCCGCGCTCGCGGAAGCGTGCGGAGTGGCCGGTGCTTTCGTGGTCCTGGCCTTCGGCTTGGCGCCGGCGCTGCTCGACACCGCAGCCGGTGCTGCCGCGCCACCGCCGCCCACGCCGCCGGAGGACACCGGGATCACGGCTGTCGGATCGGGCGCCGCGACGCTCGGGTAGCGACCGTGCTTCTGGTGGTACGCCAGGACGTAGTCGACGGCCTGCCGGGCGACGCCGAGGTAGCCGAGATAGGTGCCGCGCGTGTAGGTCGTCCACGGTGACCAGTTCGCGCAGCCGCTGGAGATGACGTACATCGCCGAGGCGTTGGCGCCCGCCCGCTGGTTGGCGACGGAATCGCGTAGCGCGCCGGTGCCACGCTCGGAGCGCAGCCCGCGGATCTGCCACAGCCCGGCCGACCAGTCCCAGACCGCGGTCATCAGCGTGACGTCGCCCTGGGCGCTCGGGCTGCCGCCGGACTCGGCCATCGCCACCGCGGTGGCGGTAGGGGCCTGCGCGGCCGAGCAGCCGCCCTCGAGCGCGAGGGTAGCGATCCCCGCCGGCGTCATGGTGCCGGTGGCGCCGCGGTAGGTGGCGATCGTCGAGGTGTTGGGGTTCGATTCCACGGGCGTGGTCGGTCGGGCGGCGGTGCCCTTCGGTACGCCGACGGTGCCGGTGTCGCCGGCCATCGTCGGCGCCGGCACGGACCCGTTCTGGATCAGCGCAGCGATGGGCAGCAGGTAACGGGGCTTCGCCGGCGACGTGGTGGCTGCGGTGTCCCTCGTCCGGGGGCTCGCCGAGCCGGCCGTGCCGAGGGCCACCACACCGGTGATCGCGAGCACGGCGACGGCCGCTGCCGCGCCGCTCGTCAGCACGCGGCTGGTCTCCCAGCGCGGACCCGCGCGAAGAACACCGCGCACGCGGCTGAGCGAGGCGGCGAACCGGCCGTCACCGTCTGATGCCTGCATTGCCACCAGTTCCTTCGTCAAGAGAGCGCGGTCGGCCCATGGGTACCCCGAGTGATAACCCCCGAGTGATACCTACTGTGACAGGCAACATAACGCTGCGCCCGCCGAAGATCGACGGAGAGTCAGTTGCGGTCGAAGTCGACGGCCGAATAGGCCCGCAATTTGCCCAATTGGTGCAGCGAGTCGACGAGCCGGATCGTGCCCGACTTCGAGCGCATGACGATCGACTCGGTCTGCACCGAGTCGGCGTAGTAACGCACGCCGCGCAGCAACTCGCCGTCGGTGATGCCGGTGCCGCAGAAGAAGATGTCGTCGCCGCGCACGAGGTCCTCGGTGAGCAGCACTCGATCGAGGTCGTGACCGGCGTCGATGGCCTTCTGCTTCTCGTCGTCGTTCTGCGGCCAGAGCCGGGCCTGGATGACGCCGCCCATGCAGCGCAGCGCGGCCGCGGCGATGATCCCCTCGGGCGTCCCGCCGATGCCCAGCAGCAGATCCACCCCCGTACCCGGACGGGCCGCCGAGATCGCGCCCGCGACGTCGCCGTCGCTGATGAACCTGATCCGGGCGCCCGCGTCGCGGACCTCACGGACGAGTTGCTCGTGCCGCGGGCGGTCGAGGATGCAGACCGTGACGTCCTCGGGGTGCCCGTGCTTGGCCTTCGCCACCCGGCGGATGTTCTCGGCCGTCGGGGCGGTGATGTCGATGACGTCGGCCGCCTCGGGGCCGGCCGCGATCTTCTGCATGTAGAACACGGCGGACGGGTCGAACATGGCGCCGCGCTCGGCCACCGCGATCACCGCGATCGAGTTCGGCATGCCCTTGGCCATCAGGGTGGTGCCGTCGATGGGGTCGACCGCGACGTCGCACAGCGGCCCGGTGCCGTCGCCGACCTCCTCGCCGTTGTAGAGCATCGGTGCTTCGTCCTTCTCGCCCTCGCCGATCACGACGACACCGTTCATCGAGACCGTCCCGATCAGCGCGCGCATGGCGTCGACCGCTGCGCCGTCGCCACCGTTCTTGTCCCCACGTCCGACCCAGCGGCCGGCAGCCATGGCCGCGGCCTCGGTGACGCGGACGAGTTCGAGTGCCAGGTTGCGGTCGGGCGCCCGGCGGTCGACGGCCAGGGCAGGCGGGATCAGGTGGGTGTCGGGGGGGCCGGCAGTCATGCTCGAATCCTCCCAGACAGACGTTTCCCCGACGCTTCGGACGTCAGCCCTCGGCGCCCTCGCCGCCGTCGCGCTGGGCGATGGCCGCGTCGAGCCGGGTGCCGGCGTCGTCGAGCCAGCGCTGGCAGATGTCGGCGAGCTGCTCGCCGCGTTCCCACAGCGCCAGCGAGTCCTCGAGCGGCTGGCCGCCGGACTCGAGCTTGGCCACCACCTCGCGCAGCTCGGCGCGTGCCTGCTCGTAGCTGGGTTCGTCGGGCACCTGCCGACCCTACTGGCCCACCCGGGCGGGGACGTCAGCCGCGGGTGGCGTCGAACTCGCCGCCGGCGACCCGGACGTGCAGCGTGCCGATGGCCTCGTCGGGGGTGCGGACGACCGTGCCGTCGGCCCGACGCACCACCGCGTAGCCGCGATCCAGCGTCGCCTGCGGTGACAGCGTGCGCACCCGCGCCCGGACGTGGCCCAGCTCGGCACGCCCGGCCTCGAGTAGCGACTCGATGCGTCGACGGCTCCGGGCCCGGGTCGCGCTGATGTCCTCGGCCTCGCGGGCGAGGCGTGCGCGCACGGAGTGCCGCAACCGTTCGGGCAGGCCGGCCATCAGCTCGGCCTCGCGATCGAGACGGGCATGGATGCGTGCCCGCGCCCGCTCGCGAAGTGCCGCCAGCTCCCGTCGCTCGTCTGCGAGGTCGGGCACGATGCGCTTGGCGGCGTCGGTAGGCGTGGACGCCGCGAGGTCGGCGACGAGGTCGAGCAGCGGGACGTCGGTCTCGTGCCCGATCGCGCTGACCACCGGCGTGTTCGCCTGCGACACCGCGCGCACGAGCGACTCGTTGCTGAACGGCAGCAGGTCCTCGACGCTGCCGCCGCCGCGGGCGACGACGATCACCTGCACGGCCGGGTCCTTCTCGAGCCGGGCCAGCGCGTCGATCACCTCGGTGACGGCGTTGGTGCCCTGCATGGCGACGTTCTCGATGCGGAAGCGGGCGCCGGGCAGCCGTCGGCGGGCGTTCTCGACGACGTCGCGCTCGGCCGCGCTGGCCCGTCCGGTGATCAGCCCGATCGTGCCCGGCAGGAACGGCAGCGGACGCTTGCGGTCGGGGGCGAACAGTCCCTCGGCGGCGAGCAGCCGGCGCAGCGCGTCGAGTCGGGCGAGCAGCTCACCGAGGCCGACCTGCCGCACCTCCAGCGCGCGCAGGCTCAGCGTCCCGCGCTCGAGATAGAAGTCCGGACGAGCGCGCAGCACGACGCGGCTGCCCTCGGACACCGTGTCGGGCAGCACGCCACGCGGGCAGGTGACGCTCATCGAGATGTTCGCGTCCGGGTCGCGCAGGGTGAGGAACTGGGTGGCGACGCCCGGGCGGCGCGTCAGCTGGGCGATCTGGCCGTCGACCCAGATCTCGCCGAGCCGCGCGATCCACTCGCCGACCCGCAACGCGACGACGCGGACCGGCACCGGCGATTCGGCCGAGGTCTCGAGGCGGGCCACTGCCGGCGCCGGCTCAGTCGCCGCTGACGGTGTCGCTGCTGATGGTGTCGCTGTTGTCGGTGTTGACGGTGTCGTCGGAGACGTTGTCGAACGGCGACGGCTCGGTGTGCCGGGGCTTGCTGACCGTCTTCACGGTTGCTGCTCGCTTCGCCGGTTTCCTGGTCGCCGTCTTCCTGCTCGCCTTTTTCGCTGTCACTTTCTTCCCCGCGGCTTTCTTCGCGGGCTTCGGCACAGCGACAACGGGCGGCTCGTCGGGTGGCAGGATCTCGTCGACGGGTTCGTGACCGTCGGGTTCGATCGTCGGGTCCTCGCTTCCGAAGAGCTGCTCGAAGGACCCCCGACCGGTGGCGCCGGGCGGGCGCAGCAGGTTGTCGAGCGGGACGGGTTCGTCGAAGGTGGCCCAGGCCGGGGGCTCCTCGGTGGGTGCCCGACGGTTCAGCACCTCGTCGCCGCGCGCAGCGAGCCGGGCGTAGCGCTGCTGCGCGCGCAGCGAGGCCTGCAGTGCAGAGCTGACGACGAGCATCGGGAGCTCGATGGCGCGATCGGGCAGGTGTTTCGCCTCGGCGGCCGCAGTGGCGGCCAGGCCGACCGCCGCGCGCAGGGGACCAGGGAGATGCATGCCTCCAGCGTGCCGCATCGAGTCCCATTCGCGCATCGCCGGGTCCGTACGATGGTCGGTATGAGCTTCAGCGCGGTTCCGGTCGAGGGCGCCGACCCGTCCGGCAAGCGCGTCCTGCTGGCCAAGCCCCGCGGCTACTGCGCGGGCGTCGATCGGGCCGTGCAGACCGTCGAGAAGGCGCTCGACCACCATGGCGCGCCGGTCTACGTGCGCAAGCAGATCGTGCACAACCTGCACGTCGTCCAGGCGCTCGAGGCGCGTGGCGCGATCTTCGTCGAGGAGAACGCCGAGGTCCCGGAGGGCGCGCTGGTGGTGTTCTCGGCCCACGGTGTCGCCCCCGAGGTGCACGAGCAGGCCGCCGCCCGCGGTCTGCGCACCATCGACGCCACGTGCCCGCTGGTCACGAAGGTCCACAACGAGGCGCGCCGGTTCGCCAAGGACGACTACGACATCCTGCTCATCGGTCACGAGGGCCATGAGGAGGTCGTCGGCACCAGCGGTGAGGCGCCCGAGAACATCACCCTGGTCGACGGCCCCGAGAGCGTCGCCGAGGTCGAGGTGCGCGATCCCGAGCGGGTGGTGTGGTTGTCGCAGACGACGCTCTCGGTCGACGAGACGCTCGAGACGGTGGACGCGCTGCGTCAGAAGTTCCCGATGCTGCAGTCGCCGCCGTCCGACGACATCTGTTATGCCACCCAGAACCGGCAGGCCGCGGTGAAGGCCATCTCGCCGCAGGTCGAGCTGTTCCTCGTCGTCGGGTCGTCGAACTCGTCGAACTCGGTGCGCATGGTCGAGGTCGCGCTGACCGCGGGCGCAGACGCTGCGTACCTCGTCGAGAACGCCACCGCCATCGACCCGGCCTGGCTGCAGGGCGTCAGCACCGTCGGTGTGTCCTCGGGGGCCTCGGTTCCCGAGATCCTCGTCGACGGTGCGTTGGCGTGGCTGGCCGAGCGGGGATTCGGCACCGTCGAGGAGGTCGCGCACACCGAGGAGCGGCTGACGTTCGCACTCCCGCGCGAGCTGCGCCGCGAACTGGGCGGGGCGACGCGCGCCTGATCGGTCAGCGGCGGGTGATGAGTCGGAATCCGGCGATGATCAACACAGCCGCTGTGGCGCAGGCGATGGCCGGGAAACCGTAGACCAGGTAGTTCGACGCGGCGTCGTAGATGACCTTCTTGTCGTGCAGGCCGCTCGAGCGCAGGTAGAGCTGGAAGACCGCGGCGAGGGTGTAGACGATCGGCGGTGAGATGACGATCGGGAACATGTGCGAACGCCGCACGACCAGCATGGCCACGATCGAGGCCACCACGATGCCGACGTTGAAGCCGCCGCGTGCGGCAGTGGTGCCGATGGTGTCGACGAGCCCGCCGATGCCGGAGATGACGATGAGTACGAGCAGGGCCGCCCACCAGGGCAGGCCCCGTTCGCGCGGGCGGCTGCTGTCCCGCAGCTCGGCGATCTGCCGCTCCATCTGACGGTTGGCCCGCTGCTTGTCGCGCGTCGGCGGCAGGCCGCTGCTCCACGGGTCGGCCTCGGGCCGACGGCCCTGCTGCGCGGAACGCTGACGCTCGGGAATCTCGGGCGTCTGCGGTTCGAACGTGCGGCCGCTGTAGGTCGCGGTGGACGGGCCCCAGCTGTCGTCGTCGGAGCGGCCGGACGACGGCCAGCCGCGACGCGAAGCGGATCGATCCGTCACGCTGCGGCTCCTTCGATGTCTGGGTGAGGTGTCGCCGTCGGTCGAGACCTTTGCCGAAACGTTACCGGCCGAAGCTGAGACTGTGCCGCAGACGCGCGTCATTGCTGCCGAGTGCGACGCAGGCCCGGCGCGGTGTCGACGTACGGTGAAGCGTGCGGCGACGGTGGCGGTGGGCGGTCGTGGCGGCCGTGATCGCTGCGTTGGTGGCCGCTCCTACGGTGGTGCGGATCCTTCCGGTGGCCGCCAGCAGTGTGCGTGCCACCACCCTGCTGCAGCGGATCCGGGCCTCGACGAGCGTCGGCTACTCCGGTTATGCGCAGTCGCAGGGCGGTCTGTCCCTGCCGGTCAGCGGTGACGCTTTCGGCGCGATCAGCGACCTGTTCGGCGGCAGCCAGCAGCTGCGCGTCTGGTGGCGGGGCGATGCGGACTGGCGCGTCGACACCATCGCCCTGACCGGCGAGACCGACGTGCACCGCGACGCGAGTGGACTGTCGACCTGGGACTACGAGTCCGGCACCGTCCAGCGCACGTCGGCCCGCACCGCGTCCGTGCGTCTTCCGCGTTCCGAGGACCTCGTCCCCGGCAACCTCGCGCGCCGACTGCTCAGCGAGGTCAGCTCCACCGACGTCACCCGGTTGCCCACCAAGCGGATCGCCGGCCACACCGCCGCCGGGCTGCGGGTCGGCATCCACGACAGCGGCTCGACCATCACCGCCATCGACGTCTGGGCGCTGCCCGGGAACGGGTTGCCGGTGTCGGTCGCCGTGTACGGGGCCGGGAGCCGCACCCCGATCGTGTCCAGCACGCTGCTCGACCTCTCGCTCGACCGTCCGACGGCCTCCACGGTGGCCTTCCACCCGGCCGCCGGCACCCGTGTCGAGAACGGCGGCTCGACCGACATCGTCTCGGCGCTCGACGACTTCGGCCGGAGCACCCCGCCGGCCACGGTTGCCGGGCTGTCGCGCCGCACCGATCTCGACCTCGGTGCGATCGGCGTGTACGGGCGAGGGGTGACGACGGTGGTCGCCGTGCCGTTGCCCGCGCCGCTCGCCGGCCAGGTCGTGCCCTCGCTGCGCGCGACGCCCGGCGTGGTCGAGGACGCCACGGGCATCGCGGCCGGTGTCGGCGCGCTGAACGTCCAGCTGGGCCCGCCCGTCGGCTTCGGTGATCGCTGGCTGCTCGTCGGCACCGTCACCGCGGCCACGCTGCGTACCGCCGTGGCGCAACTGCCGGCGCTGCGTTTCGACTTCGGGCGCAGGCGCCGGTGATCCGTACCGAGAAGCTGACCAAGCGTTTCGGCCAGGTCACCGCCGTCGACGGCATCGATCTCGACGTCCGCGCTGGCGACGTCTACGGCTTCCTCGGCGCCAACGGCTCGGGCAAGACGACGACCGTCCGGATGCTGCTGGGCCTGGTGCTGGCGACCTCCGGTGACATCACCGTGCTCGAGCAGACGATGCCGAGGTCCGGCCGCGAGGTGCTGCCCCGGGTCGGCGCGATGATCGAGGGCCCGGGCGCCTACGGGCATCTCTCGGGTCGGACCAACCTCGAGCTCATCGACGCCAGCGGCGACGGCGGCCCGCGGCGTACCCGCACTGCTCGGATCGACGGCGTGCTCGAGCAGGTGGGGTTGGACGCCGTCGGCCGTCGGCCGGTCAAGGCGTACTCACTCGGTATGCGGCAACGTCTCGGACTGGCCGCGGCGCTGCTGCGTCGCCCGGAGCTGTTGATCCTGGACGAGCCGACGAACGGCCTCGACCCGCAGGGCATCCACGAGATCCGCGACCTGCTGCTGGCCCTCAACCGCGACGGCACCACGGTGTTCCTGTCCTCGCACCTATTGAGTGAGATCGAGCAGATGTGCACCCGCATCGGCGTGCTCGACCGCGGTCGGCTCGTGGTGCAGGAGTCGCTCGAGGTGCTGCGGGCACCGACCGGCCTCGTCGAGGTGCGGACGTCCGACCCGGCCGGAGCCGTCACTGTGCTCGGCGCCCGGGTGGTGTCGCGCGTCGACGACCTGCTCCTGGTGCGCGACGGCGCGCCGGCCGACGTCAATGCGCAGCTGGTGCGGGCGGGTGTGCCGGTGCACGGGTTGGCCGCGCAGCGTCTCAGCCTCGAGGAGGTCATCCTCGAGCGGACGTCGGCGGGTTCGGACCGGGTGGCTGCGTCGGACCGGGCGAGCACAGCGTGATCGCCGTCGAGCTGCGCAAGCTGGCCCGCCGGCCGCGCACCTGGCTCACGCTGCTGCTGCTCAACGCGCTGCCGACGCTCGTCGCGGTGCTGCTGGCCACCACGGACATCGCGCCGCGTCCGGGCTCGGGGCCGGCGTTCCTGTCGGCGGTGCTGTCGAACGGTTCGCTGTTCGCGGTGGCGGCGCTGGCCATCGTGCTGCCGCTGTTCCTGCCGATCGCGGTGGCGGTGATCAGCGGCGACTCGATCGCCGGTGAGGCGCAGGCGGGGACGCTGCGGTACCTGCTGGCGCGGCCGGTCGGCCGCACCCGGCTGCTCACGGCCAAGCTCGTGACGGTACTGGCGTTCACGGTGGTGGCCGTGGTGCTCGTGGCCGGCATCGGCTTCGTGGTCGGGATCCTGCTGCTCGGCCACGACACGGCCTCGGCGGGCTCGACCATCGCGAGCGTCTCGGGCTCGGCGTTGACGCCGACGCAGGTGGCGCTGCGCACGCTGCTGGCGATGGGCTACGTCGCGTTGTCGATGCTGGGCGTCGCCGCGCTGGCCCTGCTGCTGTCGACCATCACCGACTCACCGCTCGGTGCGACGCTCGGCGCGATCGCCTTCCTGATCGGCTCGTCGGTGCTGCTGACCCTCGACGCGGCGCGGCCGCTGCAGCCCTACCTGCCCACGCGGTACTGGCTGTCGTTCATCGATCTGTTCCGTGACCCGATCCTGTGGCGCAACGTCGAGCGCGGCGTGCTGCTGCAGCTCGTCTATGTCGCGGTGTTCCTGCTCGCGGCGTGGGCGAACTTCAGCTCGAAGGACATCAAGAGCTGACGCACCGGGCCGTCGGTCGGGCCACGGGCGGGCCGGCAGCGAGCTCGGCCAGCACGATCGCCTGCACCGTCGGGTCGGTCGGCAGGCCCGAGTGCTTCACCGGGTCGTCGGCGCAGACGCTCTGCACGGTCAGGTTCACGGCGCCGTCGAGCCGGGCGGACGAGGGCGGCAGCACGACGTCGTCGTGAGTGGTCCACATCGAGACGAAGCTCGGGCCGGTCGGGGTCTCGTCACCGGCGTTCAGCCCGGCCAGCAGGGTGCTGTCGGTGGCCAGCTGTCGGCAGGCCGTCGGGCAGGCGCCGGGCAGCACGCTGCCGGCGAGGCTGGCGACCTCGGTGCCGTGCTGGGGTGAGCCGAGGCTGACGACGCGCCGCGCCTTTCCCGCGCCACCGTCGTCGCGGACCCACAGCCGGGCGACCACACCGCCGGCCGAGTACCCGATCACGTCGACGGACTGTGCGTTCGTGCGCGCCAGGACTCGGTCGACGGTGCTGCCGAGCGAGCGGGCCTGCGCGCCGAGGTCGCCCCGGCCGTTACCGGGTAGGTCGAACACGGTGGCGTCCTTGCCCTGCCGGCGCAGGTACGTGGCCAGCGCGGTGACGCCGGTCGTCGAGCCGCCGTAACCGGGCACGAGGACGACGGGCCCGGGCGTCTGCTGCGACACCGGCTTCGTGCTGGTGCCGCCGACCGAGTTCACGACGACGACGACGGCCACCGACACCACGGCCGCGACCCCGAGAGCGATCAGGCCGAGCACGAGCCGTCGACGGGCCGGGGCGAGCGACGAGAGCATCCCGCCATGGTGCCTGCCGTCGGTG
>CAZZVT010000075.1:0-15585 GCA_964657545.1 uncultured Jatrophihabitantaceae bacterium
CCAGCGGGTCAGCTCGACGCGGTTGTGCAGTTGCAGTTTCTGCAGGGTGTTCTGGATGTGGTTCTGCACGGTCCGGTGCGACACCGTCAGTCGGCCGGCGATCTGCCTGGCGGTCAGCCCGGTCGACACCAATCGCAGGATCTCGGTCTCACGCTCGGTCAGCACCGCGGCCGGCGACGGCTCGTCGCGACCGATGCGGCGGTACTCGCCCAGCACGAGCGCGGCCAGGCCGGGGGAGAAGGTGGCCTCGCCGGCCGCGGTTCGCTCGACGGCGGCCAGCAGCTCGGCCCGGCTCGCCGACTTCACGAGGTACCCCCGCGCGCCGACCTTGACCGCGGCCAGTACGTCGGCGTCCTCGCCGGAGGAGGAGAACATCAGGATGCGGACGGCCGGGTCGGCACCGACGAGCGCAGCCGCGGCCTCGACGCCGGAGATGCCCGGCAGCTGGAGGTCCATGAGCACGACGTCGGGGCGGGTCGCGGGCGCGAGGCGTACCGCCGCCTCGCCGTCGGCGCAGGCTGCGACAACCGTGTACCCGGCGTCGGCGAGGTCACGCTCGAGGGCGTCGCGCCAGATGGGATGGTCGTCGACCACCAGCAGCCGCGTCATCGCCGGTCGATCGGTAGGCGCATGTCGATCTCCGTCCCCTCACCCGGCGCGGACACGATCGTGCACGTGCCGCCCAGTTCCTCGATGCGGCCGCAGATGGAGCGGGCCACGCCGACCCGCCCCTGTGCCCGGGCGTCGGCCAAGCGGTCGGCGGCCATCCCGGCGCCGTCGTCGCGGACGGTCACCCGCACGCTGTCGCCGGCGTCGTCGAGCAGCACCCACACATGAGCGTCGGGGCCGGCGTGCCGCTCGGCGTTGTGCAGTGCGGCGCGGACGGCGTCGGTCACCATCGTCGTCGTGGCCGGCGTCAGGTTCACCGGTTCGGCCGGGGTCGAGATCGTCACCCGGGCCGTTCGCAGCGCCCTGAGCGCCGCGCCCAGTTCGGTGCCGTCGCGCTCGATCGGACGCGACGTGATCAAGCCGCGCAGCGCGGCCTCCTGTTCGGCGGCTTCGGCCGCGATCACCGGCCACGGTCCGTCGGCGTCCTGCCCGGTTCGGTGGACGAGGCCGAGCACCTGCAGCACGCCGTCGTGGATCTGACGGGTGAGCCGTTCGCGCTCGGCCACCGCCGCCTGCGCGGCCGACGCCGCACGCAGGTCGTCCTCGGCGCGGACGGCCAGTCGGCTGACGACGCCGACCACGGCACCGGCCAGCAACAGCAGCACCCCGCTGTAGAGCGTTCGGCCCCCGCCGTTGTCGGCCACGACGACGCTCGCCGTGTACTGCAGCGCGGCGGCGGCGATGCCGCCGATCGGGCCGGCCACGAACGCCGCCTCGAGCGTCGGCCCCGCTGCCCAGATGCTGGTCAGGGTGATCATGTGGCCGTGCTGCTGGGGTGCGGTCTGCACGGGGATGCTCAGCAGCGTCAGGGCTGCGGTGGCCAGCACGTCGAGCCCGACGACTCCCGGGCGGTGCGCGCGGCCTCGGAGTGCGGCGGCGCCGATCGCCGCCGTCGCGACGATCATGATCCCGCCGGTGGCCAGCGCGAGGCCCGGCCGCTCGTACAGCGGGTGCCAGCGCAGGATCAGGAAGACATCGATCAGTAGGGCGGCGACACGGAACACCGTGACCGCCCGCCACAGCGACAGCCGGACGCCGGTCACGGGCAGTCGCAGCTCGGCCGGCATGGTTGGCACGGTACGACGAAGGCCCGGTCCGCAGGAGCGGACCGGGCCGGTGGACGGGTGGTTGATCAGGCGTTGGCGGGGGAGTGGTTGGGGTAAGCGGCGTACTGCGCGCTCTGCTGGGCATCCGAGCCGGCCGGCGGCGCCGGCACCCGGTAGGGGTCGTACTCGGCGAGCATCCGTTCGATGCGGGCCTGGTCGATGCGGCTGACCACCGTCTCGGTCTCCTGTGCGTCGCGGACGCACTTGGCGAGGCTGAACGTCGAGGAGACCAGGAAGACCGTGCCGATGGCGAGGAAGGCGCGGGTCCAGGTCGAGACCGGGAGGTACACCTCACCGATGATCACGACGGCGAGGGCGATCGAGAAGGCGATGATCGACTGGACGTAGAAGGCGGAGGTGGTCTTCGCTGCGGGTGAGTTCGTCATGGGTAGGACCCTGCCGGCCTGTCCGGCGCGGGGCCTGAGTACGGCTACTCAGCTGCGCGCGAAGTACTTCCTGCCGTCGGCGGCCGTTCGCCCGAAGGCGAAGCCGGTCACCGGGCTGACCACCCGGACGGGGAGCGAGAATCTTGCCTTCGCCTCGACGGCGACCGTCCACGTGAACAGCGTGCCGTCGCCGTCGGGCTCGAGGACGTAGTCCTCGGCGAAGCGCCGGAACAGCGGGAAGCTCGCCTCGTATCCGGCGAACGAATAGCCGCGGCCCTCGTCCCAGCGGAAGAAGCGTTCGCGCACGCGGGCCAGCCCGCCGGCCAGCACGACCTCGCGTTCGGTGCCGACGCCGAAGGGCCGCGGGGTGAGCCAGCGGACGTCCTTCACCGATGGGCCCCAGGCGGCGAGCGAGACGTCGGAGGCGAGTGACTCCCAGACCGTCGCCGGCGGGGCGTCGTAGTGCAGCTGATAGCGGTAGACGTGGGGTGCGGTAACGAAGAACGCGGCGTCGGCGTCGGCGTCCAGGGGGTGCCAGTGCGTCATCGGTACAGCGTGCCAGGCTTGTAACGCGGGTGACACGAACCGGTGCCATGGTGTCCGCCATGACTGCGACTGTCCCGCCCGAGATCGCCGAAGAACTGGTCGACTACGGCTCCAAGCTGGTGGCCGTCGAGCCCGGCGGCGCCGAGTTCATCCCGGTCGAGGCCCGGCACGGCTCGCCGCTGCAGCTGCTGTGGACCTGGACCTCGCCGAACATGGAGTTTGCGACGGTCGGCGTCGGCATCCTCGGCCCGCTGGCCTTCGGCTTGTCGTTCTGGCACACGTTCGCGGCCATCGTGCTGGGCACCGCGGTCGGCTCCGGAACCCAGGGGCTGTTGTCGACGTGGGGCCCGAGGGCCGGGCTGCCACAGATGGTCATCAGCCGCTCGGCGTTCGGGTTCCGTGGCAACATCTTGCCCGCGGGACTGAACGCTCTCATTGCCGGCATCGGCTGGTTCGCGGTCAACAGCATCAGCGGTGCGCTGGCGCTGCACACCCTGGTCAGCGGGCTGCCGAAGGGACTGTGCCTGCTCATCGTGGTCGTCGCCGAGCTGGCGCTGGCCTTCTTCGGGCACAACCTCGTGCAGGCCGCCGAACGGTTCGCGTTCCCGGTGCTGTTCGCGATCTTCGTCGTCACCAGCATCTGGGTGCTGAGCAAGACGCACACCGGTTTCCGGCCCGAGACCTCCGGCGGCATCGGCGGGTTCCTGGTCATGACCGGTGCGACGTTCGGGTACGCGGCCGGTTGGAACCCCTACGCCGCCGACTACACGCGCTATCTCGCCCCCGACACCAAATCCGGCCCGGTGGCCCTGTGGTCCGGGTTCGGCGTCTTCTGGTCGTGCACGCTGCTCGAGACGGCCGGCGCCGCAGCGGTCACCGCCGGCAAGACGGCCGTCGACCCGTCGTCGTTCACCGACCTGGTCCCGACCTGGCTGGGCAAGTTGACGTTGATCGCCATCGTCATCGGCGCGGTGTGCGCCAACGCGATCAACATGTACTCGGGCTCGCTGTCGTTCATGGCCATGGGCGTGCGGCTGCCCACCCACGCGGCTCGGGCCGCGGTGGCAGCCGGGCTCGGCGTCGTCGGCACGATCCTGGCGTTCAAGTACCTCAACAACACCGACGCCTACGAGAACTTCCTGCTCGTCATCGCCTACTGGGTCGGGCCGTGGCTCGGCGTCGTGTTCGTCGACCGGTACCTGCGTCGCGGCACCGACAGCAGCCGTCTCTACGGCGACACCAGCCATGTCAACCTCGCCGGGCCGATCTCGATGCTCGTGGCCGGGGTGGTGTCCATCTGGTTGTTCAGCGACCAGACCAAGTACATCGCCCCGATCCCGAAGGCGCACCCGGCGATCGGGGACCTGACCTTCGAGGTCGGCTTCGTGCTCGCCGCCGCGCTGTTCCTCGTCCTGTCGCGCGTCCTGCGCCCGAAGGCCTTCTCGGTCGCGTGACGGACTTCGACGCCTGGCTCGCGATCGCGATCGAGGAGGCCGAAGCCGGCCTCGCGGAGGGCGGCATCCCGATCGGCGCGGCGCTGATGTCGCCCGACGGGCAGGTGCTGGGCCGCGGGCACAACCGGCGCGTGCAGGACGGCGACCCGTCGACGCACGGCGAGACGGCGGCGTTTCGCGACGCCGGCCGGCAGGCGAGCTATCGCGGAACCACCATGGTCACCACGCTGTCGCCGTGCTGGTACTGCAGTGGGCTCGTGCGGCAGTTCGGCATCTCGCGCGTGGTGGTCGGCGAGGCGCGCACCTTCGTCGGCGGCCACGGCTGGCTGGCCGAGAACGGCGTGGACATCGTGCTGCTCGACGACGAGCGGTGTGTACGGCTCATGAGCGATTTCATCGCCGAGCACCCACAACTCTGGAACGAGGACATCGGAGTCTGAGCATGGGCGTCGTCCCCATCATCGATCTGCAGCCGTGGTTCTACGGCGAGGCCGACGATCGCGCTTCGGTCGCGTCGCAGGTCGACGCTGCGCTGCAGGACGTCGGGTTCCTGCTGGTCACCGGCCACGGCGTGCCCGACGTGCAAGCCGCCGCCGTGCGCAACTCCGCGCGTACCTTCTTCGCGCTGCCCCCGGAGCTGAAGGCGCGCTACGCGGTGTCGGTGCAGGGTCGCGGTTGGTTGCCGCCGGGCGTCGAGGCGAACGGCTACAGCGAGGGCACCGAGACGCCGCCGGACCTCAAGGAGTCCTACTCCGTCGGGGCCGACCGCCCCACCGGCGATCCCGACATCGACGGTTACTGGTTCCAGCCGAACGTCTACCCGGCCGAGGTGCCGAAGCTGGCGGACCACCTCGTGGGCTACCTCGGCGCGATGCGCTCGCTGGCCGACGACCTGCTGCGACTGTGCGCCGCCGCCCTCGGGCTGGCCGACGACTTCTTCACCCGGCACACCGGGCACGCGACGCACACGCTGAACGTCAACTGGTACCCGCCCGTCGACGTCACCGGCACGCCCGCCGACGGACAGTTCCGCATCGGCCCGCACACCGACTTCGGCACGCTGACGATCCTCGATCGCGAGCCGGGCCGGGGCGGGCTGCAGGTCTGGACCGAGGACGACGGCTGGGCCGACGCCCCGTACGTTCCCGGCGCGCTGACGATCAACACCGGCGACCTGCTGGCCCGCTGGACCGGTGAGCGGTGGAGGTCCAACCGGCACCGGGTGCTGCCACCGCAGGCCGATGCCCCCGATGAGGATCTCGTCAGCCTCGTCTACTTCTACGAGTGCGACCACGACACGGTCGTGACGCCGCTCCCGCCCCCGATCGGTCGCGGCCGCGAGCACCCGCCGGTGCTGGCCCGGGACTTCCTGCGCGCGCGGCTCGACGCCATCACGCTGGGTTGATCAAGCTCGGCGCGTCACTCAGGGGTGGCGAGTGCCGACACCGTCAGCCGGCACGCGCGCAACTGCCCGGTGCGCGTGGTGGTCATCGAACTGCCGGGCGCGACGACCCGGATCTGGTCCGACAGCGGCGCCTGGCACGAGGAGAAGTCCTTCAACCTGCTCTCGGCGGTGGCGCCGGGTTCGAGGGTGAACCGCGAGGTCGCGGCGCTCGCCGGTGAGGACGGACGACCCACCGTTGCGCCGCTGAGCAGCAGGGTGACGCTCGGGTAGCCGTTCAGTACGCACCGCGTCGTCCCGGTGTTGACGAACTGCAGCGCCGCGAACTCGTACCCCGGCGCGGCCGACCCGCGGATCACCCGGATCGTCAGACTCGGGCAGGTCGAGCGCAGGACCGGTGCGGTCGAGGCGGACGGTGCCGCGGACGAACTCGGTGCCGTGCTCGTCGTCGGGGCCGATGCCGTCGCACCGGGGGACGTCGGGGGGGACGTCGCGGCGGACGCCGTCGGTGACGTCGAGATCGGTGAGGAGTTCACCGTGGACGCGCCCGAGCGGCCCGGAGCGGGGCCGGCCGACGCGCACGCCGCGGTCAGGGTCAGCGCAGCGAGTACGGCGCCGACCGCGGCGATGCGGCTGGCGTGCGGGATGCTCACCTGTCGATCCGCAGGTCCGTGGCGTAGGGCAGGCTCGAGACCTTGAGCCGCGCATCGGACTGCAGGTCGTTCCACAGGCGGGTCCACGCGCTGTTGCCCGAGATGCTGCCGCAGCTGCCCGCCTGCGCGCAGGCGGTGCGCTCTGTCAGCACCCCGGCGAAGTTGATGCGCGGCAGGTGGTTCACGACGCCGGTCAGCGAGATGAACTTCCACTGGTCGGCCATCGTGTTGTTGTAGATCTGCGGCAGGTTCAGCATTCGGGTCGGCGCGGCGGCGGCAGCCAGGTAGTGCAGGCCTGCCATCGTCCAACCGTTGTTGCACCTGCGGTTGGTGGTCGTCCACGCGCAGCCGTCGGCCGAGCCGTTGAAGATGAACGGCGCGGCGGTGGCCGCGAGGTAGCCCGTCAGCCAGTTCTTCGTCGACGCGTACGACGCCCGGAAGCCCGGCTCGATGTCGTTGGCGCCGGCGACCGTCATCCCGATGTGCCGCTTCGCGTAGGTCACGAGGGGGTTCACCACCGTGGTGGCCCAGACCCGACCGGTCGCCGCCGACACGTCCATGTCGTTGTTGGTGCCGACCGCCACGACGACCGGGGCGCTCGCGTGCTGGGCGCCTGCATACCCGTCGAGGTAGGCGCGGAGGTCGAGCACGAGGTCGGAGTAGGTCACGAAGCGGACGCCCGCACTGAGCACGACGCCGCCGTTGTCGGCGTCCTGGCCGCCGATGTCGAGCAGCACCAGGTAACCGTGGCCCGACACGTTGCGCTTGGCGTCGGCGGCGCCCTCTGCGCGCATGGTCGCGAGATCGGTCGCGGACGACCCGCGCACGTTGCGGATGTAGCGGCTGGTCGAGATCGGTGCCGGTGTGCGTTGGGCGGGCGGGCCGGCCTCGGTACGGGCGGCGGGCGAGACCGCAGCCACGGACGTACCCGCGACGTTGATCGCCCGGACCACGAACGAGTACGAGGTGCTGGACTTCAACCCGACGACCACCGCAGTGGTCGCCGGCCCCGCCACCGTCACGCTGACGTTGCCCGGCGAGGACGTGACCGTGTACGTCGACACCGGCGCGCCGCCGTCGGACGCGGGCGTGGTCCAGCTGACGGTCGCGCCGCCGTAGCCGGCAATCGCCCTGACGGCGAGGGGTGCGCTGGTGACGACCGGGTGGACCGCGTTGATGATCTTGCAGCCCAGGCTCAGGTTCGAGCCGCCGCCGACGTTCACGGCCGTGAGGCAGACGCGGTGCTCACCGTCGTCGGCGGCCAGCACGGCCGACAACCCGTGGGCGTTGCCGAGCGTCGGGTACTTGGCGCCGATGTCGGTGCGGGTGGTGTTCGCCAGCAGTGCCGGCACGGCCACACCGTCGACGGTGGCGTTCACCGTCAGGGCGGCGGTGGTGTCCGGGTCGAGGGCCCAGCCGGTGACCGACAGGTCGTCGGAGCCCGCCGCGCGCGTCAGCGACTGGAACGCGCCGAGCGGTGACAGCGCGAGCGTCGTCGTCCTGCAGACGCTGGTCGAGTTGTGGGTGCCCCAGAGCAGGTTGATCGCCACGACGCAGACCGTGTGCCGGCCGGACTTCGCCGTGACGGTCGCCGAGAAGTTGTGGCCGTTGTGCGTCTTGCCCTTGCGGTTGGCGGTGACGACGGCGACGGTGGTGCCGTCGAGCTGCACGTGCGTCGACACCGCCTTGCTGGTGTCCGGGTCGTAGGCCCAGCCCTTCACCGTCAGCCCGGTGCTGGTCGCCGTGCTGCTCGACACCGCGGCCTTCGGCGTGAAGTCCACGACGACGCTCTTGCACGGCAGTGAGCGGTTCGATCCCAGCCCGATGTTGCCGGCGACGACGCATACGGTGTGCCTCCCCTCGGGCACGGTCAGCGCCGTCGCGAAGCCGTGCGCCGTGCCGGTGCCGGGGTAGGCCTTGCCGATGTCGGTGCGCGTGATGTCGGCGGTCAGGGTCAGCGGAGCACCGGAATCGATGCGCAGCGTGACGGTGAGCGGCGTGGTGGGTGCGTCGCGGTCGAACGCCCAACCGCGGACGTGCAGCGCACCGCTGCTGACCGTGGGGGCGTCGAGCTCGGCGACCGGACGGTCGTCGAGGAGCACGGTGCGGCAGCCGAAGGCGGTGTTCGTGCCGTACCCGACGTTGACGGCGGTCACGCACACGCGGTGCGTTCCCTGCGCGGCGGCGTAGGTCGCGTCGAAGCCGTGCAGCGTGCCGGTGTGCGGGTGCGTGCGGGCGACGTCCGCGCGCGGCTTGTCGGCGACGAGTGTCGAGAGCTTTCCGTCGATCGTGACCTGGACGGTCAGCGGCGTGGTCGGGGCGTCGGCGTCGAGCGCCCACCCCTTCACGTGCAGGATGCCGCGGGTGGCCGACGTGGTTTCCACCTTGCCTGCCGGCCCGTAGTCGAACGTGCTGGTCCTGCAGCTCAGCGTCACGGCCGCGCCGCGCTTGAGGTTGCCGGCGCGCACGCAAACGGTGTGCCTGCCCTCGGGCACCCGGATGAGCCACGAGAACCCGTGGTTCGCGCCGGCGCTCGGGTGGGCCTTCGCGACGTCCGGGCGGCTCAGGGACGCGGCCACGCTCGAGTGCACGTTCCTACCGTCGATCAGGGCGTAGGCCGTGTTGACGCTGGTCGGCGCGTCGGGGTCGTAGGTCCAGCCGTGGACCTGCAGGCCGCCGGGCACGAGCTTCATGGCATCGACGTGGCCGACCGGATTGCCCCGGACGGCGGCGGCGCGAGCCGGTGCGCCGCTGCTCGTGGCCTGGACCACCGAGACTCCGGCCAGCACGGTGGCGAGCGCGACGGGCAGGACGGCCCAGGCGCGCGTCAGGCGACGTCGGCGGTCAGGGCTTGCCGCAGCGAACCGGGCAGGTGTGTTCATAGTGATCCAGTCGGGCCGGCGGTCGAGGGGTAACCGCGAGTCGTCAAGATCGGCATACCTGGTTTAGCAGCCAACCCGCCTACGTCGGGGGGAACGCAGACCCGGTGATCAAACCACCAATGTTAAGGCTGGGACAAGTGTTACTGCTGTTACGACACGCCCGGTGGTCGTCAGAAAGGTAGGCGATAGTCCGCAAACCGGTCACGCAGCGTCTTCTTCGAGAACTTCCCGACGCTCGTCTTGGGTACCTCGTCGATGAAGACGACGTCATCGGGTAGCTGCCACTTCGACAGCTTCTGCCCCAGGAAGTCCAACACCTCCTCCCGCGTGACCTGCTCGCCGTCCTTGACCACGACACAGGCCAGCGGGCGTTCCATCCACTTCGGGTGCGGCACGGCGATCACGGCCGCCTCGGCGATCTTCGGGTGGCCCATGATCTGGTTCTCGAGGTCGACCGAGCTGATCCACTCCCCGCCGGACTTCACCAGGTCCTTGGTCCGGTCGACGAGGCGCACGTAACCCAGCTCGGAGACGGTGGCGACGTCGCCGGTGCGCAGCCAGCCATCGGGCGAGAACTGCTCGCCCGGTTCGTCGGTGCGGTAGTACTGGCGCACGACCCACGGCCCGCGGGCCTCGAGCTCGCCGGACGTCTTGCCGTCCCAGGGCAGCGCCTCGCGGGTGTCGGCGTCGACGATGCGCAGCTCGACACCGGGCGGCGGCAGACCGACCGTCGAGCGGATGTCGGCGAGCCCGTCGTCGTCGAGGTCGGCGATTTCGGAGCGGATGGTCGCGGCGGTGGCGATCGGCGAGGTCTCGGTCATGCCCCAGGCCTGCATGATCGGCAACCCGACCTTCTCGCGGTAGGCCTCCGACAGCGCGCGGGGTACTGCCGATCCGCCGCACAGGATCATCCGAAGCGACGACAGGTCACGGCCGTCGACGAGCGGCAGCATGCCCATCCAGATCGTAGGGACGCCGGCGGTGATCGTGACGCGTTCTCGCTCGAGCAGGTCCAGGATCGCCGTCGGCGACAGGTCGGGACCGGGCATCACGACCGATGCTCCCGCCAGGCCGCAGGCGTAGGCCAGGCCCCAGGCGTTGGCGTGGAACATCGGGACGACGGGCAGCACACGGTCCGACTCCGCGAGCCCGAACGCGGCCGAGGACATCGTGGCGTTCGAGTGCAGCCAGGTGGAGCGGTGCGTGTAGAACACGCCCTTCGGGTTGCCGGTCGTGCCGGTGGTGTAGCAGATCGCCGCGCCCTGTCGCTCGTCGGTGACGCGGTCGGTGAAGTCGACCGGCGTCGCGTGCTCGATGACGTCGCTCCACAGCACGATGCTGATGCCGTCGAAGGCGTCGGGCGCCGGGAGCTCGACGTCGGCACCGTCGTCCATCACCACGACGTGTCGCACGGTCTCGAGGCGCGGCAGGTGTTGCAGCAACAGCGGCAGCAGCGAGCGGTCGACGAAGACGGCCTCGTCCTCGGCGTGGTTCACGGTGTAGACGAGCTGGTCGGCGAAGTAGCGGATGTTGATGGTGTGCATCACGCGTCCGCTGCCGGGGATCGCGAAGTACAGCGCCAGATGCCGTGCCGTGTTCCAGGCGAAGGTGCCGACCCGGCCCTCGGGCGAGACGCCGACCTCGTCGAGCCAGCCGGCGACGCGCTGCGCGTCGTCGAGCGTGTCGCCCAGGGTGGTGCGCTCGATACCGGTGACGGTGCGGGTGACGATCGGCTTGTCGCGGAAGTACTGCTGCGCCCGCGCGAAGATCCAGTTCGTGGTCAGTGGGGTGTCCTGCATCAGACCGAGCATGTGGTGATCGTCACCCACGCCGACCCCTCGGGACAAGGGATCGCGGTCGTCAGTAGCGGCGGACCACCTGGAAGGTGTGCGTGGTGACGTGGGTTCCGCGGAAGTAGTCGTCGGCGCTGGTCAGGAATTCGCGGACGGAGGCGTGGTCGCTGGACTGGGTGTCGGCGGCGACCCGGTGGTAGGCGTCGTCGAGTGAATGGTCGCCCTCGACGGTGCGGTTCCCGTGCGCCGAGCTGACGGTGGTGATGTTCGGACGGTCGGGGTTGGCGACGCCGTCCAGGTGCGGGACGACGTCGCGCGAGTTCTCGAGCGCCAGCACCCTGACGGAACTCGGCACCTGGCCGACGGTGCGCCCGACGGGCGATCCCGCCGTGACCACATGCGTGACGTGGAACCGCCCCGAGCGCACCGCGTCGCGCGCCGTGGTCACGGCCACCATGCCGCCCTCGCTGTGGCCGACGAGCATGACGTCGTCGTCGGAGCGCACGCCGGCCTGGTGCATCGCCGACAGCACCCCCTGCTCGTAGGCGGTGCGCTTCCCGACCAACGCCCGGCCGTTGGTGGTCAGGCTCGTGACGTCGGAGGTGTGGCCGGCCGACCACGACTTGGTGCCGGTGATGTCGACGATCACCCGGCGGCCGCCGCCGGGCAGGGTGATGATCCGGACGTCGACGGCCCCGGGGTGGTCGTCGTCGTCGTTGCGTTGCGCGAGGTCGCCCACGACGTCGGTGAGTCGTCGCGGCGGGCGGCCGGCTATCCCGAGCGTGTCGTCGCCGAGCGGGTGTGCGACCCCGTGCCCGTCGTCGAGCAGCGCGTCGGCCAGCGGCAGGGCCACCACCGGCAGTCCGAGATCGTTGACGACGTCGTCGATCACGAACGGGTCGGCGGCCAACCCGGCCTGGGCCGCGGCGCCGGGGTCGCGCGAGCCGACGAGCTCGCTGCCGGCAGCGACGACCGCGCCGGGCAGCCGTACGAGCCCGAGCACCTCGTCGTGCAGCGCGCCATCGAGCCGGTCGACGGCCCGGTAGGACGCGGCGGCCGCGCGCAGCTCGCCGTCGAGCGCCCCGCAGCGAAGACCGGTCCAGGTCAGCCCCTGCGCGCCGTCGAGCGCACCGAGCAGCTCGGCCTCGAACCGGCCCCAGCCGACCGGGTCGAGCGTTGCGGACGCGGTGACGGCGCCGTCGAGCAGGTAGCCGTGCAGGCTGGTCGACTGCCCGAGGCAGTCGGTGGCCACCCCGCCGAAGCGCCGGGCCAGCAGCTCGAGTTCCTCGATGCGCGCCTCGATGCCGGCCGCCCCGCCGGTGACACCGACCCCGCTCATCAGATGCCCACCGCGTGCAGAACGTGCCCGGCGGCGTGCCCGAGCTCGGTGGCCGACTGCACGGCGTGCAGGCCCACCCGGGCGGCGCCGGCCGCCGCGTCGGCCAGCTCGTCCAATGCTGCCCGCACCCGGGCCGCGTGCTGGCGCAGATGCGCCGCCGCTGCATCAAGCCGCTCGGCGCACCGGCGCAGCGACCCGCAGACCTCGAGGGCGACGTGGGCGAAAGCCTGCGCTGCCGCTCCGAACCACGTGGTGTGGCCGAGTGATCCGGCAAGCAGCTGGGCGTGCCGGCGCACCGCGGTCGCGTGCGCGGTGATGCGGTCGGCGACGGCGAACAAGGCGTCGGGGTCGGGAAGCAGTGACATGGGTCGAGAGCCTGCCGCCGCCCTGCTCGGACGTGGGCCGAGGTTCACCCGCTGTGGACAGCGCGGCAGGTTCTCGCCGGTTGTCCACAGCGCGCCGCGTCCTCCCGGGTGCCGCTGACCGTGCTTGAATGACGCAGCGGAATTACACCCGTGCAATTCGCAGCCGGAGGAGCCACTTAGCATGCAGTCCGCTCACGCGCCCGCCGGCCCCGACGACGAGCCGGTCTCCGACGGCCTCAGCCGTCGGGACCGCGAGATCCTGGCCTTCGAGCGGCAGTGGTGGAAGTACGCCGGCGCGAAGGAGCAGGCGATCCGCGAGCTGTTCGACATGTCGGCGACGCGGTACTACCAGGTTCTGAACGCCTTGATCGACACCCCGCAGGCTCTGGCTGCCGACCCCATGCTGGTCAAGCGTTTGCGAAGATTGCGAGCGAGCCGGCAGCGTCAGCGGTCGGCACGTCGATTGGGTTTCGAGGTCTAGGGCACTGAAAGTATCGAAAGCGTCGAAGGAACAGCCTGGTCGACTGGCTCGCCAGGCGGCTCGTCGTCGGCAGCGCGAGCAGCTGGTCGGGGTCGTCCTGGCCGTGGTCGGTGTCGTGGTGCTCATCGTGGCGATCGCGGCGCTTCGCGACCCCAAGTCCGGGAGCACCGACACCGCCGCCCAATCGGTGACGCCGTCCGCGAGCACCTCGGTGGGTGCGCCCCCGACATCGGTGTCGCCGTCGGCGTCGGCGTCGGTACCGGTCTCGCCGTCGACGTCCCCGTCCACGTCCGGTGCGAAGAAGTCCAGCTCGACGTCGACTTCGGCGTCGACGTCGACGACGCAGGCGAAGTCGGTGCCGCTCGTCGTGCTGAACAACACGACGATCACCGGCCTGGCCAAGCAGGCGGCAGCGAGTTTCGAGACCGGCGGCTGGCAGGTCACGTCGACGGGCAACCTCACCAACAACATCATCTCGACGTGTGCCTACTACGACCCCGGTTCGAGCGGGGCGAAAGCTGCGGCCGACGCGTTGAAAGCGCAGTTCCCGACCGTCAGGCGCGTGGAACCGAAGTTCAGCGGGCTGCCGAGCGGGCCGGTCGTCGTCGTCCTCACCCCCGACTACCAGTCGAGCTGACGCCTCCTGCCGCTGTGCCATGATGGACGGCACAACCGAACAGCAGTGCTCATCCAGAGGGGCAGAGGGACCGGCCCGACGAAGCCCCGGCAACCACGCGCGTTTTCTTCGAGACGTCTTCGACGTCCGGGGCCGCCGCCGCAGGTGCCAACTCCGGCTCGCACGGAACACGTGCGAGGAAGATGAGGGGAAGGCCTCGTAATGACTCTTACCGTTGACCGCAGTCTCTCGCCCGCTTCCGGTCTTGTATGCCGCAGCTGCGGCGCGCAGTTCCCGCTCGGTGCGCAACACGCCTGCCTCGACTGCTGGGGCCCGCTCGAGATCGGCTACGACCCCGCCGCCCTGGCCCGCGTCACGCACGACGAGATCGCCGCCGGCCCGCAGTCGATCTGGCGCTACGCCGGGTTGCTGCCGGTGGGCCAGGACGCCGCCACCCGCGTCGACTCCAACACCGGGATGACCCCGCTGATCCGCGCCGACCGGCTGGCCGACGAGCTGGGCTTCACCGCGCCCGTCTACATCAAGGACGACTCCGCGAACCCGACGCACTCGTTCAAGGACCGCGTGGTGTCGGTGGCCATCACGGCTGCCCGCGAGCTGGGTTTCCGGCGGATCGCGTGCGCGTCCACCGGCAACCTCGCCAACTCCGTGGCCGCGCACGCAGCCCGCATCGGTATGCCGTCGATCGTCTTCGTGCCGTCTGACCTCGAGCCCGCCAAGATCACCCAGACCGCGGTCTACGGCGGCACGCTCGTGGGCATCGAGGGCAACTACGACGACGTCAACCGGCTGTGTTCCGAGCTGGGTGAGACCGACGAGTTCGAGGACACCGGTTTCGTCAACGTCAACATCCGGCCGTACTACGCCGAGGGCTCGAAGACCCTGGGCTTCGAGGTCGCCGAGCAGCTCGGGTGGCGCCTGCCCGGCCAGTACGTCGCGCCGATGGCGTCCGGGTCGATGCTGACGAAGATCAACAAGGCGTTCAAGGAACTCGTGGCGGCGGGCCTGGTGCCGTCGTCGTCGTGGACGGTGTTCGGCGCGCAGTCGGCCGGTTGCTCGCCGATCGCGACCGCCTTCGACGCAGGCGCCTCCGAGGTCGTCCCGGTGCGGCCGACCGGTATCGCCAAGTCGCTGAACATCGGCAACCCGGCCGACGGCCCGTACGCCCTCGACGCCGTGCGCGCGTCGGGCGGTGCGATGGCCGCCGTGAACGACGACGAGATCCGTGCGGGCATCCGGCTGCTGGCCCGCACGACCGGGGTGTTCGCCGAGACCGCCGGCGGCGTGACCGTGGCGGTGCTGAAGAAGCTCGTCGAGCAGGGCCGGATCGACACCTCCGTCGAGACCGTCGTCTACAACACCGGCGACGGGCTGAAGACGATCGACGCCGTCTCCTCGGCGCCGACGGTGACCATCAAGCCGACGCTGAAGGGCATGCGCGAGGCCGGCCTGCTGTAACTGCGTGGGGGCCATCCCCCGTGGGGCACCCTCCCTACCGTCGCGGAGCGATGGCGCCCGGACGACCGGCACGGGGGCAGAAGCCGACATGAGCGGCGTGTTCTTGCACTCGCACCGGGTGAGTGCCAGACTCGAACTGGCACTCACGTAAGGTGAGTGCCAGCCGGTTCGTGCAGTGAGGCCACCCCATGGAGGCCGTCCGTCGCGGGCACCGCCAACCGGACACACACGTAGTCATCCAGATTGAGGTACCCGAATGGCCAAACTGATCGCATTCGACGAGGAGGCCCGCCGCGGCCTCGAGCGCGGCATGAACCAGCTTGCCGACGCAGTGAAGGTGACGCTCGGCCCGAAGGGTCGCAACGTCGTCCTGGAGAAGAAGTGGGGCGCCCCCACGATCACCAACGACGGTGT
>CAZZVT010000076.1:0-14202 GCA_964657545.1 uncultured Jatrophihabitantaceae bacterium
CCGGCATGACCGGTACGGCGCAGACCGAGGCCAACGAGCTGCACCAGACCTACAAGCTGGGCGTCGTCCCGATCCCCACCAACAAGCCGATGGTGCGCGAGGACGAGACCGACCTGATCTACAAGAGCGAGGACGCGAAGTTCTCGGCCGTCATCGACGACATCACCGAGCGGCACGAGGCCGGGCAGCCGGTGCTGGTCGGTACCGCGAGCGTCGCGAAGTCCGAACGGCTGGCCTCGCTGCTGCTGCGCAAGGGCATCCCGCACGAGGTCCTCAACGCCAAGCAGCACGAGCGCGAGGCGGCGGTCATCGCGTCCGCCGGGCGCAAGGGCGCCGTCACGATCGCCACCAACATGGCCGGCCGAGGCACCGACATCATGCTGGGCGGCAACCCCGAGTTCTCCGCAGACCTCGCGCTGCGCGACAAGGGTCTGACGCCCGACGAGACACCCGAGGAGTACGAGGCCGGGTGGGACGGCGCCCTCGAGGCGGCGCGCGCCGAGATCGAGAAGGAACACGACGAGGTCATCGAGCTCGGTGGGCTCTACGTCCTGGGCACCGAGCGGCACGAGTCCCGGCGTATCGACAACCAGCTGCGCGGTCGCGCCGGCCGGCAGGGCGACCCCGGCGAATCGCGCTTCTACCTCTCGCTCGGCGACGACCTGATGGTCCGCTTCAACGGTGAGCGGGTCGCGCAGATGATGAACATGCTGCGCCTGCCCGAGGACGTCCCGATCGAGGCCAAGATGGTCTCCAAGGCGATCCAGTCCGCGCAGACGCAGATGGAGCAGCAGAACTACGAGATCCGCAAGAACGTCCTCAAGTACGACGAGGTCATGAACAAGCAGCGTTCCGTCGTCTACGCCGAGCGCAAGCGGGTGCTCGAGGGCGAGGACCTCTCCGACCAGATCCGCCCGATGCTCGACGAGGTCATCACCAGCTACATCCAGGGCGCAACCTCGTCGGGTTACCCGGAGGAGTGGGATCTCGAGCAGCTGTGGACGGCGTTGAAGACGCTGTACCCGATCTCGCTGACCGTCGAGGAGGCCATCGAGCAGGCCGGAGGCGCGAAGGCCGACCTGACCCGCGAGTTCCTCGTCGAGGAGATCGTGGCCGATGCCCAGGCCGCCTACGACCAGCGCGAGGAAGAGCTCGGCGTCGAGGTCGCCCGCGAGCTCGAGCGTCGGGTGCTGATGTCGGTGCTCGACCGCAAGTGGCGCGAACACCTCTACGAGATGGACTACCTGCAGGAGGGCATCGGCCTGCGGGCGATGGCCCAGCGCGATCCGCTCGTCGAGTACCAGCGCGAGGGCTTCGACATGTTCGCCGCGATGATGGACGGGGTGAAGGAGGAGTCCGTCGGATTCCTGTTCAACCTGCAGGTCGAGGTCGACGCGGACGGCGACATGACCGCCGGCCCCGCTCCGGCACCGTCGGCCACGCCCCTGGTCGAGACCGGCCCGGGCGACCCCGACGACGTCGAGGAGTTCGGCGACGAGCCCAAGCTCGACGTCTCCCTGCTCAAGGCCGCGCAGGAGATGCACGACGAGTCGGGCAACGGCGCCCGGCCCATGGTGAAGGCGAAGGGTCTGGACCGCAATGAGCAGGCCGGGCTGACGTACAGCTCGCCCGAGCTCGGCTCCGACGCGCCGACGGTGTCCACCGACGACGCCGGCACCGCGAAGGCGCCGGCCAACTCGGCCACCGCCCGGCGTCAGCAGTCACGCAGCAACCCCAACCGCGGTGGCGGTCGTGGCAACAAGCCCTCGGGCAGCGGCACGCGCAAGCGCAAGCGCTGAGGCTCCCGCTAACCCAGCTGCAGGCGGGTGCACACCCAGCGGCCGTGGTGTTCCTCGAGCCGGAGTGCGATCGCGCGCAGCCGTGAGCCGGCGCGCAGCGTCGCGCTGAGTTCCGCGACGCCCCGAGCCGGTTCGCAGCCGCGCACGGTGCTGACGCCGGCGTTGCGCAGCCAGTGGGTCGTGCGGGCGGCGCCGACGCGCTCGAAGTCGGCGACGAGACCACGATGCACCGACAGGCTCAGCAGCGCCGACAGCTGATGCAGCGGCCGTCGACCGTCAGCGCTCTCGATGAGCCCGACCAGCAACCGCCGGGCCCACTTCTCGGGATCGGGCAGGCCGTGTGGACGCAGCGGCGGCACCGGGCGCGGCGCCGGCGGCGATGCGAGCTCGAAGGGCAACCAGCGGTCGTGCCGGGTCGCGATCGGTGCCTCCAGTTCGTCGTCGAACGGCGGCTCGCGGTGCGGTGCGGGTCGGACGACCACCCGCAGCGGTGGCCGGGCGGTACGGGTCGCCGGCCGCCCGCTGGTGCTGGTGTCTGTGCGCAGTGCTGCGGTCATCGGGACTCCTGGGTGGGTGCGGGAAGGTCGAGGACCTGGCCCGGACGGATGACGGACGGGTCGTCGCCGATGACGTCCCGGTTCGCGCGATAGATCTCGGGCCAGTACTGCGTGATGTCGGTCGTGTCAGCTCGCGCGCCGAGCCGGCGGGCAGCCAGCAACCAGAGCGAGTCGCCGCGGCGGACCTGCGATCGGGTGCTCGGCCGTGCCGTGCTGGGTGGGGTCGCCGTCCATGTCGGCCACTTGCAGCAGGGTGGGGTCGACGCCGGTAGCTGCGTCGGGGTGCTGGTGGGCGTACTGCTCGCCGGCCAGGTCGGCGGTGCCACCGACGTGCTGGCGGACGGGGTCTGTACGGACGGGGTCACCGGCCAGGTCGGCGACGGCACGCCGCTGCTGGTCGGGTGAGCGGCCGACGTCCACCCGGCCGGTGCGGCCTGCGCAGCCTGGGCGGCCGGTGCTGCCAGCACCCCGAGGCCGGCCGTCCCGATGACGACCCGCAGCAGCACCCTGGGAACGACGACCTGCGTGCAGCGGGCGCACGTCCGGCCGACGGCTCCAGGAAGTCGTGAGCCCAGGCCGGCCGCGAGTCCGACGGCGATCCAGGCCGCGGCCAGCCAGAGCAATGCCGTGCACAGTGCGGCGACTGCCACGTCGGGGCCGGCGACGTCGAGCCAGCGTCCCGGACGGGCCAGGCCGTCGGCGACGAACGACCAGCGCGGGCGCAGCGCGACCAGCACTGCTGCGTCACCGAGAACGAGGGCTGCGACGCGCGTCGAGCTGTGGTTCATGGTCGTTACCTTTCATTTGCTTACGTTTGCGTTTGTATATGACCGTTCGCGCTCAGGTCAAGCCCGGAGCGGCGACGCGCCGTCGGGGAGGATGGCCACATGCGATGGGACGAGCTGTTCGCGGACCTCGAGGCGCAGGCGGCCGAACTCACGCGGGCCGAGCTGGCGGGCGAGGTCGACGAACGGACCCGGACAGAGGTCGGGGCGCTGTCACTGCTCGACCGACTGCGGGCCGCGATCGGAACGCCGCTCCGGCTGCACGTCCACGCCGGCGCGAGCGGGTTGGTGGTCTCCGGTTCGATCAGCCGGGTCGGGCCCGAGTGGGTGTTGATCGACGAGCAGGACGGCCGGGAGGCCGTCGTCGCCCTCGCGCACGTGCTGCGGGCGCGCGGTCTGGCGCGCTACTCCGCCGTTCCCGACTCGATGAGCGTCGTCGAGTCCCGGCTCGGGCTGCGCCACGTGTTGCGCGGCGTCGCCCGCGACCGCTCGGCCGCGCGCGTCCACCTCGTCGACGGCTCGGTGCTCGACGCCACGATCGACCGCGTCGGCGCGGACTTCGTCGAGGTGGCCACGCACGCGGCGGGCGAGACCAGGCGGCGCAGCGAGGTCCGGGAGATCGAGGCCCTACCGCTGCGCGCAGTCGCCGCGGTGCGGCGAGGGGTGTGACCGGCCGGTCCGATCAGTTCTCGTCGCCGGTTGTCTCGATAGCGGTTGCCTCGAGGAAGGGGTGCTCGGCGATGAAGTCGCTGGTCTGCCGGTACATCCGGGTGATGTAGTCCTCGAGTCGGTCGCGTTCGACCCGCCACTGCCCCCGGCCACCGATCTTGATCGCCGCCAGCTCGTTGTTGCGCACCAACGCATAGACCTGCGACTGGGAGATGTTGAGCACCTCGGCGACGTCGGTCAGCGTGAGGAATCGCGGTTCGGCCATGACAGCGGGCTCCTCCTCCGGTCGGTTGTCACCTGTGTGGACCTGGTGTGGCCAGTGTGGCAGGTGACGTGTCACGCGCGATGTTGTCCACAACGCGATTCGCCGTCAAGGGTCGGATCCGGCAAGATCGTCGCGTGGTCGCACCGTCCCCCGAGGCTCGTCGCATCGCGACACCGCGCTGGCTCGATCTTCGTCTGGTGCTCGGGGTGGTGCTCGTCATCGCCGCGGTGCTGATCGGCGCCACCGTGGTCTCGCGAGCCGGCGACACCCACGCCATCGTCGCGGCCCGTCACGATCTCGCTGCGGGCACCGTCCTGCGCTCCGCCGATCTGACCACCGTCGAGGTGCAACTGCCCGATCACGGCAAGGGCGTGTACCTCGCCGACATCCGCGACGCGGTCGGCCGCAAGCTCGACCGAGCGGTGACCTCCGGGGAGCTCGTCCCTGCCGCGGCAGTCGCGTCCGTCCGCGCCGGGACGACGGTCACGGTGCCCTTCGTCGCCGGTGCCGCGCCGGACCTGCGTACCGGTCAACGGATCAAGGTGTGGGTGTCCTCGGCCACGTGCGCCAGCGTGGTGCTGCTGCCGGACGTCACCGTGCAGAGCGTCCGCAAGGGCAACGGCTCGTTGAGCAGCACCTCCGACGGTCAGGACGTCGTCATTGCCGTCGAGCCCGATCAGGCCGACCGCGTCATCGCCGCACTGGCGATCGACGGCGCGCAGATCCGGGCGGGCGTGCTCGTCGGTGCCGGTTCCGCCGCGGACTCCTCGAGCGCCGCGCCGTCCCCGGTGGCCGGGCAACTACCGAGCGACCTGGCCGTCTGCGCAAGCCCTGCCCGATGAGGGCGGCGTCGATGGGTTCGCACCGGTGAGGCTGCCCGTCCTCTCGGTTGCCGACGGTGCGGCGTGGGAGGAGCGGCTCGTCCGGGCGCTCGAGCGCAACGCCTCGATCGAGATCGTGCGGCGCTGCGTCGACATCGTCGACCTGCTGGCAGTAGCTGCGTCGGGGCAGGGGCGGGCCGCGCTGGTCGCGTCGTCGGTACGCCGCCTCGACGCCGACGCCGTCGACCGACTCCAGGCCGCGGCCGTCGTGGTCGTCGGCGTCGTCCCGCGCGGCGACGACGCCGCCGAGCAGCGCCTGCGGGCCATAGGCATCGAGCACGTGCTGCCCGACGACGCCGACGCCCAGGTCGTGGCTTCGGTACTGGGCGAGGCGCTGCGCGAACTGTCGTCGCCGCCCGACCCCCAGGGCACCTCGCGTCCGCTGCGCTCGTACGCCGATCCGTCGACGTCGATGGCCATCCCGCCCGGCGAGGGCGCCCCGGTCGCACCCGACGAGCCCGCCCGGCGTGGTTCGATCGTCGCCGTGTGGGGCCCGACGGGCGCCCCGGGCCGCACCACGGTCGCCGTCAACCTGGCCGACGAGATCGCCCGGCTCGGGCCGGCCTGCCTGCTCGTCGACGCCGACGTCTACGGCGGCACGGTCGCGGCGGTGCTGGGCCTGCTCGACGAGTCACCGGGCGTGGCTGCTGCGTCTCGGCTGGCGTCGTCGCAGCGCATCGACGCCGCGGCACTGGCGGCGCTGTGCTGGCAGCTCGGCCCGCAGTTGCGGGTGCTCACCGGGATCCCACTCGCTTCCCGGTGGCCCGAGCTGCGGCCGGCGGCGATCACGTCGGCACTGGCCGCCGCGCGAGCACTCGCCGACTTCACCGTCGTCGACTGCGGGTTCTGCCTGGAGACCGACGAGGAACTGTCGTTCGACACGCTCGCCCCGCGGCGCAACGGTGCCACGCTGGCCGTTCTCGACGACGCCGACCTGATCGTGGTTGTCGGTTCGGCCGA
The DNA here is from genome assembly GCA_964657545.1 of uncultured Jatrophihabitantaceae bacterium. Taxonomy (GTDB): domain Bacteria; phylum Actinomycetota; class Actinomycetes; order Mycobacteriales; family Jatrophihabitantaceae; genus Jatrophihabitans. The sequence continues at coordinate 5,917 of CAZZVT010000076.1, forward strand.
CCCGATCGGGATGCAGCGGCTCGTCCGCGGGCTCGGTGAGCTGCGGGACGCGGAGGTCGCGGCGCCGGTCTGGGTCGTGCTGAACCGGGTGCGCTCGGGCGTCGTTCCCGGCGATGCGGCCACCGAGCTGCGGGCGGCGCTCGAACGCTTCGCCGGCCGGACGCCGGCCGCGTTGCTGCCCGCCGATCATCGCGCGGTCGATGCCGCGGTGGCAGCCGGTCGGCTGCTCAGCGAGTCGACGCCGTCGAGCCCGCTGCGTTCGGCGCTGCGTGAACTCGCCGGAGCGGTCAGCGGGGTCGCAGTGCCGGCGTCGGGCCGTCGCGGCCGACGGGCGAGCCGGGCGCGTCTGTGACAATGGCGTCCACCGTCCGAAGGAGTTCGATGACCGAGCGCATGACCTCGGCCGACGTCGCCTTCCTGCACCGCGAGACCCGCACCGCTCCGCAGCACGTGGGGGAGCTGGCGGTGTTCGCCGAGCCGCCTGACGGCTTCGACTACGACCGGCTCGTCCAGCTGCTCGAGGAACGTATCTCGCTGGCCCCCCGCTACCGGCAGAAGGTCGTGCCGGTGCCGGCGCACCTCGCCTACCCCCTGTGGGTCGACGACCCCGGCTTCGACATCACTTACCACGTACGGCGCTCGGCGCTGCCCCGGCCGGGCACAGACGCCCAGCTGCTCGAGTTCTGCGCACGCATCCAGTCGCGGCGCCTCGACCGCTCGCGCCCGCTCTGGGAGATGTACCTGGTCGAAGGACTGTCCGGCGGCCGGGTGGCCATCGTGACCAAGACGCACGAGGCGATGATCGGTGAGCCCGACGGCATCGACATCGCGCAGGTCATCCTCGACGCCGCGCCCGCGCCGCGCCGCACGGTCGAGGCCATCTGGATGCCCGGCCCGCAGCCCGGCAGTGTCGAACTCGTCCGCGCCGCCGCTCTGGAGATGGCCCGCCGGCCGATCGCGCTCGCCGACACCCTCCGCGCCGCGGCCCAGGACCTGCGGCCGACGGTCTCGCGGGTCACCTCGCTGGCCGGCGGCGTCCTGTCGCTCGGATCGGCGCTGCTGCGTTCGCCCACGCCGTCGCCGTTGAGCGCCGAACTCGGCGAGCAGCGCCGGCTGGCCGTCGCCCGCACCTCGCTGCCCGACTACCGGCTGGTTCGAGACAGGTTCGGCGGCACGGTGAACGATGCGATGCTGACCGTGATCGCCGGCGCGCTGCGTGGCTGGTTGCTCTCGCGCGCGGCCCCGATGCGGGCGGCGACCTCGGTGCGCGCGCTCGTGCCGGTGAGCGTCACCGACGCGCCGGACGTCGCGGCCTCACCCGGCATCACCACGCGGCCGAGCGGTGTGCGCCCCCTGCTGGTCGACCTGCCGGTCGGTGAGCCCGACCCCCTGCTGCGGCTGGCCCAGGTGCAGTACGCGATGGCCACCCATCGCAGCTCCGGGCGGGCCGTCGGAGCCGACACCCTCGCCTCGCTCAGCGGCTTCGCGCCGCCGACGCTGCATGCGGTCGGCGCCCGCGCCGCCGTCGGCCTGACCCGTCGGATGTTCAGCCTGGTCATCACCAATGTGCCCGGCCCGCAGTGGCCGCTCTACGCCGCCGGGGCCAGGATGACCGAGATCTTCCCGATCGTGCCGCTGAACCCCGGGCAGGCGTTCTCGATCGCCTTGAGCTCCTACGACGGTGGCGTCTACTACGGCATCAACGCCGACCGCGACGCCATGCCCGACGTCGGCGTGCTCGCCGACCTGATCGAGGAGTCGTTGGCCGAACTCGTGACCGCTGCCGGCGGCGCCGGCAGCGAACGGCGACGGGTTCTCGGCCCCCGCACCGGCAGCGCCCGACCACCACAGCGATCGTCATGAGGGTCTACCTGCCGGCCACGTCCGGCGTGCTGGCCCGCCTCGTCGAGCACGGTTCGATCGGGCCGGCCCCGCTGACGGGTTTCGCGGTCACGCCGGGGCTGCGCGAGTGGTACGTCGACGACGACGCAGAGGCCCTCGAGTACGCCGCGCTCACCGAGGCCGCCCGGCTGTCGCTGCGGCTCATCGACGCCGACCCCGAGGCCGCCCGCCGCCGCATGGTGGCTGCGGTCGACGTCGCCGAATCCGCCGTCACGATCCGCGACGACCGCGACCGCGGCGTGGTCGAACTGGTCGACGTCGTACCGATGGCCGCGGTGGCCTCCGTGCACGTCGACGACGCCGACGCCGAGCGCACGGTGGCCGAGGCCGCGCAGGCGATGATCGCTGCCGATCTGGGCGACGGCGGCGCGCAGGAACTGGTCGACGACGCGGAGGGCCATGAACTCTCGTGGTACGCCAACCAGGAGATCGCCGACCTGCTCGGGTCGCTCTGACGCGTGGCACGATCGCACGATGGATGCGATCACCACCCCGCCCGCTCCGCGCAACGAGGTGCCGCGCTCCTACGGCCCGGGCAGTGCCGAGCGCGCGAGCCTGCAGGCGGCTGTCGCTGAGCTGTCGGGTGGGCGCGCCGAGCTGACCATGACGATCGGCGGTGTGGAACGGATGGCCGGCGGTGCCGTGATCCCGGTGCCGGCGCCGCACCGTCATGAGTTGGTGCTCGGCGAGACCGCCGACGCGACCACCGCCGACGTCGAAGCCGCGGTCGGCGCCGCACTTGCGGCCGCGCCGATGTGGCGGGCCATGCCGTTCGACGAGCGGGCGGCGGTGTTCCTGCGGGCGGCCGACCTGCTCTCGAGCACGTGGCGCGACCTGCTGAACGCGGCCACCATGCTCGGCCAGTCCAAGAGCGCGCGGCAGGCCGAGATCGACTCGGCGTGCGAGCTCGCAGACTTCCTGCGCTACAACGTCCACTTCGCCCGGCAACTGATCGCAGAGCAGCCGATCAGCTCCTCGTTGACCTGGAACCGCCTCGACTACCGGCCGCTCGAGGGCTTCGTGCTGGCCATCACCCCGTTCAACTTCACCGCGATCGCCGGGAACCTGCCGTCGGCGCCGGCGCTGATGGGCAACGTCGTCGTCTGGAAGCCCTCGCCGACGCAGCAGCTGGCCGCGCACCACACCATGCGGCTGTTCGAGGCGGCGGGACTGCCCCCCGGGGTGATCAACATGGTGACCGGCAACGGTGCCGCGATCAGCTCGGTGGCGCTGCCGCATCGCGCCCTGGCCGGTGTGCATTTCACCGGCTCGACCGCAACCTTCCAGCATCTGTGGCGCGAGGTCGGCACGCGGATCGGCTCGTACGCGACCTATCCCCGCCTCGTCGGTGAGACCGGCGGCAAGGACTTCGTCGTCGCCCACCCCAGTGCCGACCCGGCAGCGGTGGTCACCGGCCTCGTGCGCGGTGCCTTCGAGTACCAGGGCCAGAAGTGCTCGGCCGCGTCGCGGGCCTACGTGCCGCGCTCGCTGTGGCAGGCCGGTGTGCGCGACGAGCTGGTGGCGACCGCCGAGTCGCTGACCTACGGCGACGTCGCTGACTTCGGCAACTTCGGCGGCGCCGTGATCGACCGTCGCTCGTTCGACCGGTTGAGCGGTGCTCTCGAGCGCCTGCGGGCGGAGCCGACCGCGAGCGTGCTGGCCGGCGGCACGTCCGACGACTCGGTGGGTTTCTTCGTCCGGCCCACGGTGATCGAGAGCAGTGATCCGAGTACGGCCATGTTCCGTGACGAGTACTTCGGACCGATCCTGGCCGTGCACGTCTACGACGACGAGCAGTGGACGCAGACGCTGACGCAGCTGGAGTCGGCGTCGCCGTACGCGCTCACCGGTGCTGTGTTCGCCCGCGACCGTGCCGCCGTGCTCGAGGCGCAGCAGGCGTTGCGTTTCGCGGCGGGCAACTTCTACGTCAACGACAAGCCGACGGGTGCGGTGGTGGGGCAGCAGCCGTTCGGCGGCGGCCGGGCGTCGGGCACGAACGACAAGGCGGGCTCGATCTGGAACCTGACCCGCTGGACGTCGCCGCGCGCGATCAAGGAGACGTTCGTGTCGGACACGGATCATCGCTACCCCCACATGGATTGACGGTCGGCGGCCGTGTCGACGGCCGCGATCTGGACCCGCACGCTGCCCGCAGCGCCCGCCGACGGCGTAGTGCCGACGAGCCACGCGGGGTCGCCGATCAACCGGCCGCGCCCGGGCGGGTCGCCACCTCGCGCCCGGGGCAGCCGGACCCCGAACAGCTCACCGTCGACCGGGCCGGGGCGCAGGGCGATGCCGCTGCGGCTGCGCCGAACCTCGGCCGCGATGCCGCGGTAGGCCAGCGCCAGTTCGTCGGGTCGGCCGGTGGCGAGCACGGCGACTGTCGAGCGGGTGTCGCGGAGCCGGGCCAGCAGCATCTCGCCGATGTCGCTGTCGACGAACGCGTCGGTGTCGTCGACCAGCAGCAGGGTCGGGCCCGGCTGCGTCCGCGGGCCGAGCGGCCCCCGGCCCGGTGGGTCGGCCGGGTCGAGCAGATCGACACCGAGCCGGTTCGCGAGCCCCGCGAGGGGGGAGCGGGCAGGCGCGGCCACCAGCACCGGGCAGCCCGTCCGGACTGCCTCGAGCAGCGCGATCGACAGCACCCCGGAGCGACCGGATCGTGGCGGCCCGCAGACCAGCCACCGCCGCGAGCCGGCGAACGGGTCGAGGGTGACCGGCTGGGCGTCGTCGCCTCCCACCCCGATCCGCAGGCGGCCGCCGCTCGGGCCGAGGTCGTCGATCGTCACGACGGCGGGCAGCGGGCGGACGCGCAGCGCCTCCGGCGGCGGCAGGGCCGACGTCGACCGGACCAGCTCGTCGACCGCCGCGCGCACCATCGCGTCGACGGACGACGCCTCCGGTCGGTCGGCGGTCGGTGACGGGACGGCGATCTGGAACTCGACGCCGTCATCGGTACGCACGCCGCGCCCGGGTGGGAACGTGGCAGGGAGGTCGCGGGTCGACACGCCCAACGCGCCGTAGTCGGTGCGCTCGCCGAGGCGCAGCGCGAAGCGCTGACCGAATCCGCCGCTGAACCGCGTCGCGACGAGCGACCGGTCACCGGTGAGCACCACGCAGACCGGGCCGGGCGCCCGCAGCAGCGCCGTCAGCCGCTCGTCCGCGTCGATCGTCTGGTCGCCGAGTATCGACAGCAGAACGTCCCACCCGTCGACGAGCACCAGGTGCCGGCGCTCCGGATCGGCTGTGGCGAGCCGGTCGAGCAATGTCTCGACAAGGTCGAGATCGTCGGGGCCCAGGGTCGTCGACACGTGCGGCAGGCGGCCGACGAGCGCGAGGAGGTCGCCCCGTGCGTCGATCAGATGCAGTTCGGCCTCGGCCGGGGTGTGGGTGCGCGCTGTGGCCAGCGCGACCGAGGCCAGGGCGGTGGTGCGGCCCGAGCGCGCGGTGCCGACCAGCAAGGTCGATACCGGCGGGTCGAGCTCTATTGCCATGCTCGGCTGGCGCTGCTCATCGGGGACGTCGGCAAGTGCGAACGCGGCTGCCGGCAGTTGCTGCGACCTCACGAGGTCCGGCAGCGGCGTAAGCCACGGGCTCGGCGCACCGGCGCGCCCGGTAGCGTGCGCGGCCTGCGCCACGGCGGCGACGATGTCGGCGAGCCCGCCGGCGTCGTCGTCGGACATGGCGATCCGATGCCCTGGTGTCAACCGCGTTGCGCGCGGACCCCGGTCGGTCGGGGCGGTCACGGCCGGTTGCGCGGTCTGGAAGATCTGCACGCCGGACCCGGTGCGCAGCACGGCGCGCCCGGGTGTCGACGGCGCGATGGCGGCAGCGAGATCGGTGCCGACGACGTCGTCGGACTCCGCCGCGTCGGTGACCCGCAATGCGATCCGCAGACTGGTGTTGGCCCTGATCTCCGGGGACACGATCGAGCCGGGCCGCTGCGTGGCGAGCACCAGATGCACCCCGAGGGAGCGACCCCGCTGGGCCACGCCGATCAGTCCGGTCACGAAGTCGGGCAGTTCCTCGGCCAGGGTGGCGAACTCGTCGACGACGATGACGAGCCGGGCCAGCGCAATCGCCGGCGCCGCGGCGCGATAGGCCCGCAGGTCGGGAGTCGCGGCGGCCCGCAGCAGCACCTCACGTCGTCGGATCTCGGCCTCCAGCGAGCGCAGCGCACGGGCGGTGAGGTGTGGATCGAGGTCGGTGACGAGGCCGGCGCAGTGCGGCAGCTCGGCGCACTCGGCGAAAGCCGCGCCGCCCTTGTAGTCGATCAGGAGCACGGTGAGCTCGTCGGGCGGGTGACGCAGGCACAGGCCGGCTACCAGGGTGCGCAGCAGCTCGGACTTGCCCGAGCCGGTGGTGCCGGCGACAAGGGCGTGCGGCCCGTCGGCGTCGAGATCGACCTCGAGCGGGCCGTCCGCGGTGCGTCCCAGCATGGTGTCCGGGCGGCCGTCACTGTGCTCCCAGGCCTGCGCGATCTCGGCCGCCGTCCGCAACCCGAGCAGCCCGGTGAGCGTGCACCGCTCGGGCAGACGTCCGGCACCGTGCGCCTCGGCATCGACGAGCGGCGCGAGGCAGCGGGCCGCGCGCTCGGCCCACTCGACGCTCACCGTGTCGGCGACGAGATCGGTCGTGGACCCGAGCGGACCGCCGTCGACGATCCGCGCCCGTCCGTCGCTCGTCACCAGCACCGGGGTGCAGCCGTTCGGCAGCGAACCGGCCTCGGCGCGCAGCCACACCGCGGTGAGGCCGACGCCCGCGCCGCGGGCGACGAGATCGGCCAACGCGGACTCGGCAACTCCGTCAACGCCGTCGACGACGACGACCACGGCCGGCGCGAAGCAGGTGGCGCCACCCTCGGCGCGTCGCATGCGGTGCTCGACGTCGGCGCTCAGCTGGGTGATGGCATCGGCCCGCTCGGCCGACACCGCGAGCGCGCGCAGGTGCGGGAGCCATCGGGTCCAGGCCCACGAGTCGTCCTGGGCGAGCACGATCAGCGCCAGGTCCTCGGGCGAGTGGTGCACAGCCAACTGGGTCACCCACCAGCGCGCAGTCGCGTTCCGCACCGCTGTGGGTCCGGCGAGCCCGAGCGGCCGGGACTGCAGGTCGGCGGCGACCGGGACGGCGTGCACCGGGCCACCCGGCCGTTCGCGGCCGGCGTCGTGCACGAGGGTCCTCGCGACGGCGGTGCCGCAGCCGATGCGCACCGCGAGCCAGTCACGTTCGCGCGGTCGGCGGGCCCAGATCTCGATGCCGGGCCGGTCGGCGGTCAGGGCGACCACCGCCGGGTCGGGGAACTCGGTGCGCCGCTGCTCGGTCTCGGCGGCCAGCGCATCGGCAAGTGTCCGGGTTGCCGCGTACACCGCCGCGCGATGCTGCGAGCTCGTACGGCGGCGGGTGCGGCGACCCTGCCAGCGATCGCCGACGGCGGTGGACAGCAGCAGCACCGGCGACAGCAGACCGAACAGCAGGAACACCGTCGAACCGGTGAACCAGGCCAGGCCGGCCGCTGCCAGCGCCGGAACGACCGCGGCGAGCCACTGCACCGGATGTGCACGTTCGCGGGCGGGCCCGGAAGGCAGCGTGATCGTCTCGACACCGTCCGGACGGGGCGGGCGCGGCGGGCGCGACACGAGCACGGCACCGTCTGCGTGGGTCACGGTGGCCGCGCGCACCGACGGAGCCACCACCGACAGCAGCGAATCGCCGATCCGCAGCACCGCCCCGGGCTCGAGCGCTGCGCCCGTGCGCGGCACCGGCCGACCGTCGACCGTGCTGCCGTTCGTCGATCCGTGATCGAGGACGGTGACCCGGCCCGCAGACATCTCGAGCGTCGCGTGGCGACGCGAGATCCGCTCGTCGGGCAGGGTGATGTCGCAGTCCGCATCCCGACCGAGCACCATCCTTCCGCGGTGCAGCGGGTGAACGCAGCCGGCTGCCGGACCCGCCGACACCCGCAGTGACGACGGATGGGTTGCGCGCTCCGCCGGTGCCGGTGAGATGCCCACGATGCAGCCGCGGCGCAGCCCGGTGTCCCGCAGCGGCACGTCGTCGACGAGGGCCACCTCGGCCAGGTAGAGCGGGCTGCCCCCGGGCACCCCCGCCACGCGCGCCAGCACGGTTCGGACGGCGCCGAAGGGCACGTCGCCGGATGCGTCGAGACGGACGTCGCACTCGCCCTGCGGCCCTCGGACGGTCAGATCAATGAGCACGCGGCGAGTGTGGAACGGACCTCCGACAGCGACCGCCGGGTCCGACCCAGGTTGTGGACAGTGCCGACGCCGGCACGGGTTGTCCACAGCGCCCGGTCGTATCCGGCCGCTCTGTCGGCGGCCGGGCCTAACGTCGCCGTCCGTCAGCACCGCCGTCCGCGAAGGAGATCGC
>CAZZVT010000076.1:14212-15291 GCA_964657545.1 uncultured Jatrophihabitantaceae bacterium
GCACATCGGTCAGCACATCGGTCGTCAAGGAGTTGCGATGTCCAGCTTGAAGGTCACCCCCGCCCAGCTCGAGGCCCTCGGCCACGGCACGCGTCGCGCGTCGGCCGAGGTCCGCGGCGAGCACCAGCAGCTGCGTGCGCAGCTGTCGCCGCTGTTCGGGGCCGACTGGTCCGGTGCGGCGGCCGGGCAGTTCACCGCCCTGTACTCCGACTTCGACCGTCATGCGCGCGGGTTGTCCGACGCGCTCGACGGCATCGGCGCGTTGCTCCTGCACGCCGGCGCGTCCTACGCGCAGGTCGAGTCGGCAGTCGCGGCGTCCTTCCGATAGCGCAGCCGTGCCGTCGGCTAGCGTCGCTGTGGTGGACGAGGTGCTGCCGGTCGTCGAAGCCGCCGTCGTCGAGCACTTCGGGCAGCGGCCGACTCGTGCGTCGGTGTCCTTCGTCGGGGTCGACCCGATCGAGGTCCTGCGGTTCGAGCCGATCCCCGGCGAACGCGCCTTCGTCACGCTGGGCATGTCGCGGCACCCGATGACCGGCGCCGCCGCGTCGGTCATGGACACCACCGGCCCGCGGGCCGAGCTGATGCTGCACATCCTCGACCCGGTCGACGAACACGCCGACGTGTGGCGACGCCTGGCCGTGCTTGCCGCCGCGCCTGCGGTCGAAGGCGTCGTCTACCGCGACGGCATGAGCGTCGACCTCGGCGAGCCGTTGGTGCCCGATTCGGCCTGTGTCGGCGCGTTGATCACCGACTCGGTGCTCGCCGAGATCGAGACGGTCGGCGGCGGGAACGGACCGGTCCGCATTCTGCAGGCGGTGCCGGCGACCGCCAACGAGCTGGCCTGGTGCCGAGTGCGTGGGGGCGCCGCGCTGCTCGAACGCTGGCACGACGCCGGTACCGACCTGCTGGATCTCGCCCGCCGGTCGGTGCCGCTGGACTGACAGACTGGCCCCGCAACGGTCGTCGGCAGAGGGAGAGCATCGTGCAGTTCGGTCGGTTCTACGAGGAGTTCGAGGTCGGCGCCGTCTACAAGCACTGGCCCGGCAAGACGGTCACCGAGTACGACGACCACCTGTTCT
>CAZZVT010000077.1:0-14963 GCA_964657545.1 uncultured Jatrophihabitantaceae bacterium
AGCACGGCCAGCACAAGGACGTCTACGCCCACACCCTGCAGGTGCTCGACCAGGCGATCGACCTGGAACGGGACGGTCCCGACCTGACGCTGCGGTGGGCGGCGCTGCTGCACGACATCGGCAAGCCCGACACCCGCGCCTTCCTGCCCGGCGGCCGGGTGACCTTTCATCACCACGAGGTCGTCGGGGCACGGTTGGCGCGTCGCCGGCTCAAGGCGCTCAAGGCGAGCAAGGAGCTGATCGAGGACGTCGGGCAGCTGGTGTTCCTGCACCTGCGCTTCTACGGCTATCGCAGCAGTGAGTGGACCGACTCGGCGGTGCGCCGCTACGTCGTCGACGCCGGGCCCTTGCTGCCGCGGCTCAACAAGCTCGTCCGCTCGGACTGCACCACCCGCAACAAGCGCAAGGCCGCGACGCTGTCGGCGTCCTACGACACCCTCGAGCAGCGCATCGCAGCGCTGCGCGAGCAGGAGCAGCTCGATGCCGTCCGGCCCGACCTCGACGGCAACGCCATCATGCAGATCCTCGGGATCTCACCCGGACCGCTCGTCGGACGCGCCTATAAGTACCTGCTCGAACTGCGCATGCAGCGGGGCCCGCTCGATCGGGACGCCGCGGTCCAGGAGCTCAGACGGTGGTATTCAGAACACGGTCCCGACGCGTCGAGCGGCTGAGGTAGAGCAGGGCGGCCAGCGCCCACCCGGCCGCGAGCAGCGCGACCGACGCCGCACTGCGACCGTTCTCGGGCAGCGCCACGGCCGTCAGGGTCGCGGCCAGCACCAGGGCGACGTTGAACAACATGTCGTACAGCGCGAAGACCCGACCGCGGAACGCGTCGGGGGTGTCGAACTGGATGACCGTGTCGACGCTGATCTTGATGCCCTGCGAGGTGAAGGCCAGCAGCAGCGAGGAGAGCAGCAGCCACGGCTTGGTGAACGGCAATCCGCACACGATCTCGACCACGGCGCTGGCCGCCAGCATGGCCGCCGGCCAGATCGACGGGCCGAACCGGCGGAAGGCGGCCGGCGTGACGAACGAGGCCAGGCCGCCGCCGATCGCGACGCCGCCCACCACCTGGCTCAACCCCGCGAGCCCGGCGCGGAACACGCCGTCGCTGTCGAAGTAGTTGCGGTAGAGCAGCACGGTGCAGACCGTCCAGACGCCGTACAGCAACCGATGGACGCCGATCATGATCAGCGCGCGATCGACACTCGGCGTGGCGCGGACGACCCGGCCGCCCTCGACGAGCCCGCGCAGGACCTCACGCGGTGTCTCGCGGCGGCGGCGCTCGTCCTCGGACGGGCCGAGCTCGTGCAGCTGGAAACGCAACGCCCCGAGGGCTGCCACCGCGTAAGGAAACAGCGCGAGGGCGGCGACGAGGCCGTAGTCGGCGTTCGTGCTGCCGAGCAGCGTGCGGATGCCGATGGCCAGGCCGCCGCCGGCCGCGGCAGCGATCGTGCCGGCGGTCGAGTTCAGGGCGTTGGCCGTCACCAGCTCGTGCTCGTCGACCACCCGGGGCAGTGCCGCCGACAGCGTCGAGAGCACGAAGCGGCTGATCGAGATGATGACGAGACCCGAGGCGTAGAACGCGAAGCCCTCGACGCCCGCGGCGAGCTCGGCGGCAACCCCCAGCACCGCGATCGCGCGGACGAGGTTGGCCACCGCGAGCACCCGCCGTCGCCACCAGCGGTCGATGAACACGCCGGCGAACGGGCCGATGACGGAGTACGGCAGCAGCAGGATTGCGAAAGCGGCGGCGACATCGGCGGCGTGGCCGGCCCGTTGCGGGTCGAACAGCACCGCTCCGGCAAGGCTGGCCTGAAAGACGCCGTCGCCGAACTGGCCGGCCAGTCGGACCCGCAGAAGTGCCCGGAATCGGGGGTCGCCGAGGGCGGACAGCAGATGGTGTGTCCGCAAGACCATGCCTCGATTGTCCCAGTCGTCACCCACCGCTTCGTCCGTCCGGTCGGGCGCAGGCAAGATATGGCCATGGCTTCGGCGGACTGGGCGGCGGTACGGGTGCTCGAGCCTGCCGCCGGGCGGCTGCTGGTGGCCACCCCACTGCTGACCGACCCGCAGTTCGGGCGCACCGTCGTCTACCTGCTCGAGCACGACGGCGGCGGCACGGTGGGCGTGGTGTTGAACCGCCCGAGCCACACCCCGGTCGGGCAGGTGCTGCCGGACTGGCATGACGCGGTGAGCGGTCCGGCGGTGGTGTTCGGTGGTGGCCCGGTGCAACCCGACGGTGCGCTGTGTCTCGGTCAGCTCGAGCCGGACGGCACGTCCGACGTGGACGGTGCTGCCGAGCCGCGCGGGCGCAGCGAGGTGGTCGACGGCGTGTCGACCGTCGATCTGGACGGCGACGTCACGGTCATCGCACCGCTTGCCCGCAGCCTGCGGGTGTTCGCCGGGCACGCGGGCTGGTCACCGGGCCAGCTGGACGACGAGCTGGCGCAGGGGGCCTGGTGGGTGCTGCCCGGTGGCCCCGCCGACCTGTTCAGCGAGCAGCCCCGCAGCCTGTGGTCGCGCGTGCTGCGCCGCCAGCCGCCGCCGCTGTCGTTGCTCTCGACCTACCCGCCCGACGCGTCGGTCAACTGAGAAGCCGAAGACCCCTCCCGGCCGTCCGCAGCCGGCCGGGAGGGGTCTTCATCCAGGTCAGCGCTCGACGGTGCCGTCGATGAAGTCCTGCACGGCCACCCGGGCCTGGTCGTCGGAGTACTGCACCGGCGGGGACTTCATGAAGTAGCTGGACGCCGAGAGCAGCGCGCCGCCGATGCCGCGGTCCTTGGCGATCTTCGCCGCACGCACGGCGTCGATGATGATGCCGGCCGAGTTGGGGGAGTCCCAGACCTCGAGCTTGTACTCGAGGTTCAGCGGCACGTCGCCGAAGGTCTTGCCCTCGAGGCGGACGAAGGCCCACTTGCGGTCGTCGAGCCACGCGACGTAGTCCGACGGGCCGATGTGCACGTTGCGGGCACCGAGGTCGCGGTCGGGCACCTGCGAGGTGACCGACTGGGTCTTGGAGATCTTCTTGGACTCTAGGCGGTCGCGCTCGAGCATGTTCTTGAAGTCCATGTTGCCGCCGACGTTGAGCTGGTAGGTGCGCTGCACCTCGACGCCGCGGTCCTCGAAGAGCTTGGTGAGGACGCGGTGGGTGATGGTGGCACCGACCTGGCTCTTGATGTCGTCACCGACGATCGCGACGCCGGCGTCCTCGAACTTCTTGGCCCACTCGGGGGTGCTGGCGATGAACACCGGCAGCGCGTTGACGAAGGCGACCTTCGCGTCGATCGCGGCCTGGGCGTAGAACTTCGCCGCGTCCTCGGAGCCGACGGGCAGGTAGCAGACCAGGACGTCGGCCTGGGACTCGCGCAGCACCGACACGACGTCGACCGGGGCCTCGTCGGACTCGGTGATCGTCTCGCGGTAGTACTTGCCCAGACCGTCGAGGGTGTGGCCGCGCAGCACCGGGATGTCGAGCTGGGGGACGTCGCAGATCTTGATGGTGTTGTTCTCGCTGGCCGAGATGGCCTGCGAGAGGTCGAGGCCGACCTTCTTGGAGTCGACGTCGAACGCGGCGACGAACTCGATGTCGCGGACGTGGTAGGGCCCGAACTCGACGTGCATCAGGCCGGGGACCTTCTGCGTCGGGTCGGCGTCGCGGTAGAAGTGGACGCCCTGGACCAGGGATGCCGCGCAGTTGCCTACGCCGACGATGGCGACCCGGATTTTTCCGGCCGTGGATTGCGAACCCATCTGGGTCCTCCTTCGTGTTGGGATCGTGCGTGGGTGGTGCGAATCAGTGTTCGCGGCGCTCAGGAGCGTCGGAACGTTCGTGCTCGATGAGCTCGTCGAGCCAGCGGACTTCGCGGTCGACGGACTCGAGCCCGTGGTCGTGCAGTTCACGGGTGTAGCGGTCGACGCGCTGGCCGGTGCGGCTCAGCGCCGACTTCATGCCGTCGCGCTGTTCCTCGACCCGGCGACGCCGGCCCTCGAGGATGCGCAGCCGGATGTCGGAGCGGGTCTGGGCGAAGAACGCCAGTCGCGCCCCGAAGCCCTCTTCCTCGAAGGCGTCTGGGCCGACCTCGGCCAGCAGTTCGGCCAGGTGTTCCTTGCCGTCGGCGGTGAGGCGGTAGACCCGCTTGCCCCGCCGCGAGCGCCCGGTGACACCGGCCGGCTCGGCCGGGGATTCGTCGTAGATCCAGCCCGCTTCGGACAGCTTGCGCAGGGTGGGGTAGAGCGAGCCGTAGGAGAAGGCCCGGAACGTCCCGAGCAGGCCGGAGAGCCGCTTGCGCAGCTCGTACCCGTGCATCGGGCTCTCGTTGAGCAACCCCAGGACGGCGATCTCGAGCACCGTGACCGCCCCCAACCTGTTGCCTGACGTGACCGAGAATGTCTCGCCACGATGTATCACGACGATACATCAGCCCGAGACGTCGGTGTCAACCGGGCAACACGCAGGTGAACGCGGGGGGTCAGTCCACCGAATCGCGGACGACGGGGCAGGTCATGCACCGCGCCCCGCCGCGGCCGCGACCCAGCTCGCCGCCGGAGATGGCCAGCACCTCGATGCCGTGCGCCTCGAGCAGGGCGTTGGTGACGGTGTTGCGGTCGTAGCCCACGACCACGCCGGGCTCGAGGGCGAAGTAGTTGTTGCCGTCGCTCCACTGCTCGCGCTCGGCGGCGCGGGCGTCGGCACCGGCCCGCAGGATGGTCACCGTGTCGACCCCGAGGGCGTCGGCCAGCGCGCTGCCGACCGACCCCGCAGCCTCGACATGCAGCGGTTCGGCTTCGTCCTGCCCGGGGGTGATCGTCCAGGCGCGCAGGCCGGCGAGGTCGAGGTGCGGGTAGGCGACGAACGTCGCGCGGTCGACCATGGTCAGCACGGTGTCCAGGTGCATCATGGCCCGCGCCTGCGGGAGGTCCAGGGCGATGACGACCTGCGCGGTGCGTGCGGTGAACAGCCGCCGGGCCAGCAGCTCGACGGCGCTGGGCGTGGTGCGCTCACCCATCCCGAGCAGCACGACGCCGGGCGCGACCACCAGCAGGTCGCCGCCCTCGAGCGTGGCCGGGCGATGATCGCGGTCGTCGTCGCCGTAGAAGAAGGTGAACGGCGCGCCGCGGAACAGCGGGTGGTAGCGGTAGACCGCCCGTGCGTGCACCGACTCTCGCTGCCGCGCCAGCTTGGCCATCGGGTTGACGGTGACGCCGTCACCGATCCAGGCCGAGGTGTCGCGCTGGAACAGCGTGTTCGGCAGCGGGGGCAGCACGAGGTCGTCGTCGGCGAGCGACTGCCAGCGCAGCCCGGTCCGCGACCCGAGCCGCAGGTCGGATTTCAGGATGCCGCCGATCAGCAGCCCGGCGAGCGTCTGGGCGTCCGCGTCGTCGAACAGCCCGCGCAGCGAGTGCGCCATCTGCTCACCGAACCGTTCGGGCGTGCAGGTGCGTTCGCCCACGAACTGCCGCCCGTCCGGGGTGTCCAGCGCGCCGGCCAGCAACGTCTCGAAGCGGTGGACGGTGGCTCCGCGGCCGGCCAGCACGTCGACGAACTGGTCATGCTCCTCGCGGGCGCGGGCGGCCCAGGGGACGTCGTCGAAGAGCAGGTCGTGCATGTTCGACGGCGTCAACCGATCGAGTTCACGCCCGGGCCGGTGGGTGATGACATGCCGCAGCCGGCCGATCTCGGACTCGAGCTTCGGCGCGAGCACCTAGGGAAACGCGATCGGCGCGGCAATGCCGGCGTCGACGGGCTCGCGGAGATCGGACGGCGCGTGAGCAGTCATGGACATCGGTGTACCCGTTCCGGGCGGGTGTCAGCCCAGCGGCGGGAAGATGCCCGGTGCCGGGCGGGCGTCGACGTCCTGTCCCGCGCCCTGCAGCACGCCCGCCACCCCGCCCCACAGCAGTGCGGCCAGGTAGTCGCTGAGCTGGTCGCGCGTCATCGCGTCGGGGTGCTCGATCCACCAGAGGCTGGCGGCCTGGATGAAGCCGACGATGGCCTCGCCCCAGGGCTGGGCGCCGCGGGGGTCGAGGCCGACGTCGAGCAGGCGCCGACCGAGGGACTCGGTGAGGACGTCGGCCACCGGGCGGGCGAACTCGAACGCCGTCGGCTCGCCGGGGCGCGCCTCGTGCAGCGCCCGGTTCGCCGTGACGAAGTGGAACAGCTCGGGGTTGTCGCCGAGCAGCTCGAGGTAGGCGTCGATCGAGGCCTTGACCATGACGCGCGGCTCGGACCGGTCCTGCACCCGCTGCAACGCGCGGGCGATGATGCCGATGATCCGCTGGCCCATGGCCCGGTAGAGCTCGTTCTTGTCGGCGAAGTAGCGGTAGATCACCGGTTTGCTGGTGTGCGCTGCGGCGGCGATCTGGTCCATGCCGGCATCGGTGCCGTACTGCTTCACGGCGATGATCGCGGCGTCGATGAGCTCCTCGCGGCGGGCGATGCGGTGGGTGTCCCAGCGTGAGCTGCGGCCGTCGGTCCAGCCCACTTCGCGTCCGGTCATCGCTGTTCCTCGCCCCACACCGACTTTGCCGTAGCCAAAAGTAGCCGATACCGTTGTTACCGGGTAGTAACAAAAAGCCGAAGGAGATCTCGTGCAGACTCGCTCCGCCGTCAGAGCCGCCGTCCTGGGGGGCAACCGCATTCCGTTCGCCCGATCGAACGGTCCGTACTCGCACGCCAGCAACCAGGACATGCTGACCGCGACGCTCGACGGTCTCGTCGCCCGTTTCGGACTGCAGGACGAGCGCCTCGGTGAGGTCGCCGCCGGTGCGGTGCTCAAGCACAGCCGGGACTTCAACCTCACCCGGGAGGCCGTGCTCGGCTCGCGGCTGTCGGCCGAGACCCCGGCCTACGACGTCCAACAGGCCTGCGGCACCGGGCTCGAGACGGTCATCCTCACTGCGAACAAGATCGCGATGGGCCAGATCGACTCGGCCGTCGCGGCCGGTGTCGACACGACCTCCGACGCCCCGATCGCCGTCAACGAGGACCTGCGGGCCGTGCTGCTCGAGGTCAACCGCGCGCGCAGTGCCGGTGCCCGCCTCAAGGCGCTGGCCGGATTGCGGCCCAACCAGCTGGCGCCGGCGATCCCGCAGAACGTCGAGCCGCGCACCGGGCTGTCGATGGGCGAGCACCAGGCCGTCACCACCCTCGAGTGGGGCATCACCCGCGAGGCTCAGGACGAGCTGGCTGCGGCGTCGCACCGCAACCTCGCCGCCGCCTACGAGCGCGGCTTCCAGGACGATCTGATCACCCCGTTCCTCGGCCTCTCGCGCGACCAGAACCTGCGCGCCGATTCGACGGTCGAGAAGCTGGCGACGCTGCGCCCGGCGTTCGGCAGGAAGTACGGCGACGAGGCGACGATGACGGCCGGCAACTCGACGCCGCTCACCGACGGCGCCTCGGCCGTGCTGCTGGCCAGCGACGAGTGGGCCGCCGAGCACCACCTGCCGGTGCTGGCGCACTTCGTCGACGCCGAGACCGCCGCGGTCGACTACGTCCACGGCGACACGAAGTACGACGGCCTGCTGATGGCACCCGTCTACGCGATCCCGCGCCTGCTGGCCCGCAACAAGCTCACCCTCGACGACTTCGACTTCATCGAGATCCACGAGGCCTTCGCCGGCACCGTGCTCGCGACGATCAAGGCGTGGGAGGACCCGGAGTTCGGCCGGGCCCGCCTGGGCCTCGACGGCGCGTTCGGGTCGGTCGATCGCGCCCGCCTGAACGTCAACGGGTCGTCGCTGGCGGCCGGGCACCCGTTCGCCGCGACCGGCGGGCGGATCGTCGCCTCGCTGGCCAAGATGCTGCACGAGAAGGGAACCGGCCGCGGCCTGATCTCGATCTGCGCCGCCGGTGGCCAGGGCGTGACGGCGATCCTCGAAGCGAACGGAGAGGCCAACTGATGTCCGACCGCTACCTCGACCTCGTCAACTCGCCGGTCGGTTCGGCGCTGGCCTCCCGCGTCGGGCTGCCGCAGCCGTCCGTGCTGCGCCGCTTCAGGGCCGGCGACCCGCTCCTGCCGGGCCCGGTGCTGCTGGGCTCGACCGCCGGTCGCCCGACCGCGGCGCTGAAGAAGCTCTTCACCCAGGCGGGCCTCGAGGTTGCCGACTCGCTCGAGTCGTTGCCCGACGGCCAGCGGCCCGCCGCCGTCGTGCTCGACGCGCGATCGCTCGCCGCTCCGGCCGAACTGTCGACGTTGCGCGAGTTCCTGGCGCCGGCCGTCAAGGCGCTCGCCGCGTCGGGCCGGGTCGTCGTGCTGGGCCTGCCGGCCGACGGCGCCGACATCACCGTCGACGCGACCCGGCAGGCACTCGACGGCATCGTGCGGTCGCTGGCCAA
The DNA here is from genome assembly GCA_964657545.1 of uncultured Jatrophihabitantaceae bacterium. Classification (GTDB taxonomy): domain Bacteria; phylum Actinomycetota; class Actinomycetes; order Mycobacteriales; family Jatrophihabitantaceae; genus Jatrophihabitans. The sequence continues at coordinate 8,345 of CAZZVT010000077.1, forward strand.
GGAACTGCGTCGAGGTTCCACCGCGAACCTGCTGTGGGCCGCCGACGACGCGTCGCTGGGCTCGGCCCTGCGCTTCCTGCTGTCGGGCCGGTCGGCCTACATCGACGGGCAACCGTTGCTGCTGGGCCCGGGCACCGCGCCCGCCCCGAAGGACTGGGACCAGCCGCTGGCCGGCAAGACCGCGCTGGTCACCGGTGCTGCGCGCGGCATCGGCGCGGCCATCGCAGAGGTGCTGGCCCGCGACGGTGCCGACGTGATCGTCGCGGACCTGACCCAGGCCGGCGAGACCCTCGCCCGGGTGGCGAATCAGGTCGGCGGCACCGCGCTGCACCTCGACGTCGCCGCCGCCGAGGCGCCGCAGCGACTGCTCGAGCACCTCGCCGCCTACACCGGCGGGCTCGACATCCTGGTCCACAACGCGGGCATCACCCGCGACAAGCTGATGGCCAACATGCGGCCCGAGCAGTGGGACTCGGTGATCGCGGTCAACCTGCAGTCGCAGCTGTCGATCAACGCTGCGCTGCTGTCCAGCGACCAGCTCAACGATCAGTCGCGGGTCGTCTGCCTGTCCTCGACGACCGGTTTCGCCGGCAACCGCGGGCAGACGAACTACGGGGCGACGAAGGCCGGTGTCATCGGTCTGGTGCGCTCGTCGGCGGCTGCGTTCGCGGCGCACGGCGCGTCGACGATCAACGCGATCGCGCCCGGATTCATCGACACCGAGATGACGGCGTCCATGCCGCTGGCCACCCGCCAGGTCGCCCGCCGACTGTCCTCGCTGCAGCAGGCCGGGCTGCCCGTCGACGTCGCCGAGGCCGTGGCCTGGGTGTCCTCGCCCGGCGCGGGCGGCGTCAACGGTCAGGTGCTGCGGGTCTGCGGGCAGAACCTGGTGGGCGCCTGATGCCGGTGCTGCAGTCCGCGCCGTCGCTGCTGCCGCTGTACGCGCGGGCTGCGCTCACGGGCCCGCTGCACCGCGGGTCGTCGCTGCCGGATTCGCGCTACTCGCTCGACGACCGGACGATCGACCGCGCACACCTGCGGGCCTACCAGGACGTCTGCGGCTTTCGGGTCGCGGACGTGTTGCCGGCGACCTATCTGCACGTCCTGGCGTTCCCGCTGTCGGTGGCGCTGATGACCGAGGGCGCGTTCCCGTTCCCGCTCGTCGGGCTGGTGCACGTCAACAACGCGATCACCGTGCATCGACCGGTGACCGCCGACGAGACGTTCTCGTTCGCGGTGCGGGCCGCGAACCTGCGTCCACACCCGGCCGGTCGTGTCCTGGATCTGCTCGCCGACGTCACGGTCGACGGCGAGACGGTGTGGAGCGGGCGCAGCACCTACCTCCGTCGCGGCAAGCCGGCGAGCGGTGAGAAGCGCGAGCGGGCCGAGCTGGCACCGCAGACCGGGCCGGTGGCGCTGGTCCGGGTGCCGGGCGACCAGGGCCGCCGCTACGCCGCGGTGTCCGGCGACCGCAACCCGATCCACCTGCACGCCCTCACCGCGCGCGCGTTCGGCTTCTCCAGCGCCATCGCGCACGGCATGTGGCTCAAGGCCCGCACCCTGGCCGCGCTGGAGGGCCGGCTGCCGGACTCCTACACCGTTGATGTCGCGTTCAAGTTGCCGCTGCCGTTGCCGTCGACCGTTGCCATCGGCGCCGTGCCGGGCGACGGTGGCTGGGACCTCGACGTCCGCGCCGCCCGCTCGGGCAAACCCCACCTCGCAGGAACCGTTCGCGAATAGCCCTAGCCCTCGGGGTTCGTGGAGGTCAGCGTTACCCCGTGAGCCAGCTGAAACCATGTCTTTTCGGGCGCTGTTTGCTCTGCTCAGTCTCCCTGAGCGCGTGCTCACTGTGACTGAGCAGAGCAAAAGGCGCGCGAGTACCACATAACCGGCCGGGTCGGGCGGGGTGTGGAAAAGCTCGTGAAGCGCGCTTGTGGGTCGTGCGGGGCGGTCAGCGCCTGAGGATGCCGCGGCGTCGGCCCTCGGTGGCCAGGGTGAAGCCGAAGGCGACGAGGGCGATGACGAACAGGAAGAACAGGCCCTTGATCAGGATGCCGATGACGCCCATCAGGACCCAGATCCCGATCAGCACGAGCAATACCTTACCGACGGTCATCGCGCTCCTCCTGCCCGGGCACCGGTGGGGTAAACCCTCATGCTGTGTCAACCCGCGACGTGGTCGGCGGGTTCCCGTCGGTGCTCAGAGGCCCGGGTCGGGCGCGGGATCGGTGTCGGTGGGGTCGTCGCTGGAATGCCGGCCGGTGGGCTCGGGTCCACGCGCGACCCGTCCGAACCAGTCGACAAGACTCTCGGCCGCAGTGCCCACCGTGGCGCCGAAACCCCGGACCGCGCCGACCAGCGGATCGCTCGACTCCTCGATGCGGGTGCGATATGTGCGCGCGGCCTCCTTCGCGGTCTCGGTGAACGAGGTCTCCCGATCGTCGGCGCGCAGCGGGTAGTCACCCGCGACGATGCGTCCGTACTCGTCCGAGGCGGCCCAGCGCCGGATCTCGGCCGCTCGGACGACCGAGAACGGGTGTGTCGTGCGCTCGGTGTTCAGCAGCTTGAGCACGCCGTCGCGCAGGTCGCCGGCACCCTCGTACTCCTGAGCCTGGGCGAGGAACGCGTCGGCGTCGATGCGGTCGAGGTGGGCACCGCCGGCCATCTTCATCTGCAACCGCAGGCTTGCGTCGAGGTCCTGGCTCGCCAGCAGCCCGGCGCGGTCACCGGACAGCTCGGCCTTGCGCTGCCATTCGCGCAGCGCCGCGATCACCGCGCGTAAGCCCAGACCACCGGCCGGAACCCAGCCGAATGAGCCGGCCAGGTTGAGCAGGTGCATGAGCAGGGACTGGTACAGCGCGTGGCCGGACATCGCGTGGCCCAGCTCGTGACCCAGGACCACCCGCCGCTCGTCGTCGTCGGTCAGCTCGTAGAGCCCGCTCGTGACGACGATGAACGGCCGATCGACCCCGAGCGTCAGCGCGTTCGGCACCGGGTCGTTGACGACGTAGAGCTCCGGCCGTTCGGGGGCGTCGAGCACAGTGACGACCTCGGTGAGCAATGCGTCGAGATCGGGGAACTGCCGCGGCCCGACACGCACCGAGGACGCGAGGTAGGCGAGCCGGTACTGCCGCTCGCGCAGCATCGCCGATGCGAGCCGGATGAGTTGATCGAATCCCGGGACCGAGCGCAGGGCGGTGAGTGCCGCACGGTCGGCCGGGTGCTCGAACGCCCGGGAGCTGATGCCGGTGAGCACGGTCCGCCCCGAGGCGTCGACCGACGGTGATGTCATGACCCCGAACCTAACCGATGATCAGCGGGTCAGGCGCTGGCGCGGGTCCGCGATTGCTCCGCAGTTGCCTTCGTCGCGGTGGCCGAGAGCTTGTTGGCCCGGGCGCCCATGGCCGCGCCGAGGCGCTGGTAGGCCGGCCCGACGAGCCGCACCAGGACGTCGAGGACCTTGGCGTCGATACCGACGACGGCCCGCGGGCGGTTGTTCTCGACCGCGCGCAGGATCGACCTCGCCGCTGCCTCGGGGGTGGTCTTGGCCAGCTTGGCGTCGAAGTACTCGGCCAGCTTGGCCGCGTCCTGGCCCTCGACGGCGCCCCCGTTGCGGGCGATCGCGGTCTTGATGCCACCGGGGTGGACGCAGGTGACGTGCACGTTGTTGCCGGCGATCAGCATCTCCTGGCGCAGTGCCTCGGTGAACCCGCGCACCGCGAACTTGGCCGCGTTGTAGGCGCTCTGGCCGGGGATGGCCAGCAGTCCGAACAGGCTCGAGATGTTGACGATGTGACCCTCGCCGGACGCGACGACGTGCGGCAGGAACGCCTTCGTGCCGTTGACCACGCCCCAGAAGTCGACGTCCATGACGCGTTCGATCTGCTCGAAGCTCATGGCCGAGATGTCGCCGGTGAACGCGATGCCCGCGTTGTTGAAGACCAGGTTGACGCTGCCGAAGTGCGCCGCGACCTCGTCGGCGTAGCCGAGCACGGCGGCCCGGTCGGTGACGTTCAGCGTCGTGCTGTGCACCGGCGCGCCGATGACGCGCAGCTGCTTGACGGTGGCCGCGAGACCGGTGGCGTCGATGTCGCTGACGGCCAGCTTCGCACCGCGACGTGCGAGGTCGTAGGCCAGCGCGCGGCCGATGCCCGAACCCGCCCCGGTGACGACGGCGACCTTGCCCTTGATGTCGGTCATGAGGTGCTCCCTATTCGGTCGGATGCAGTTCGGTCGGATTCGGTTCGGTCGAACGAGGTGCGGGTGGTGGTCTCGTACTGGGCGACGTCGAAACGCCGGGTCCGGCGGCGGAACACGAAGGTGAACGTGGGCCACAGGGTGGTGTTGTTCCCACGGGCGTCGAGATACCAACTGGCGCAGCCGCCGGTCGTCCAGATGGTCTGCTGCATGTGCTTCTGGAGCCTGGTGTTGAAGCGACGTTGGACTTCGGCGCGGACGTCGAAGGTCTGCAGCTTGTCGCTCGTCATCGTCGCCAGCGCGCTGGACAGGTAGTTCAGCTGCGACTCGATCATGTAGACCATCGAGCTGTGCCCGAGGCCGACATTCGGCCCGACGATGAACATCAGGTTCGGGAACCCGTGCACCGTCGAACCCAGGTAGGCCTGCTGGCCGTGGGTGGCCCACACCTGCGACAGAGTCAGGCCGTCGGCGCCAACGATGCGCTGGTAGGTCGGCGAGTCGGTGACGTGGAAGCCGGTGGCCACCACGATCGCGTCGACCTCGCGCACGGTGCCGTCGGTGCCCACGATCGAGTTCTCGCGGATCTCGGCGATGCCGTCGGTGACGAGCTCGACGTTGTCCTGGGCGAGCATCGGGTACCAGGTGTTGGAGATCAGGATCCGCTTGCAGCCGATCTGCCAGTCGGGCGTGACCCTGGCTCGCAGTTCGGGGTCGGTGATGGCTTTGGCGATGTTGCGTTCGGCGATCTTCTGGGCGATGCGCAGGATCCCGGGCCTGTAGCCGAACCCGAGCATGTAGGTCTCGCGACCCCAGTAGATCGCCTCGCGGGCGAGGCGCTGCAGGCCCGGGACGTGCTGGTAGGCCAGGCTCTCGAGCCGGGAGTAGGAACGGTCGTGGCGCGGCATCACCCACGGCGCGGTGCGCTGGTAGACGTCCAGATGCGCCACGCCGACCTGGCTGCCCGCCCCGGCGATCGCCGGCCCGACCTGGATGGCCGAGGCGCCGGTGCCGATGAGGGCGACGCGTTTGCCCCTGAGGTCGGCGTCATGGTTCCAGCGCGCCGAGTGGAAGATCTCGCCGCGGAAGTTCTCGATGCCGCGAATGTCGGGCAGGTTGGGTTCGGCCAGCGCGCCGACGGCCCCGACCAGGACGTCGGCACTGAACGCACCGTTCGTGGTGTCGACCAGCCAGCGCGACGAGGCAGCGTCCCAGGCGGCCCGGGTGACCTCGGTGTCGAACAGGTGCTTGCCCGCCACGTCGTACTTCGCCGCGACCGAGCGCAGGTAGTCCTGGATCTCGGGCTGCGGGGAGAACGATCGCGACCAGCGCGGGTTGAGCTCGAAACTGAAGGAGTACAGGTGCGAGGGGACGTCGCAGGCCGCGCCCGGGTAGGTGTTGTCGCGCCAGGTGCCACCGACCTCGCTGCCCCGCTCGACGACGAGGAAGTCCTCGCGGCCGTCCTGGCGCAGCCGGATCGCCGCGCCCAGCCCGGCAAAACCCGAACCGATGATCAGCACCCCGAGGTGCCGTCGTCCGCCGCCGCCGTCCTGCGTCATGGCGACCAGGGAACCACGTCATTGAACCGCGGTCAATAGATAGTTGACTCATGTTCAATAGTGGCTAGGCTGCGGGACATGACCGGTCGCCAAGCCGCCAAGCGCACCCGGCTGAGCCCCGAGGCGCGGCGGTCCCAGCTCATCGCCCTGGGTGTCGAGATGCTGGCCACCCGCACCCTCGACGAGCTGTCGGTCGAGCTCATCGCCCAGGAGGCGGGAATCTCCCGCGGCCTGCTGTTCCACTACTTCGCCTCCAAGCAGGACTTCTACCTCGAGGTGGCCCGGGCCGCGGCGGCGGAGATGATCAGGCGCACCGAGCCCGACCTCGCGCTGCCGCCGGTCGAGGCGTTACGCGCTGCCCTCGACGCGTTCATGTCCTACGTCGAGGAGAACCCGGACAGCTACAAGTCGCTGGTGCGCGGCGCGGCCAGCGGCGACACCGAGATGCGCGCGATCTTCGACGCGACCCGCGCGACCATGGCCCAGCGGATCATCGCCGTCGTCGACCAGCTGGGTTTCGCGCTCAGCGAGCGGGCCTCGCTGGCCGTGCACGGCTGGGTCGCGTACGTCGAGGAATGCGTGGTGCGCTGGATCGCCGACTCGCATCGGGCGGGCCCGGAGCTCGTCGAGCGGGATCAGCTGCTCGAGATGCTCACCAAGTCCCTGCCGGCCGTCGCGCTCGCGGCCTCCGACGGCGAGGTGGGCACGCTCGTCCAGATCCTCACGGCGAGTGAGAGATCGACGAGCGGATGACGTCGCGCTGAACACCCGTCGGCTGTGATACTCCCTGCCAACGAACACGTTCGATCTTCGACGAAGAAGGTGCCGTGGTTGCTTCTGCCCGCCGTCGGGTCCGGTTCCTG
>CAZZVT010000078.1:0-1912 GCA_964657545.1 uncultured Jatrophihabitantaceae bacterium
CAGCACGTCGCGCTGGCCGCCGCCGTCGCCGATGGGGAGCCGGACACCGCCTGGCAGCTCGGCACGGAGCACTTCACGATCACCGCCGACGAGCTGCGCGCGACCTTGCGCCGGGCCACGTCGGCTGCTGGGCCGCCGAAGTCCTGAGGCCGCGGCAACGGCCCCTTTGGCTGATGGAGATGATGGGGCGATGGCGGCGCGGCGACGGTCCTCGACCCGGGCTCGACGCCCGAATCGGCGGGAACGCAGTCGCATCGTGCGGCTGTGGCGGTTGTGGCGCACCCGCAACCCGCGCACCTTCACCGACAAGGTGCGTTACAAGATGCTGCGCGACCACCGTCAACTGCTGGTGACCTTTGCCGACAAGGCCGCGGTGCGGGCGTACGTGGCTGCCGCCGTCGGCGCGCAACATCTGCCCGAGCAGTACTTCCTGCTCGACGATCCGACGGTTATGGGCGACATCGTCATTCCCACAGCGTGCGTCATCAAGCCCACCCACGGCAGTGGCGTCGCGATCATCGTTTCCGACGACGCGCCGGCCGACGCCCGGTTACCCGAGGTGGACGGGAGCTGGGTCTATCGACACGTGCGTCCTGGGGCTGTCGACGTCGACCGGCTCGTTGCCCTCGGCTCGGCGTGGACCGAGCAGCTCTACGGGCAGGGCCCGAACCGCGAGTGGGCCTACGGCCACGTGCCGCGGCGGATCCTCATCGAGGAACTGCTCCGCGGCGCGGACGGGGGCATCCCGGACGACTACAAGTTCTTCGTCTTCCACGGCGTCTGTCACTACATCGAGCTCGACGCCGGTCGGTTCGGCGCACGGACCCAGGATTTCTTCACCCCGTCCTGGACGCACCTGCCGCTGAGTGGCGGCCACCGGTGGGCCGATCCCGAGCCGCCGCCCCCTGCCCGACTCGCGGAGATGATCGAGCTCGCGCAGGCACTCGGCCGCGAGACGGACTTCGTTCGGGTAGACCTCTACCTGTTGCCCGACCGGATACTGGTCGGCGAGCTCACGAGCTACCCGGCCGGCGGCGACAGCCCGTTCGAGCCCCCGTCCTTCGACCTCGAGTTCGGCCGCCGGTGGACCGTTCCCGGGCGATATCGCTGAGCGACGCGAGACCGAGAACTGCGGTCAGTCCCCGACCCCGCGGCGACCGCCGTACGAGGCGAGCAATGCGTCGGCGACGGCGGCTGCGTCGACCGACGCGATGTCGTCTGGGTACTCGGGAAGCAGGTCGTCCCAGACCACCATCCAGGATCCGTAGAGCTGCGCCTGGCCGAGCGGACGGGCGAAGAACCACACGTGCAGATGCGCTCCACCGTCGCCGATCCGGTAGACGTGCGCCCGGGCGATGTTCGGCAATGCCTCGACGTGCCGACCGATGTGCGCGGTGAGCACGCCCAGCTCTGCGGCCAGACTGTCGGGTAGATCGCCGAGGTCGTGGTGATCGCGTGGATGGAGCATGAGGATCAGTGGCACACCGGCACCCGACATGCGGGTCAGCCGCCAGTGGTCGTCGAGCCAGACGCCGACGTCCCGCTTACGGCAGGACCGGCAGTCCGACGGGTCCTCACCCTGACGGACGATCTCGGGCAGCGCCGGCGGCCGCAGCGGCGACACCAGCAACCCGTCGCGCTCGAACGGGCTGATCTCCCAGCCGGTCATCCGGGACAGCGGCAAGCGGCCGTCGTCGTCAGCGGCCGCCAGGGCCCGTTCGTAGAACTCGTCCGGAGTGAGGGCCATCGCTCAGCCGATCCCGATGACGCGTTGCTCGGGACCGTCGTCGATCTCGGTGGTGAGGCTGTGCAGCAGTGAGTCCCGGTGCACGGTTATGGCTGCCTCTCTCGTCATGGCTGCCTCTCTCGCGTCAGTCGTCCGATCGCTGGCGCCGGTAGATCGCAGCTTAGA
>CAZZVT010000078.1:2012-14056 GCA_964657545.1 uncultured Jatrophihabitantaceae bacterium
GCCGTCGCCGAGCAGGGAGGTCTGAGGCGTGGATCTTGGTTTCGAGGCATCGGCGGTCGTGGTGTCCCCGCGGCTGTGGCTGGCCCGGCTGGCGCTGTGGGCGTTGATCGCGGCACCGATCGTCGTCGTCGCCTCGCTTCTGACCTGGTTGGCGGCCGGGCCGTCGGGCGGGGTCCCGGTACTGCTCGGCACCGGGCTGGTCGCGCTCGGTTGGCTGGCTGTGCTGCGCGGGCGCGCCCGGTCGTGGCGCTACCTCGAGCGGTCGGACGATCTCCTGGTTGCGCGAGGCCTTCTCTTCCGGCGGGTGTCGGTGGTGCCCTACGGCCGGATGCAATTCGTCGACGTGACAGCCGGGCCCGTCGAGCGCAGTTTCGGATTGGCGACCGTTCAGCTGCATACCGCGGCCGCGGCGACCAACGCCCGCATCCCGGGGCTGGAACGGGCAGAGGCAGCGCGGCTGCGCGATCAACTCGCGGCGTTGGGCGAAGCCCGCGCGAGCGGTCTGTGACGGCGGCACCGCCCGTCGACGTGCTGGAGCGCGAATGGGCCCGGCTGCATCCCCTGTCGCCCCTCGTGCAGTTCGGTCGGGCGCTCGGCGTCGTCGTGCTGGTCGTCGTGCCCCGATTCGCGACGGGGGGAAGCAACGCCTCGAGCTTCCTTGATCTGGGTCTTGTCGTGCTCGGGCTGATCACGGGGTTCGTCCACTGGCTGGTGACCCGCTGGCGGGTGGCGGGCGCGGAACTGCAGATCGAGACCGGGCTGTTCCGTCGCCAGTCCATCAGGGTGCCGCTGAGTCGCATCCGGACGATCGACCTGGTCCGACCGGCACTGGGCAGGGTGTTCGGCCTGACCGAGGTGCGCGTCGAGATCGCCGGGCACGGCTCGGGACGGGGCCGGCTGGCCTACCTTCCCGAAGCCCGGGCTACCGCGGTCCGTGCGCAGTTGCTCGCGCTCGCGCACGGCCTGCCGGAGGAGACCCCGACACCCGTCGGAGCGCCGGTCTGGGCTGTCGACAACGCCCGTCTGGTGGCCTCGGCGCTGCTCGGGGCACCAGCCGCACTGCTCACGGTGTTGCTCGCGGGAATCGTCGCCACGGCCGTCGGTGCGCCGAGCGCACTGCCCGGTGTGCTCGGGTCCCTCGTGCCGCTGGTGATCGGCAGCGTGTCGTGGATCGGCCGGATCGTCCTGGCCGAGTTCGGGTTCTCGGTCGACGCGGCCGGCGACGGACTGCGCCTGCACAGCGGTCTGCTGCAGACGCGCGCGCAGACGATCCCGGCCGGCCGGGTGCAGGCCGTGCGCTGCACCCAACCCCTGTGGTGGCGCCCGTTCGGCTGGTACCGCCTCGAGGTCGACATCGCTCGGCAGCGGTCCGGTCGGCGTGGGTCCGAGGGGGACAGTGCGCGGGTCAGTCGTGCACTCATGCCGGTCGGATCCGGCGCCGACGTCGACCTGCTGCTCGGCCTGGTTCTGCCCTACGCGCGCTGGCGACCCCCGGTGCACGCCCGGCCACCGGCGCGATCGGCGCTCAAGGCGCCGCTGTCGTACTTCGCACTCGCGGCCTGGTTCGACGCTCACTACATGGCCACCCGTACCGGACGTCTGCGCCGTTCGACGGTGCTGGTGCCACTGGCCAAGATCCAGAGCGTCCGCTGGGTACAGGGGCCGGTGCAACGCTCGTTGAAGCTCGCCACCGTGTACGTGGACCTTGCCGGACGCGGCTGGCGGGGCGCCGCCCGATGCCGCGACCAGGCCGACGCGGCCGGTCTGTGGGCGGAACTCTGCGAGCGGGCCCGATCGGCCCGCGAGAGACAGCCCAGCTGAACCGCAGTGCTCACGATCCGTCGGCGCGCCGCGCGTGTCGGCCGGTTGTGCCGGGGCGCGTGGGCGCTTAAGGTCTGCCGACCAGACCATTACCGGACGGGGTCAGAGCATGGTGGCGATCAACAAGACACCGGAGCAATCCGGTACCCGGGGAGACCTGCGGCGCGACGCGGTAGGGCTGCGGGAGGTGCTGTTCCAGAGCGTCACCGCCATGGCTCCGGGCGCTGCGATCGCGGCCTCGATCCCGGCCGGCGCGGCATTCGCCGGCGGGGCTCTGCCGTTGTCGGTAATCCTCGCCCTGGTGGCCTGCCTGTTCGCGGCCAGCTCGATCGGTGAGCTCGCCCGGCACCTGCCGGCCGCCGGTTCGGTGGCCACCTACTCGGCGCGCGGCCTGCACCCGAGCGTCGGCTTCCTCGTCGCATGGGGGTACGTGTTCGTCGAGGCCCTCGTCCCGACCCTGCTGTTCCTGCAGCTCGGCTTCACGACGGCGGGCACGTTCCACCAGGAGTGGCACAGCTACCCGGCGAATCTCTGGTGGCCGTGGGCGCTCGCCGGCGCAGTGATCATCGGCCTCGCCGGCTTCTACGGCGTCCAGGCCTCGGCTCGGTTGGGGACGATACTCGGCTTGTTCGAGATCGCGGTGTTCCTCGTGCTCGGCGTGCTGTTCGTGATCAAGGCCGGCGGCGCCAACACCGCCTCGGTGTTCAGCACCTCGCACACGCCGTCGGGTCACAAGGGTCTGGCCGGTGTCATCGCAGGGTCGGTCTACACCGTGCTCGCGTTCTCCGGGTTCGAGGCGGCCGCCCCGCTGGCCGAGGAGGCCAAGGATCCGCGCCGCACGATCCGCAAGGCGGTGCTGGGCGCCACGCTCGGGATCGGCGCGATCTACGTCTTCACCACCTACGCAGCCGACGTCCTCGTCGGGCCGGGAAAGTTCGCGACCTTCGGCACCGACGGCCCGAACTCGTGGGAGGGCATCGCGCGGGCGTCCTACGGGCTGTTCTGGATCCTGGTGTTCCTGGCCATCGTCAACTCGACGATCGCGAACGCCAACGCCGGCGCGAACGTCTCGACGCGCACCGCATTCGCGCTCGGCCGGATCGGGATCTTCCCGCGGGCCTTCACGATGCTGCACCCGAAACACATCTCGCCCTACGTCGCGGTCGGGGTGCAGTTCGTCATCGCCGTCGTGGCGACCCTGGCCCTCGGCTTCGCCTACGACCCAGTGACGGCGTTCCTGCTCGTCGCGACGATCATCGTGATCGTGGTCGTGGCCGTCTACATCATCGTCAACGCCGCGTGCATCGGCTTCTTCCTGCGGTTCCGGCGCGAGTCGTTCAATCCGGTGCTGCACCTGATCGTGCCGCTGCTCGGCATCGCCGCGTTCGTCCCGGCGCTGCTCACCGCGGCCGGAATCCCGGCATTCTCGTTCGTCACCAAGTTGACGTCGCCGGTGTCCTACGCCGGACCGGTCGTCGGCGTCTGGATGCTGATCGGGCTGGTCTACCTGGCCTACCTCTGGACGCAGCACCGGCAACGCGTGATCGACACCGGGCTGGTCCACCTCGACGGCGAGTCGGAGGAGATCGAAGTATGAGCGACGTGCTCGTCTACACCCCCGGCGAGGGTGACTACGCCTGGACGTTCGGCGGTGCCGCGCCGGTGGCCCGCATCACGCCGGGCACGATCCTGGCCGTCTACACCGAGGACTGCTTCGCCGGCCGCGTCCGCTCGACGAGCGACCTCGTCAGCGAGGTCTGCGAGTTCCCGTTCCTGAACCCGCAGACCGGCCCGTTCTACGTCGAGGGCGCCGAGCCCGGCGACACGCTGGCCGTGCACTTCGTCGACATCGAGCCCGCGCGCGACTGGGCTGCCTCGACCACCGTTCCGCTGTTCGGCGCACTGACCTCGACGCACACCACGGCCACCCTGCAGCCCGCACTGCCCGAGGTCGTCTGGATCTGGGAACTCGACCGGACGGCGCGCACGTGCCGGTTCGTCGCCCGCGACAGCGACGTCGTCGTCGACCTCCCGCTCGATCCCATGCACGGGACGGTCGGCGTGGCGCCCGCCAATCTGGAGGTCCGCTCCGCTCTGGTGCCCGATGCGCACGGCGGCAACATGGACACCCCCGAGATGCGGGTCGGCGCCACCTGCTACCTCGGCGTCAACGTCGAGGGCGCCCTGGTCAGCCTGGGCGACGGGCACGCCCGCCAGGGCGAGGGCGAGACGTGCGGGGTCGCCGTCGAGGCGGCCATGAACTCCGTCGTGATCATTGAGTTGATCAAGGGCGTGCCCACGCCGTGGCCGCGGATCGAGACCGACGACTACCTCATGTCGACGGGGTCGGCGCGCCCGCTCGAGGACGCGTTCCGGGTCGCGCAACTGGACCTCGTGCAGTGGGTCGCCGGCGAGTGCGGACTCTCGGAACTCGACGCCTACCAGCTGCTGTCGCAGGCCGTCGAATCACCGCTGGCCAACGTCGTCGACACCAACTACACGTCGGTCGCGAAGGTCCGCAAGGCCTACCTCCCGTCGCGGGTCGACGGCTACGGAGTGCACACGGCACTGCGCGCGCAGGCGGCTGCCCACCTCGGTCGGTAGTCGGCACACACCCTGCGCCCGGGTTCGGCAGGTGATTGCCGATTCCCGGCAGTGAGAGGGCGTCGAAGAGCCCGAACGTCCGCTTCTGGTGGGCAGGTCCGGCAGGGAAGACTTGGATTGTCGGCGACGAGCGAGTCGCCACCGACACTTCGAGGAGACCTGATGGACGTTCCACTCTGGGGCTGGGCCGCGTTCGGCGCGGTCGTCGTGATCATGCTGACCATCGACCTGCTGGCCCACCGCGGCGCGCACGTGATCGAGTTCAAGGAAGCCGCCTGGTGGAGCGCGCTGTGGGTCGGGTTGTCGCTGGCGTTCGCGCTCGTGCTCGCCCTGACGCTCGGCGGCAACGCCGGCGTCGAGTTCACGACGGCGTGGTTGCTCGAGAAGAGCCTGTCCGTCGACAACCTGTTCGTCTTCGCACTGATCTTCGGCTACTTCAAGGTGCCCCGCGCCTACCAGCACCGGGTGCTGTTCTTCGGCGTCATCGGGGCCCTGGTGTTCCGCGGCATGTTCCTGGCTGCGGGCGTCGCGGTCGTCAACCAGTTCACCGCGGTGCTGTTCGTGTTCGCCGCGATCCTGCTGTACAGCGCCTACAAGTTGATGAGCGATGAGGACGAGTCCTACGACCCGGGCAAGAGCGTCGCCATCCGGCTCCTGCGCAAGGTGATCCCGGTCCGCGACGAGTACGACGGCACCAGGTTCTTCGTCAAGGAACTCGGCAAGCGCGTCGCCACCCCGCTGCTCGCGGTCGTGGTCGCCATCGAGGCCGCCGACCTGGTGTTCGCCGTCGACAGCGTGCCGGCCGTGCTCGCGGTCAGCGACAACACCTTCATCGTCTACTCGTCCAACGCCTTCGCGATCCTCGGCCTGCGAGCCCTGTACTTCCTGCTCTCGGGCCTGCTCGAGAAGTTTCACTACCTGTCCAAGGGCCTGTCGGTCATCCTGGCCTTCATCGGCGTGAAGCTGGTGCTGCAGGCCTCGCACAAGGTGATCACCACGTCGATCCCCGAGATCCCGTCGCTGGTCAGCCTCGGCGTGATCCTCACGGTGCTCGGGGCCTCGATCGTCTTGAGCCTGCTCAAGCCGCAGGCCGAGGAGCCGGCAGACGGCGGCGATGAGCCTGCTGTGCAGGAGGCTGCAGCGGAGACCCCGGCGTCGGCCTGAGCGTTCACCTGTCATCCCACGAAAGGAAAATCCCATGGCACTCTTCGACCAGCTCAAGGGCCGCGCGCAGGACCTGAGCGAGCAGCTCAAGACCAAGAAGGACCAGTACAAGAGCCGCGAGTTCGCCGACGCCAGCATGGCCGTCTGCGCGCTCGTCGCCGCGGCCGACGGCTCGATCGACCCGGCCGAGCGGCAGCGCACGGCAAGCCTCATCGTCGGCAACGACACGCTGGCGGTCTTCCCGCCCGATGACCTGCGGGCCAAGTTCGACGGCTACTGCGACAAGCTCAACCGGGACTTCGACTTCGGCAAGGTCGACGCGATCGCAGCGATCGGCAAGCTGCGCGACAAGCCCGACCAGGCCCGTGCGGTGATCGCCATCGCACTGATCATCGGCCACGCCGACGGCTCGTTCGACACCGCCGAGCGAAAGGTCGTCAGCGACGCCTGCCACGCGGTAGGTATCGCGCCCGCCGAGTTCGACCTGTAGACCAGACCTATCAGCACCTCGGTACGACATCCACGAAAGGACAACCAGCCATGTCAGTCAGCCTCGCCAAGGGCGGCAACGTCTCCCTCTCCAAGGAGGCCCCGGGCATGACCAACGTGCTCGTCGGCCTCGGGTGGGACGCGCGCACGACCACCGGCACCGACTTCGACCTCGACGCCTCGGCCATCCTGCTCAAGGCCGACGGCAAGGTGCTCTCGGACAAGCACTTCATCTTCTTCAACAACCTGACGAGTCCGGACGGTTCCGTCGAGCACACCGGTGACAACCTCACCGGTGAGGGCGAGGGCGACGACGAGGCGATCAAGGTCAACCTGGCCGCCGTGCCCGCCGAGGTCGACAAGATCGTCTTCCCGGTGAGCATCTACGAGGGCCAGGCCCGCCAGCAGGGCTTCGGCCAGGTGCGCAACGCGTTCATCCGGATCGTCGACCAGGGCAGCAACAACGAGGTCGCCCGCTACGACCTCACCGAGGACGCCTCGACCGAGACGGCCATGGTCTTCGGCGAGCTGTACCGCAACAACAGCGAGTGGAAGTTCCGCGCGGTCGGCCAGGGTTACTCCTCCGGCCTCGTCGGGATCGCGCAGGACTTCGGCGTCAACGTCTGACCGCTCTGCCATCCCGCGAGTTGTCGGGGCTTCGGCGGGTTCCAGCCCGCGCAAGCCCCGACAACTCGCCGTCAGCGGCGGGTGACCGACCGTTGTCGCCAAAATGTTGCAACAAGGCCCACCGCAGGTTAGCGTCAGCTGCGTGACGAGCACCGCGGCGCGACCCGCGAGTACCTCCCGGGTGGCGGCGTTCCGCGACGGGCTGAGCCGTACCGACCGTCGCTCGCTGTGGGGGATGGGCGCGGTCATCGTCTTCCTGCACGTGCTGGGTTTCGGCGTCGTCTTCGGCCTGATCATCCCGAACCACTACAAGCTCGGTGGCGAGCATCCCGTCTTCAACATCGGGGTGGCCGTGCTGGCCTACACCTTCGGGATGCGGCACGCCTTCGACGCAGACCACATCGCTGCCGTCGACAACACCACCCGCAAGCTGCTGGCCGACAACGCTGCGCGCGAGGAGCAGGGCCACCGCGACAACCGCAGGCCGCTCTCGGTCGGGTTCTGGTTCTCCCTCGGCCATTCGACGATCGTCTTCCTGCTCGCCCTCCTGCTCGCGGTGGGCGTGAAGGCACTGGTGGGCGAGGTGAAGGACGGCAGCTCCCAACTGCACTCGGTCACGGGGGTGGTCGGGGCGTCGGTGTCCGGCGTCTTCCTGTGGGCGCTCGGCATCCTGAACCTGGTCGTGCTGTGCGGCATCCTCAGCGTCTTTCGACGGATGCGCCACGGCGAGTACGACGAGGCCGAGCTCGAGGAGCACCTCAACAAGCGCGGCTTCATGAACCGCTTCCTCGGCGGGTTGACGAAGTCGGTCCGCAAGCCCTGGCACATCTACCCCGTCGGTGTGTTGTTCGGGCTGGGCTTCGACACCGCCACCGAGGTCGGCCTGCTCGTGATCGCCGGCGGCGCCGCCACCGTCGGGGGCCTGCCGTTCTACGTGATCCTCGTGCTGCCCGTGCTGTTCGCGGCCGGGATGTGCCTGCTCGACACCATCGACGGCGTCTTCATGAACGCCGCGTACGGCTGGGCGTTCCTGAAGCCGGTCCGCAAGGTCTTCTACAACATCACCATCACCGCCGTGTCGGTCGCCGTCGCGCTCGTCATCGGCACCATCGAGCTCGTCAGCGTGCTGGCCGACCAGGCGAACATCACCGCAGGCCCGATCGCGGCGGTCGCGAGCATCCCGCTCGACTACGCCGGCTACGGGATCGTCGGATTGTTCGTGGTGGCCTGGGCCGTGGCCCTGCTCGTCTGGCGCTACGGACGTATCGAGGAACGCTGGTCGGCCGATCTCGCGCCCAGCCCCAATTCGGGTTGACGTCCCTGCTGAGGTGAGGACGTGATCACCACCTGCAGTGGCCTTCCCGATCCGGTTCTGGACGACATCGCCGCCCTCGAGCGACGTGTGGTCGACGCCGACGGCGGCCGGCTCAAGCTCGAGTGGAGATCACTGCGCTCGCGCGCGGTGCAGGACGTTCTGGTCCACGACGGCGGCCGGCTGATCGGCTTCGTCGGCGTCTACCGGCACGGCGGCGAGCCCGAGCTGACGGGCATGATCGACCCGGCGTACCGCCGCCGCGGGTTCGGTACCGCGGCCCTGACACGCGCCCTCGAGCTTGAGCACGACACCCCTGCAGTCCTGCTCGTCGTGCCGTGGGCCTCGGCCGGTGGGCATCGTCTGGCGCAGACCGTCGGGGGAGTCTTCGCGCACGCCGAGCACGCCCTGCTGCAACGGGCCGCGCCTGCCTCGTGCGACGAACCGGCGGGACTGCAGGTGCGCCCGGCCGACGAGGCCGATCGCGGCGCAATCCGGCGGCTGCTGCAGCTGGGCTTCGGCGACACGGGGGACGTCGGTGATCGCCTCGCACACACTTCCGTCGCCGAGCTCGACGGGCAGCTGGTGGCCGGCCTCGTCGTCGAGCGGCAGGGCGAGCGGGCGGGCGTGTACGGGTTCGTACTCGAGCCGCAGCTGCGCGGTCGCGGGCTCGGTCGGGCTGTGCTGGGCCGGGTGTGTCGTGAGCTGCGCGCCGACGGCGTCCGTGAGGTGCACCTCGAGGTCGAGGTCGACAACGAGCGTGCGCTGGGCCTCTACACGTCGCTGGGGTTCGAGCCGGTGACCACCGAGGACTACTACCGCGTGCCGGCCATTACCTGAGGGTCCTGGACGGGCTTCGCCGACGACGGTGCGTGCACGGGCAGGGTCAACCGGAACCGGGCGCCGCCACCGAGCGGGTCGAGGCAGGTCAGGTCGCCGCCGTGTGCCCGGGCCAGCGCACGGGCGATCGACAGTCCGAGACCGAACCCGCCGCGCTCGCGTGAGCGTGCCTGGTCCAGGCGGACGAGCCGGTCGAAGATCCGCTCCCGCTGGTCGACGGGGACGCCCGGCCCGGAGTCGAGTACCTCGACGTACCACCGGCCGTCGCCGCGGGTGACCTCGACGTCGACCCGGCCGGTCGGTCCGGCAGCCGTTCGGGCGTTGTCGAGCAGATTGGCGACGACCTGCCCGAGCCGGACGGGGTCGCCGTCGACCACGGCCGGGCCGTCGGTGCGCAGATCGGTGGAGAGCCCTGGCGCCAGCAGGTGCAGGCGCGCGAGTTCCTGGGCGGCGATCTCGGCCACGTCGACCGGCTCGGTGCTCAGGGCCATGCCGGTGTCGAGCCGGGTCACCGTGAGCAGGTCGTCGACGAGCCGACCCGCGCGGCGGGTCTCGCGCACGAGCGTCACGTAGGCGCGCTCACGATCGGCGGCGCCCGGCTCGTCGCGCAACAGCGTCTCGGTGGTCGCGGCCAGGCCGGTCAACGGTGTCCGCAGCTCGTGCGAGACGTCGCTGAGGAAGCTGCGCAACCGGGCCTCGGCCGCAGCGGCCTCGGCCAGCGCCGACTCGAGCGCGTCGAGCATGTCGTCGAACGCGGTCGCCGTCCGTCCCAGCTCGGTGTCCGAGCGGCCCGTCCCCAACCGGCGCCCACGGTCCCCGGCGCCGATGCGTCGGGCGAGAGCGGTCAGCCGATCGAGCGGACGCAGCGCAGCACCCACGAGACGGACGAGCAGCACCGCGGCGACGACGAGCGTGATCAGCCCGCCGACGATCTCGAGGACGACCAGCCGGCCCAGCGTCGCCCCGATCTGCGAGCTGTCGACGGAGAGGGTCAGCGTCTGGTCGGTCGAGGGCAGGACGGTGCGCACGAACAGCGTCGAGCCGGCCGTCACGATGTCGGCGTTGCCGGCCGGCGACTTCGGCTTCGGCGCGGGGCGGGCGCTAGCGGCCGACCGGCCGGGCGACGACCGCGCACCGCCGGGCGCGGGTGGCCCCGAGTCGGCCGTGACGCACCGCGGCGCGCTGTCGGTGCTGGTGGCGCTGGTCGAGCTGGCGCTGCAGAGCAGGGCCGAGATGCCGTCGCCGCGCAGGCGGTTGACCAGGTCCTGCGACGACAGCGCGCCGTCGAGCTGCGTGGCGAGGGCGACCCGGTCGGTGAGCCTGGTGCGCAGATCGTTGCGCAGCCGGGCCTCGAGCAACACGTCGACGGTGACGAACAGACCGGTCAACAGCACGAGCAGCAGCGCGGCGACGCCGAGCACCACCCGGCCGCGCAGCGAGGCCGGCCGGCGCAGGCGGCGCCAGGGCGGATCAGTTCTTGAGTACATAGCCGAGCCCCCGCACGGTGTGGATGAGCCGGGGTCGGTAGGCCTCGGTCTTTCGACGCAGCGCGCTGACGTGGACCTCGACGAGGTTCGGGTCGTAGTCGTCGTAACCCCACACCTGGGTCAGGATCTGCGTCTTGGACAGCGTCCGCCCGCGATTGACGGCCAGGTAGAGCAACAGCCGCCACTCGGTCGCCGTGAGGTCCAGGATGTGCTCGGCGCGACTCGCCACCCGTGCCGCCTCGTCGAGGATCAGGTCGCCGACCTGCAGCGTCGTCGCGATCCGCCCGAGCCTGCGCAGTGCGGCACCCGAGCGGGCCAGCACCTCGGACACCGCGAACGGCTTGGCGACGTAGTCATCGGCGCCGACGTCGAAGCCGCGCAACCGGTCGTCGAGGTCGTCGCGCGCGGTCAGGAACAGCACCGCGGCGTCGGTGCGGGACCGCAGCGCGCGGGCCAGCTCGAAGCCGTCGCGGCCGGGAAGCATGACGTCGAGGACCACGAGGTCGGGACGGAACGCGTCGACCTGGTCCTCGAAGTGCTCACCGTCGCCCACCGTCAGGACGTCGTGGCCGGCCTGGCGGTAGGCGATGCCGAGAGCGTCGCGGATCGGGGCCTCGTCCTCGACGACGAGGACGCGAGCCGGGGCTGCTCGATGAGCTGTCACCACAGTGATTCTCCCGTCGGTGGATCGGCGGAACTGAAGCCGAGCTGAAGCTTGCCCGCCGAGACCCGCCGGCAGTGCCGACTTCAGCACCACTTCAGAGTCCTCGGCCACGGTTGTCCTTGCACCCGTCAACCGAAAGGACCACCCGATGCCCACCTTCCCGCCCACCCTTACTCGACGTCACGTCGTCGCGGGCCTCGCCGCGCTCGGTCTCATAGGCGGTGGCGCGGTCGCTGCCGACGCAGCCACCGCCGGCCCGTCGGCCCCCGGCGCGAGCGCCACGACCACGCGACCGGCCCCGCCGGCACCGAAACCGCACATCGACGGGACCGTGACCGCTGTCTCGGGCAGCACCATCACCGTCAAGGACCACGACGGCTTCACCCGGCAGCTCGACGTCAGCTCGAGCACGAAGTACACCCTCGACGGCAAGGCGTCGTCGTTCGGCGCCGTGCGTGACGGCCGGTTCGTGCACGGGGACGGAGCTGTGGACAGCGACGGCACCAGCCTGGACGCGAGCACCGTCGCGATCTCTGCCTCGGCGCCGAGGCCGGCCGCCGGTCGTGACGGGCGTGGTCCGGGTGCTCGCGGGCCGGGCGGCCCGGCAGCACCGCCGAAATCTGCGGGCGGCAAGGCTGCGGGCGGTCCGACCCCCACACCCAGCTCGACGAGCACCGCACATGGCTCGTGACCCGTTCGGGCGCAGACGACGTGCCGGCGCCGAAGGGTCGCCCGTCGACCAGCTCGAGGTGTGGCGCGACTGGCGCCACGACACCGCCGAGTTCAAGCCGGTGCCGGGTGCTGAACCTGCCGATCGTTCGCGATCCCGCCGGAGGCTCCGCGCCGGGGTCGTCCTGGCAGCTGCGCTGGTGTTCGGGGCCCTCGCCCTCAGCGGCCTGACGGCGCTCGGTGTCGGACCGGTCGCCCACCTGATCAGCTCCGGGGCCGGCGACGGCGACGGTAAGGGCGCCGCACCCGTGACGACCCCGACGTCCGATCCGACCGCGAGCGCTTCGACAGGCACGACGACGCCGTC
>CAZZVT010000078.1:14066-14912 GCA_964657545.1 uncultured Jatrophihabitantaceae bacterium
CGATCAAGGGGAACCCGCCGGGTCCCGCCGGCGGGAAGCGGCCTGGAGCGCCTGCGGAACGGCCCGGGCGGCGCTCCGCACCGCCGCGACCTCCGGGCGGCTGAGGGCATCGTTGTCGGACCTGCTCGCCACACTGTCGGACATGAGCGCTGACGCCCCGCCCCAGGTCCTGACCCGCCCCGAGGCCGCCGCTGCCGTCGAGACCCTCGGCTGGCGGGTCGCGCTCGGCACGTTGCTGGCCAGCGTGCCGGTCGACTCGCTCGCCGGCGGCCTCGAGGTCGCAGCGGTCGCGGCCGGGGCGTGCGGCGACGCAGCCGACGAGCACCTGCGCATCGACGTCCGGCCCGAGCGGGTCGAGCTCGCGGTGCACACCCGCACGATCGCGGCCCACACCACGCGCGACGTCGAGCTCGTCCGGATCATCACCGCCTCGCTCACCGCCGGCGGGCACGTCCTCGCGCCGCCCACCGGGGCGCGTCCGGTGCAGCTGCTCGAGGTGGCGATCGACGCGCTCGACATCGCGGCCATCAGGCCGTTCTGGGCCGCGGTGCTCGGCTACGTCGACGAACCGGGGCCCGAGGACTCGACCGGCCTGATCGACCCCGCCCGCCAGGGCCCGACACTCTGGTTCCAGCAGCTGGACGAGCCGCGCCCCCAGCGCAACCGCATCCACTTCGACATCACGGTCGCGCACGACGACGCCGAGCGGCGCATCGGCGCGGCACTCGCCGCGGGCGGCAGGATGATCAGCGACGCCGAGGCCAGGTCGTTCTGGATCCTGGCCGACGTCGAGGGCAACGAGATCTGCGTCTGCACCTGGCAGGACCGGGACTGATCAGCACCGCG
>CAZZVT010000079.1:0-10397 GCA_964657545.1 uncultured Jatrophihabitantaceae bacterium
AGGTGCGCAGCGAGGGCAAGGGCGCCAGCCTGTTCGGCTACACCTCGCTCTACGGCTCGATCCCCGGCGGGCAGTCCGAGTACCTGCGCGTTCCGCAGGCGCAGTTCGGGCCGATCAAGGTGCCCGACGGCACGCCTGACGCGCAGTTCCTGTTCCTGTCCGACGTCCTGCCGACGGCGTGGCAGGCCGTCGCCTACGCCGACGCGCCGCCCGGCGGAACGGTAGCCGTGTTCGGCCTCGGCCCGATCGGCCAGATGTGCGTCCGCATCGCCAGGCACCTCGGCGCCGGACGAGTCATCGGCATCGACTCGGTGCCCGAGCGGCTTGCGCTCGCCGAGCGTCACGGCGCCGAGCCGTTGGACCTGTCGAGCGTCGACAACATCTCCGACGCACTGATCGCGATCACCGACGGCCGCGGCGCCGACGCGACCATCGACGCCGTCGGCATGGAGGCACACGGCGGGGCCCCGGGCGGCAAACTCGCCTCGATCGGGCAGAAGGCCACCGGGCTGCTGCCCGACCCGATCGCGCAGAAGATCACCGACAAGATCGCGGTCGACCGCATCGACGCCCTGCTCGGCGCGATCAAGGGTGTGCGCCGCGGGGGCACCGTGTCGATCAGCGGTGTCTACGGCGGCGAGGTCGACCCGCTGCCGATGATGGAGATGTTCGACCGCGGCATCCAGCTGCGCATGGGCCAGGCACACGTGCGGCGCTGGACCGACGACATCCTCCCGCTCGTCCTCGACCCGGCCGACCCGCTCGGCACGCTCGACCTCACCACGCACCACCTGCCGCTCGACGACGCACCTGCGGCGTACGAGATGTTCCGCGAGAAGGACGACGGCTGCATCAAGGTGGTGCTCCACCCGTGAGAGATCGGGTTGTCGTGGTGGCCGGCGCCTCGAGCGGCATCGGGCTGGCCACGGCGCTGCGCCTGGCTCGCGACGGTACGCGCCTGGTGCTGGCGGCACGCCCGTCCGCAGCGCTCGACACCGCGGCCGAGGCCTGCCGTTCGGCGGGCGCGGCGGACGTGCGCAGCGTGCCGGCCGACCTGCTCGACGAGGCCGACGTCGACCGGCTGCTTGCCGAGACGCTCGACGCGCACGGCCGGGTCGACGCGGTGGTGCACACGGCCACCGTGATGGCATACGGCACGATCGAGGCGGTGCCCAGCGACATCTTCCGGACCGTGGTCGACACCGCCGTTCACGGCACGGCCAACGTTGCCCGCGCATTCGTCCCGCAGTTCCGTACCCAG
Organism: uncultured Jatrophihabitantaceae bacterium; assembly: GCA_964657545.1. Lineage (GTDB taxonomy): Bacteria > Actinomycetota > Actinomycetes > Mycobacteriales > Jatrophihabitantaceae > Jatrophihabitans. The sequence goes on from CAZZVT010000079.1 coordinate 1,262, forward strand.
AGGTACGGCACCTTCGTCATCGTCAACTCGTTGCTCGGATCGGTTACCGTGCCGAGCATGGGCGCCTATGCCACGGCCAAGTGGGGCCAGCGTGCTGTCGCGCGCACATTGCAGCAGGAGGTCCGGGGTGAGCGCGACATCCATGTCTGCATCGTCAGCCCGGGCAGCACGAACACCCCGATCTACCGGCAGGCGGCGAACTACACGGGCAAGGCCGCCCGGCCACCGATTCCGGTGCTGCAGCCCGAGCGCACAGCGGCCTCGATCGTCGGGCTGCTGGATCGCCCTCACAGCCACGTGTCGGTTCCCGTCGGGCCGACGAACCCGGTGATCGTCACCGGCTTCCGCCTGCTGCCGGCCGTCTACGACGCGCTCGTCGGACCGCTGTTCAGGCTCGTCGCGTTGACGCGCACCGACGAGCGGGCCACTACCGGCAACGTGCGCGGCCCGGTGACTGCGAAGGAACGGCTGCACGGTCTGTGGCCCGACCGATGACCCGATCGAACCGAGCGGCCACCGACGTAGACGCGGTGATCATCGGCGCGGGTCACAACGGCCTGGTGGCGGCGAACGTGCTCGCCGACGCGGGGCAGCAGGTGCTGGTGCTCGAGGCCTCGGCGCGGATCGGTGGAGCGGTGTTCTCCGACCGCAGCCTGCACCCCGACTTCGTCACCGACTGGTACAGCTCGTTCTACCCGTTCGCTGCTGCCTCGCCGGTGCTGGCCGATCTCGAGCTGCACGACTGGGGCCTGCAATGGCAGCATTCCAAGGCCGTCCTCGCGCATGTCCTGCCCGACGGCCGCTGCGCGACGATGCACCGCGATGTCACGCAGACCGCGGCCTCCCTCGATGCGTTCGCCGCGGGCGACGGCGAGGCCTGGATGCAGCTGGTGCGCGAGTTCGAGGCCATCTCCGAACCGTTGATCAATGCGATTCTGCGGCCCTTTCCGGCCCCGCGCGCGGTCACCGGCCTGCTCCGCGCCCTCGGTGTCGCCGACCTGATGCGCTTCGCGCGCTTCGTGGTGTCACCGGTGCGCACGTTCGCCGGCGAGCGCTTCGGCGGCGAGGGAGCCGCGCTGCTGCTGGCCGGCAACGCCCTGCACACCGACCTCGCGCCCGAGGCCGCCGGCTCGGCCGTCTACGGGTGGCTGCTGTGCATGCTCGGCCAGACCGTCGGGTTCCCCGTGCCGGCGGGCGGTTCGGGCATGATCGTCGAGGCCCTGGCCCGGCGGCTCGCGGCTCGTGGCGGCGAGGTGCGAACGTCGGCCCCGGTCACGTCGATCGACGTGCTGTCCGGCCGGGTCGAGGCAGTCCGGCTCGCCTCGGGTGAACGGATCACCACCCGCTCCGTCCTCGCCGACGTCGACGCACCGCGCCTCTACCTCGACCTCGTCGGCGCTGCCAACCTGCCCGAACGGCTCGTCCGGGACCTCGAGAACTTCGAGTGGGACGGTCCGACGCTGAAGGTCAACTGGGCGCTGTCGGCACCGATCCCGTGGACGGCCACAGCGGCCCGCGACGCGGGCACGGTCCACCTCGGCGTCGACCTCGACGGATTGTCGCAGTACTCCACCGACCTGGTGTCGGGCCGGCTGCCCGAGCGCCCCTTCGCATTGCTGGGCCAGACCACCACCGCCGACCCGATCCGCTCCCCTACCGGCACCGAATCGGTGTGGGCCTACACGCACATCCCGCGCGACCAGGTCTTCGAACGCGACCAGCTGGTCGCCCAGGTCGAACGCATCAAGGACTTCGTCGAGGCGCAGGCACCGGGCTTCCGATCGTCGATCACCGCCGAGCAGCTGCAGACGCCGGCCGACCTGCACGCTGCCGACGGCAACCTCGTGCAGGGCGCTGTGGGCGGCGGCTCGGCTGCGATCCACCAGCAGCTGTTCCTGCGTCCGGTGCCGGGCCTGGGCCGCTCGGAGACCGTCATCGACGGGCTGTACCTGGCCAGCGCATCGGCGCACCCCGGCGGCGGCGTGCACGGCGCCCCGGGCGGCAACGCAGCGGCGGCGGCGCTGCGTCGATCGGGCCACCTGGGGCGGCTGCACCGCAGCGTCATCGACGTCGCCCACCGACGGATCTACCGCGCACCGGAACCGCCCCGCGGGTAGGCAATCCTTGACTTGAAGTCCACTTCATGTTGTGGACTGATCACATGCTGACCACCACGAGCAACTACGACGACGCACTGGAACGCCTGCACCGCACCGGCCCCGAATACGACGGGTTCCTGTCGAACCACGGCCCGATGGTCGTCGAGGCACTGGAGCGGTGGGGGCACGACGAGGCCGTCCAGCCCTGGACGGATCGCTACCTCACGCGCTTGGACGAGCTGCCCCGGTCGAGCTGGCCGATCGCCGCCGAGCACTGGCAGGAGGCGCTCGGCCAACACCAGCGGTCAGCCGACTGGATCGCCTTCTTTCACCGTGAACTGGCGGATCAGCCGTGGCGGCAGGTGCTGACGAGATGGTGGCCGAGGCTGTTGCCGGGTATCGCAGCGGGCGCCACCCACGGCGTGATCAGGCTGGGGCATGCAGCCGCGGCGCTCGACGCACTGGAGACCGCGCCGCGCCTCGACGAGCTGTCCCATGCGCTCGGGTACTGGGCCGCACGATGGCAACCGGCACCGATGATCACGCCGAGCGGAAACCGACCCGCAGGTGACATCGTCGCCGTCCTACCCCGGGTGTCCGACCAGCACGGCGGCCTCCGACCACGCCTGGCCCAGCTCGACACCACCGCGGGATGGGCGACGCAGGTGGCGGCCCTGAACGCCCCCGACGAGGTCGAGGGCGTCCCCGCCTCGGTCGCAGCGATCGTCGACGCGGTCGTCGCGGTCTATCCGCAGTACGCCCACGGCAACCCGACGATGCTCGTGCACGCTGCCACCGCGCCGAACGCGGTGCTGCGAACCCTGCCCCTGCTGCCGAGGGAGCTGTGGGCCGACAGCCTCGCAGCCGCGTGGTCGGCCAGCGCAGCGGTCGTCTCGGCCTATGCCCCGGCGGTACCTGCCACCGACTTGGTCCCGCTGGTCGAGCACGACCAGGTGGTGGAGGCCGCACTCGCGCACGGGGGTGAGCACGTCATCAAGTTCACCGACACCGCTCTGTCGGCGCACGCCCGTACCGGCGATCCGATTGCACTGTCCGCAGGGCTCGCCGCGGTGCGGCTGGACGCCTAGGACGCGCGGCTACTGGCCAGCCACGAACGGTGTGTCGACGCCGATGACTCCGGTGCCGGCGGCACCGCCGGGCACGCCGATGGGAACGTCGCGACCGGGCAGGACCTCGGTGAAGAAGCGGACGTTGTCCTGGACGAACTCGGTCTGGTCGTCGGGAACGCGGCGGTCCTGGCTGATCGCCTCGACCGGGCACACCGGTTCGCAGGCGCCGCAGTCGATGCATTCCTTGTCGTTGATGTAGAGCTTTCGGGCGCCCTCGTAGATGCAGTCGACCGGGCATTCCTCGATGCACGACTTGTCCATGACGTCGATGCAGGGCTGGGCGATCACGTACGGCATCGGTCAGACCCGCCGCACGTCGAAATCGGCCCGCTGCCCGGTGCCGTACCGGCGCAGCGCACCCTCGGAGCCGGAGGCGTTGGGGCGGATGAAGATCCAGTTCTGCCAGGCCGTCAACCGACCGAAGATCTTGGTCTCGACCGTCTCGGGCCCGACGAAGCGGTGGTTCGCCTCCATGCCGGTCAGTGCGTCCGGCGAGAGCGACGCGCGCTCCTCGAGCACGATGCGCAGTTCGTCCTCGAAGTCGATGTCGTCGAGCGCCATCGTGATCAGGCCGAGCTCGTCGGCGGCAGCACTGTCGAGCGGTTCGCCGAAGCGGTTCTCGACGGCGGCCAACGCCTCGGGACGTCGCCAGAACCGGGACTGCAATCGGGTCAGGTCGTTGCCCATCACCAGCGGCCCGCTGTTCATGGCCGTGACCGTGATGGTCGCCGGCGGCAGTTCGTCGTCGCGATCTTCGTACATACCCTCGAGCATGTACTGCCGATCGGCGGCGAGCGAGAGCTCGAGCAGGAACCCGGCGAAGCAACTTCCCGGCTCAACGACCGCGATCAGCGTGCGGCTGGTGACGTCGAGCCGCTTCAGGGTGCGCTTGAGGTAGTGACGCACCTCGTTGACGAACCAGTCGTCGGCCAGCTCGATCAGCTGCGCGTCGTAGGCCAGCACGCGAGCGGCATCACCGTGCGTCCGCAGCACCCAGGTGCCGAGCTCGGGTTCGTTGGTGCGCAGCCGCAGGATCAGGTCGTCGAGCGCGCGCGTCACGGCCAGCGGCCAGTAGCCGACGCCCCGCGCGAAGACCCCTGCCGCGTCGGCCGGCGGAGCGTCGTCGGGGCCGCTCACGGTGATGTCGACCCGACGTGCGTGGCGGTCCAGCCGGGCCTCGACGAACGGGTAGGTGATCCGCTCGCCGTCGTCGTGGCGCTCGAGCGGGGTCAGTACGACACCCCGCGCACCCGACGGACGGTGCGAGCCGGACGCCGCCATCTGCGCGCGGGCGCTCACGGTCCCGGCGAACCGGGCGCGCGGGACGCTCTCGTCGACGAGCCGCCAGGCGACGGCCTGCGCGCCGCGGATGCCCTCGGACTTCGTGGCGAAGATGTCGGCGTGGTCCTTGCGTACCAGGCGCTTGTCGACGACGCGGGTAAGGCCACCGGTGCCGGGCAGCACACCGAGCAGCGGCACCTCCGGCAGCGACACCGTCGACGAGCCGTCGTCGATGAGCACGATCTGCTCGCACGCCAATGCGAGTTCGTAGCCGCCGCCGGCCGCAGTGCCGTTGACGGCGGCCAGGTACGTCTGGCCCGAATGAGCGGTGGCGTCCTCGATGCCGTTGCGGGTCTCGTTGGTGAACTTGCAGAAGTTCACCTTCCACGCGTGCGTCGACTGCGCGAGCATCCGGATGTTCGCGCCCGCGCAGAACATCTTCTCTAGCCCACCGGTGATCACGACGGCCTTGACCTCGGGGTGCTCGAAACGCAGACGTTGGGTGGCGTCGTAGAGCTCGATGTCGACCCCGAGGTCGTAGGAGTTCATCTTCAGCTCGTAGCCGGGCACGAGCCCGCCGTCGACGTCGACCTGCAGCGTCAGAGTGGCGATCTCGCCGTCGACGTCGAGTTGCCAATGCCGGTACCGGTCGGGCGCGGTATCGAAATCGACGTCGCGCTCGATTGCTGGTGCGACCGCCGCGCTCATCCGGCCAGCGCTTCCCCGGCCAGGTGGACGTAGTCGAACTCGACGGGCTGGTCGTTGATGCCGGTCTTCGGCGCGGTGATCCAGCCGGCGAACTCCCCGGGCTCGTACTGCGGAACCATCAGCGTCGCGACCGCCGCACGATCGTCGGCGTCGGGCAGCCATGCCCCGACCTGGGCGTCCCACTGCTCCGCGGCGAGCACGGTGCCGTCGGGGCCGATGTGGTGAGCAGCGTAGCTGCCGACCTTGCGGTTGAAGCCCTCGTGCGGCAGGTACAGCCGCTGCTCCAACCCGGCGCTGGACAGCGCCTGGTTCCAGCGGCGCACGCCGTTCTCGCAGTCGGCGACGTACTCGTCGCGCAGGTCGAGGTTGAGCGCGGTGAGCATCGGGACGGTCTCGCTGACGATCTTGCCGTTGTGCACCGTCTGCATCTCGCGGGTGTCGTCGGTGAGCACGTGGTCGTCCTTGCGACGCGTCTCCTGCCACCGGCCCTTGAGCCCGGCGGTGTAGTACGCCGCGACGTTGCTCGAGCGCTCGGAACCGAAGAGATCCATGGACACCGAGAACTGGAAGTTCAGGTACTTCTGGATGATCTCGAGCGGGATTGCGCCCGCGGCGAGCACCGCATCGGTGTCGGCCGTGCCCTGCTCGACCATCACCTCGGCCGTGCGCTCGACCACGCGCTGCACCCCGGTGGTGCCGACGAACATGTGGTGCGCCTCTTCCTTGAGCATGAACTCGCAGGTACGCGCCAGCGGGTCGAACGCCGACTCCTTCAACGTCCCGAGCTGGTACTTGCCGTCGCGGTCGGTGAAGTAGGTGAACATGAAGAACTGCAGCCAGTCGGTGGTCTGCTCGTTGAAGGCGCCGAGGATGCGCGGGCTGTCGAGATCGCCGGAGTTGCGCTTGAGCAACTGCTCGGCCTCCGCGCGCCCCTCGCGACCGAAGTAGGCCTGCAGCAGGTAAACCATCGCCCAGAGATGACGGCCCTCCTCGACGTTGACCTGGAACAGGTTGCGCAGGTCGTACAGCGACGGCGCGGTGTTGCCCAGCACGCGCTGCTGCTCGACCGACGCGGGCTCGGTATCGCCCTGCACGGTGATCAGGCGCATCAGCTCGGCGCGGTACTCGCCCGGCACCTCCTGCCAGGCCGGCTCACCCTTGTGCTTGCCGAAGGCAATCGTGCGGTCGGGGTCCTGCTCGGCCAGGAAGATGCCCCACCGGTACTGCTCCATCGGAACGTGGTCGAAGTGCGCCCACCCGTCACGGCCAACCGCGACGGCGGTGCGCAGGTAGACGTCCTGCGTGGGCAGCGCGGGCCCCAACTGCTTCCACCAGTCCAGGAACTTCGGTTGCCAGCTCTCGAGCGCGCGCTGCAGTCGACGGTCGCCGGCCAGGTTGACGTTGTTCGGGATGCGCTCGCTGTAGTCGATGGTGGACAGCGGCCCGGTGGGAGCCGGGGCGTCGCCCGTACGGGTGATGGTGGCCATGGGGATCTCCTCGCGTCGTTCCCCCATTGTCTACACAACGCTTGCGGTTCTGCAATGTTGTGTGGAATGTTCGCGCTCGTGGGAACTGCTAGGCCGGCGGCGGCCAACCGCGTCGCGCGGCGTCCATCTGCTCGACGGTCGGCGCCTTGTGCAGGGCAGGTGTGCGGGCGGGGTCGTCGTCGGGCAGAAAACTGTCGAACATGATCTGGACGTAGCGCAACCACGCCGTGGACGAGACGGAGCCGAGATAGGCGTTCAGAGCGCCACCGGCCCACAGCAGCACCGGCAGGTCGCTGGACTCGAACTTCGTCCGCAGCCGACCGCTGGCGTTCGCCCGGCTGACCAGTTTCCTGGCCAAGGGCAACAACCGGTTCGGCACGATCTTGATGTCTGCGTCGCGACTGCCGGCCGACACGACCTCCCAGACCCCGCGGTCGCCGGCCTGCATCCGGCAGACCTCGAACAGCGCTGTGCGCAGCGCGAGAACTGGATCGTCGTCCTCGAGATGGGCGGTGATGATGTTGCAGACCTGCTCCATGCGTTGCTCGAACATGGCCGAGATCAGCGCGTCCCGGTCGGGGAAGTGCCGGTACACCGTCCCGACGCCCACGCCGGCATGATGGGCGACCGCGTTGAGCGACAGGTGCATGCCGTTCTCGCGGATCACCGCGTCGGCCGCTTCGAGCAGGAGCGCCCGGTTGCGCAGCACGTCTTTGCGAACCGCCCGTGTCTTGGCCGCCATCGGGTCATCATCACCCATCGCCCGCGCATGGGGAGATGCCACTCGGCCCGCGCCGGAAAATCTGCGCGGGCCGAGTGGGTGCGACATGAGATCAGCCGCCGATCGCCATGACCTCGCTCTCGCCCTCCTCGGCCACGCGGATCCGGGCGGGCAGGACCACTGCGGCGAGCAGCGCGCCGAGGGCCAGGATGCCGGCGCTCCACCAGAACACCGTGGTGTAGCTGTGCAGCGAGGCCAGCGCGGTGGCTCCTGGCGTATTGGCGTGCGATGAGAGGTAGTCCGTGACGGCCGAGGCTGCGAGGGTGCTCAGCAAGGCGGTGGACACCGAGCCGCCGACCTGCTGGGCGGTGCTGACCATGGCTGAGGCCGCCCCGGCATCGTCGCTGCTGACTCCGGCTGTCGCGAGGCTCATCGCCGAGGAGAACACCGTGCCGATGCCGATGCCGAAGACGATGGTCGCCGGCAGCACGGTGGTGGAGTAGTGCGACCCGGAGTCGATGGTGGTCAGGATCCACAGACCGGCCGCCGCGACGGCCAGACCCGGGGCAATGATCAACTTCGGACCGACCCGCTGCGCGAACACCGCTGATACGACCTGCGAGGCAAGCACCAACGCACAGACCATGGGCAGGAAGGCCAGACCGGACTTCACGGCGCTGAAGCCCAGGGTCTGCTGCAGGTAGTAGGTGAGGAAGAGGAACAGGCCGAACATGCCGGCGCCGGCCATCAGAATCGCGATCAGCGAGCCACCGCGGTAGCGATCGAGAACCACCCGGAGCGGGAGTGCCGGGTTGGCAACACGAGACTCCACGATGACGAACGCGGTGAGCAGCACCGCGGCAGCCACGAACATGCCGATCGTGATGGTGTCGGACCAACCGCTGGTCTCGGCGCGGGAGAAGCCGAAGACGACAGCGAACAGACCGGTCGATACGAGCACGATTCCGGGGATGTCCAGCCGGGGCCGAACGGCCTCGACCCGGTGTGCCAGCCACGCGACGCCGCCGCCGAACGCGAGCGCCGCGAAGATGAGGTTGACGTACATGCACCAGCGCCACGACAGGTACTCGGTCAGGATTCCGCCGAGCAGTAGGCCGATCGCGGCACCGCCGCCGGCGACGGCCGCGTAGATGCTGAACGCTCTGACGCGTTCCTTGGGCTCGGTGAAGGTTGTGGTCAACAGCGACAACCCAGCCGGTGCGAGTAGCGCACCGAACCCGCCCTGGACGGCGCGCGCGCTGACCAGCATGTCGAAGTTGAGGGCAGCGCCGCCGACTGCGGACGCAGCGGCGAACCCGGCAAGGCCTAGCAGGAACATGCGCTTGCGGCCGAACATGTCCGCCAACCGCCCGCCGAGCAGCAGCAGGCTGCCGAAGGCCAGTGCGTACGCCGTCACGACCCACTGCCGCGCATCGTTGCTGAACCCGAGGTCACGCTGCGCGGTGGGCAGCGCGATGTTCACGACGGTGGTGTCGAGCACCACCATCAGCTGGGCGAGAGCGAGTACCCCGAGGATCCACCAGCGCTTTGCGTGATGCGGATTCAGCTCACCCTGCCCGTCCGCCTCAGCTGCACGGTGGACGCCTGGGTCCGCATTCGTGGTCACCGTTGTCATTGCCGTCTCCTGATCACGCTGAATCGGACACCTTTCGTCCGCTTCGATAACCGTAGCAAGAGATCCGGAGACTT
>CAZZVT010000079.1:10497-13253 GCA_964657545.1 uncultured Jatrophihabitantaceae bacterium
ACTTCATGAGCGTCACCGACAACCACGACCTCAAGGCAACGGGCTCGCACGAGATCGCGGGTCGCGAAGCCACGAGTTTCGTCGACCTGGGCAAGGAGATGTGGTCGTACCTGACCGGAAAGGGCGCAGCGATCAACTACTCGTTCGTCGACATGGCCATCGAGGTGCCGCGTGAGACCGGCAGCGACTCGCCACGCGCGACGTGGAAGTTGAACGGCACGCTGCGCATCACGACCAGTGACGGTGACTCTGCGACGTGAGCATCGTTGACGGCCGGGTACTGCAGATCCGGTCTGACCTGCATCTCGACGTGGACGGTCTGCAGGTGACGATGTCCGCTGACGGTCAACATCTCGTCGTCCAGACCGAGGACGCGGGTCAGCTGCTGGCCCGGGCCGGAGACGTCGCGCCAGGGGTTCTCGGTTCGTCGCTGTCCCCGACCTCACTGCCGGCGCTGGTCAGACTGGCCGGGGGCCTGCTGGATGAAGCCGGCCTGTCCGCCAGCATCGTCGGCCGCCGCGGTCCACTGATCGAGCTGGGCAAGGGCTGCGATTCCCGCACGGGACGCCTGCTGCTGCGCGGTGACAATGTGCGGCTGGGCCCCGCGAGAACCCTGTTTCCGGTCGTGCTCGCCTACGCCCGATCGGTGTGGCTCACTCCTGCGCGGGCCCGGTCGGCCATGGCCGGGGTGACGACGGCCGGGGTGGCAATCGCCGTTGTGCTCGTCGCGGGACGGCGACGCACGCTGACGCGGTAGGGGTGTCGGCGCCGTCGCCCTGCGCAAAGGTCGACGGCGCTGTTCACCCGCCGGCTGAACGGTGACCCGCGAGATCGCCGGCGGCGTGGCGCGAGCAGGCGTCGACCTGGTCCGCGGCCAGGCGCCCGGACAGCAGCACCATCGGCACCCCGACGCCGGGGGTGGTTCCGGCGCCCGCGAACACCAGGCCGGGGAGGTGTCGGTTCGTGTTCGATGGCCGGAACGGTCCGGTCTGTCCGAACGTGTGCGCCAGCGCGAACGGTGTGCCGACGCTCAGGCCCTCGGCGAGCCAGTCGGCGGGTGTCACCAGTCGCTCGGTGACGATGTTCGTGGGGTAACCCTCGGTGTCGAGGAATTCGAGTAGCCGCTCCCGCATCGGCGCGGCCTCGACCCGCCAGTCGATGTCGGCCTCGAGGTTGGGCACCGGCTCGAGCACGAACAGCGTGCTGCAACCTGCCGGGGCGAGGGTCGCGTCAGACATCGACGGCACGGACACCAGCCGGGACGGGTCTGGCATCAGCCGGCGGGTGCGGATGAGGGCCTCGAAGGCCTCCTTCCATTGGCGTCCGAAGTGGATGTTGTGGTGAGCGGCCCCCTCAGGGAGGACGACCCTCGACCCCGAGGTGCCATACGACCGCCGACGGCGCGTACGTGCCCTTGCGCACGCCGCCCGGCGGGCGGAGGTCCGGCAGCAGCCGGTGGTAGGCCTCGGCGGTGTCGATCGTGCACACCACCGCATCGGCGGCGAGCCGCTCACCGTCGACGAGGGCCACGCCGGCCACGCCCGTGCGGTCGGACCGGCGCAGGATCCTCTCGACCCGCGCGCCGTACCGGATCGAGACACCTGCCCCGACTGCTGCGTCGGCGAGCGCCACGGGCAGGGCATGCATTCCGCCGCCGGCGACCCAGACCCCCTCGACGGTGTCCATGTAGGTGATCACCGCGTACAGAGCCAGGGCCCGCAGCGGGTCGAGCCCGGCGTACAGCGCCTGGAAGCTGAACAGCCGTCGCAAGCGGTCGTCGTCGAGAGCCCGAGCCTCAGTAGGCGTACAGGCTGGTACGGCTGACGACGAAACCGTGAGCCGTGCCGGTGTCGGCACAGGCCAGGAATGCGGCCTCGCTGCGGCAGGCGAGGCGTCCCTGCACGAGCGTTGTGCCGTAGGACAGGGTGTGGCTGACGCTGTTGATGGGCGGGCCGCCGAGGCACAGGGACTGTTTCACCCCGGACGAGAGCAATGAGATATAGCCGGGCGCGTAGTTCAGCTCGCAGCTCGCCGGTCGTGGCGGGGTGGCGTAGGAGTAGCGCTCGACGTCGCAGACGACCTCAGGGTCGGGGCCCAGGATCCCGCAATGGATGTTCCCGCTCGGGGTTGTGAACTGCAGCGTTCCGGGGGTGGTCTCGAGTGGCTGACCGGGCGTCAGCGCGCCGACGCGGAACGATGCGGCCGACAACATTCGGCCGGAACGGACGAACGCAACCAGGCTCGGTCCGCTCATCGGGGGCATCGAGCTCGTGCGGGCGACGCGGTGCGCGGCCGCCGTCGACTCAGTCGTTGCGGTCGGCGCCGACGACCTAGGCGCCGAGGCCGCTGGGGAGGAGTCCGTCGACAGCGAGGCGGTGGGTGTCGAGACGGGCCTGGTCGGCGGGACTCTGCTCGAAGCGGACGTAGCGGTGTCGGAGGTGCTGGACCCGGAGGTGCAGGCCGTCAGGAGCGTGAGGGCAACACCCGTCGCCGCGGCGGTCATGATCAGTCGTCTCATGCCTGGAGGTCGCGCGGGAGGCCGCGCAGGTTGCTCCGCAGGTTCAGCGAGCTACGAGCGCATGCGTTGCACACGGCATCCACGACGTGCAGGTGTTCAGCAGCGTCGCTCGAGGCGAAGATCGTCCCGACAGCGACCTGGACCTTCTGGCCGACCTACCTGCCTGCATGGGACTGATCGGACTCGGACGCGCCCGCGACGCACTCGAAGCAATCGTTGGATGCAGCGTCGACCTGAT
>CAZZVT010000079.1:13353-14753 GCA_964657545.1 uncultured Jatrophihabitantaceae bacterium
AGCGTGATCTGCGCGACGGGGATGACCCCGGGCAGGTAGTAGAAGCCATTGCCGTTGTCGCGCAACTGACCAGTGTCGACCGCATCGACCTGCCAAACGTCGACCGGCCCGCCGGTGTTGTTCATGCTCACGAAGAAGTCGGCATCGAACAGCTCATGCGAAAGGAAGATGCCCTCGGCCTCAGGGCGAGTGCTGCCGGCGATGCCAGGCGCGGCTCCCATCTGCGACACATCCAGACCACGGTTCTGGATCGAGGAACGGTTTCGCACAGAGCTGACGTGGTACATCGTGGGCACTGCACGATTTTAGGCAAGCCGGCCAACCTGATTCGGTGCTCTCACCAGCGACCTGCTCGATCTGCCGATGACCGAACGCGGCCACATTGGCAGCCGGTCAGAGAAAGATGGTCAAGCCAACAGCAATGGCGGCCGCAGCCCCGAGCAGGGCAAGCGCAACCAGTCGGATACGACCGACGCGAGATGGCAGCCGCGACCACACCACGCCAATGACGATGGCGGCGACCGCGGGTCCGAGGACAAGCGCTCCAGGACCGGACTCGTAGGTTTCCAGACCTACAGCGCCCCCGAGACAGGCACTGGCCACCGCCAGCAGCGCGTCGACAGCTCGCGTGATGCGGTGGGCTCGGAATGCGGTGACCACCACCGCGACCACCAGGAACGTGCTGGCCAGGACAACCCAGATCAGCCCGGAAAGCACCGCGAGCACCACGAAGAGCGCGCGAACCCAACTCGTGGACTGGGTCGCGCAGATAACGGCGGCCGGGCAGATCACGGTGACCACGAGCAGCGCCGCAACGCTGCTGAGGTCCGTCCACGAGTCGTCGTCCCATTCGATCACGCGTACCCGGCGGCCGTCCTCGACCCGCTGGCCCAGCTGCATGATCTTGAGTATGCGGTACCCCGCTGCCATCAGCGTGCGTTGTTTCGGCCGGGCAGTTGCTCGGCGACCGTCTCCGTCGGAGCCGCTCCGCTCGGCGGTCGCGGAGTTGATCTCCGTCGGGCAACACTGGCGAACCGGAGGTCCGTCCACAGCGGCCAATTCCTGCGATGGTTTCAAAACGCCGAATCCCCTACGCGGCAACGGTTTCAGCGATCTTCGATCACGGCAGCGCCGCGTTTTCGCTCTCCGGAGGCGGAGCGCAACATACCCGACGAGCACGCCTTCGCCGATATCGTTGCCCCGGGCCCGTGGCGGTCTGCGATCGCGCGCAGAGCGCGGCTGACCGTCCCGGCCGTCACCTCGCGCAAGCGTAGGTCTCCGAGGGCGGGGACGACCTGGTTGCGGACCACCGAGCCGTACGTACGTGTCGTGCCCGTTGACCAGTCGTGCACAGCAAGCTCGACCTCCGGTGCACGCTCCGCGACGGCGCGGGAACGGCC
>CAZZVT010000080.1:0-1246 GCA_964657545.1 uncultured Jatrophihabitantaceae bacterium
CTCCGACGCGCTGCCCGATGGTGAGGCAGTGATCGACGGGGTCGGCGTGCCGCTGGACGGAGCTTGGACGATCGGGGGAGTAGCGCTGCCCGCGGCGGAGGAGGACGCGGCCGCGACCACCTGGTCGCCCTCGACGATCGTGCGGTAGGAGCCCCAGCTGCTGAACGACGCGGAACTGACAGAGGTGAGCAGGTCGGTGGACGTGCCGTTGTTGACGAACACGCCGATCAGGCGCAGATCCGAGCCCTTGGGGTAGGAGTTGCCCTGGGGTTCCTCGACAGTGAGATTACGGATGGCGATCGCGCCGACCTGGGCGTTGACGCCGGTCACCGACGGGCGCTGGTTCTGGGTCTGCGCGACCTGTCCGGCGCCACAGGCCGAGGTGAGCAGTACGCCGGCGACGGCGACGGCTCCGAAGCCGGCGGTGCGGCGGCGGGCGGACCCGGGTGCTGCGTTCACGTCGACTCCTCGTTGCGTGCCGAGCGGTGCTGCATCCGCTGACCGTTCGCTGGCAGTCGTAGCCTAGCGAGCGGCCGATCGCGACCTGCGGGCGACCGCCGGATGCCCGCGCCGCGCACCCATGACTGCGCTCAGAGTCCCGTGAAATGGGGTCTCCAGAGCTTGACAAACGAAATTCGAGCCCCTATAGCCAGCGCGCCCCGTGTTATCCTAGGAACAGCGAAAGGGGCTGCATTACATGACTTTCAAGGTCGGCGAGACCGTCGTTTATCCGCATCACGGAGCTGCTCTCATCGAGGCGATCGAGGAGCGGTTGCTCAAGGGCGTCAAGAAGACCTACCTGCGGTTGAAGGTCGCCCAGGGCGATCTCACGGTGCTGGTACCGGCCGAGAACGCCGAGATCGTCGGCGTACGAGATGTTGTCGGGCAGGAAGGCCTCGACAAGGTCTTCGAGGTCCTGCGTACCCCGCACACCGAGGAGCCGACCAACTGGTCGCGTCGGTACAAGGCCAACGGCGAGAAGCTGGCCTCGGGCGACGTGAACAAGGTGGCCGAGGTCGTTCGCGACCTCTGGCGTCGCGATCGCGACCGCGGGCTGTCCGCCGGTGAGAAGCGCATGCTGGCCAAGGCTCGCCAGATCCTGATCAGCGAGCTCGCGCTCGCCGAGGGCACCAACGAGGACAAGGCCGAGGTCGTGCTCGACGAGGTGCTCGGCGAGGCCGTCGCCTAGCTTGCCCGCACCGAACAACGAGCTGTCGATGACGGCGCAGGACCCCTGGTCCTGCGC
>CAZZVT010000080.1:1256-14751 GCA_964657545.1 uncultured Jatrophihabitantaceae bacterium
CCGTCATTCTCGTTGCGGCCGGCAGCGGTCAGCGCCTCGGTGCCGCCGTCCCGAAGGCGTTCCAGCCGGTCGCCGGGCGCACCCTGCTCGAGCACGCGATCGAGCGATTCCGCACGCATCCGCTCGTCGGCAGCCTCTGCGTCGTCGCGCCGGCCACCCACCTCGAGGCTGCGCGCGAGCTGACCCCGGTCACGGTGGTCGCCGGTGGCTCGACCCGACAGCTCTCCGTGGCCGCCGGCCTCGCAACGCTTGCGAGCGGCGTCGACTACGTGTTGGTCCACGACGTCGCGCGACCGTTCGTGCCGCACGACGTGATCACCGCCGTCATCACCGCGCTGCTCGACGGCGCCGACGCCGCCATCCCGGTCGTTCCGGTCCACGACACCATCCGTCGGGTCGACGCCGCGGGTGAGTTCGCCGGGATCGTCGACCGCAGCGAGCTGGTGGCCGTGCAGACCCCGCAGGGCTTCCGTCGGGCGGTGCTCGTCGCGGCGCACGAGGCGGGGCGCGACCTGCAGGCCACCGACGACGCCGCGCTCGTCGAGGCCGCCGGGGGTCGTGTGGTGGCCGTGCCGGGCTCCGAGGCCGCCTTCAAGATCACCCGCCCCTGGGACCTGATGGTGGCCGAGGCGGTGGCAGCGCGTGCCTGATCTGCGCACCGGCGTCGGCGTCGACGTCCACCCCGTCGAACCCGGTCGGGACTGCTGGCTGGCGGGGTTGTTCTGGCCCGGCGTCGACGGCTGCGAGGGGCACTCCGACGGCGACGTCGCCGCACATGCTGCCTGCGACGCTCTGCTGTCCGCCGCGGGTCAGGGCGATCTCGGCGCCGTCTTCGGCACCGCCGACCCGCAGTGGGCCGGAGCGTCCGGCGTGACGCTGCTGCGCGAGGTCGTGCGGCTCGTCACGGCGGCGGGGTGGACGATCGGCAACGTCGCGATCCAGGTGATCGGCACCGAGCCCAGGATCGGGCCCCGACGGGCCGAGGCGCAGTCCGAGTTGCAGGCCGCCGTCGGTGCTCCGGTCTCGCTGGCCGCCACGACCACCGACGGCCTGGGGCTCACCGGGCGCGGCGAGGGCCGTGCCGCGATCGCCACCGCCCTGCTCGTTCGCTGAGGTCAGAAAGCCGCCAGCGCCTGCTCGAGGTCCGTCCAGAGATCCTCGACGTGCTCGATTCCCACCGACAGCCGCAGCAGCGCCTCGGGGGTGGCGAACGAGGCGTCCACCGCGTGCCGGGCCCGTCGCTCGATCAACGATTCGACGCCGCCGAGACTGGTGGCGTGGTTGATCAGGCGCACGGCCTGGCACACCCGCTCGGCGTCGTCGGCGCTGCCGGCGATCTCGATGCCGATCATGGCGCCGAAGCCGGCGAAGTCGCGTGCCGCGATCGCGTGACCCGGGTCCTGGGGCAGGCCCGGGTAGCGCACCCGGGCCACCCGCGGATGCGCCGCCAGACGGGTCGCGAGCTCACCGGCGTTGGCCTGCGCCCGTTCGAAGCGGACGGGCAGCGTCCGCAGGCCGCGCGTCGCCAGATAGGTCTCGAGAGCTCCGGGGATGCCGCCGGTGAGCGTGCGTCGCGCGCGGAGTTCGTCGTACAGCGGCCCCGGAGGCAGCACGAGCGCACCCATGAGCACGTCGGAATGGCCGGACAGGTACTTCGTGACCGAGTGCATCACGACGTCGACGCCGAGTTCGAGCGGACGGATGAGCAGCGGCGTCGAGAACGTCGCGTCGACGCTGACGATCGCGCCCGCGGCATGGGCGGCGGCCGCCAGCGCGGGGATGTCGGGGATGGTCATCAACGGGTTCGTCACGGTCTCGAGCCACAGCAGGTCGGCGCCGTCGAGCGCGGCGATCACCGCGGCGGTGTCGGCGATGTCGACCCGGCGAACCTGCATCCGGCCCAGTTGCTCCTGCGTCCGGAAGATCGTCACCGACCCGCTGTAGCCGGCCTCGGGCACCACGGCGACGGTGCCCACCGGCCGCGATTCGACGACCGCCGTCAGGGCGGCCATGCCGCTGGCGAACGACAGCGCCTGCCCGCCCTCGAGCGCACCCAGGATCTCCTCGAACGCCGCGCGGGTGTCGGTCGGGACGTCGCGGGCGTAGTCGTTGTCCGCAGGCGCGTTGCGGTACGGCGCGGTCAGCACGATCGGGGTCGACAGCGGGGCGCCGGGCCCGTGCGGACGGCCCAGCGAAACGGCGACGGACTCGGGACGCAGATTCACCTCCGTAGGATACGAGCGTGAGTTTGCATCTCTACGACACCGCGACCCGGTCGCTGCGGGCTTTCGAGCCGCTCGAACCCGGCAAGGCGTCGATCTACCTTTGCGGACTCACCGTCCAGGGACCGCCGCACGTCGGGCACGTCCGCAACTGGATCAACACCGACATCCTGCGGCGCTGGCTCGAGCACCGTGGCCACGAGGTGACGTTCGTCCGCAACGTCACCGACATCGACGACAAGATCATCGACAAGTCGAGCGCGGCCGACGAGCCGTGGTGGGCGTTGTCGTTCCGCAACGAGCGCGAGATCATCGCCGCCGAGCAGGCGCTGGGCTGCCTGCCGCCCAGCTACGAGCCGCTGGCCACCGCGCACGTCATCGAGATGGTCGAGCTCATGCAGCGGCTCATCGAGCGCGGGCATGCCTACGCCGCCGACGGCGACGTCTATTTCGACGTCGGCTCCTGGCCGTCGTACGGGTCGCTGTCGGGGCAGAAGGTCGAGCAGATGCAGGCGGCCGGTGACTCGGTGGGCGACGCCCGCAAGCGCGACCCGCGCGACTTCGCGCTGTGGAAGTCGGCCAAGCCCGGCGAGCCGTCGTGGCCCACCCCATGGGGGCGCGGTCGGCCTGGGTGGCACCTCGAGTGCTCGGCCATGTCGACGAAGTACCTCGGGCCGGCCTTCGACATCCACGGCGGTGGGCTCGACCTCGTCTTCCCGCACCACGAGAACGAGCTGGCGCAGTCTCGCGCGGCCGGCGACGGCTTCGCGAATTACTGGCTGCACAACGGCATGGTCAACCTCTCCGGCGAGAAGATGAGCAAGTCGCTCGGCAACACCCTGCAGGTGCGCGAGATCGTGCGGCAGTGGCGTCCGGTCGAGGTCCGCTACTACCTCGGCGCAGCCCACTACCGCTCGGCGATCGAGTTCTCGAAATCCGCTCTGCACGATGCCGCGGTGGCCTACGCGCGCATCGAGAACTTCGTCGCGCGGGCGTTCGAGGTCGTCGGCGACGACGAGCCGCCGCGTGACATCCCGGCCGGCTTCGCCGAGGCCATGGACGACGACCTCGGTGTGCCGGCGGCGCTGGCCGTGGTGCACAACGTCGTGCGCGATGGCAACACCGCGCTGGCTGCGGGCGACACAGCCGCCGTCCGCAGCGCGCTCGGCGGCGTACTGGCCATGACCTCGGTGCTCGGTATCGACCCGCGCGCGTGGCCCGGCAGCGCCGCCGACGTCTCCGGCACCGTCGACGCGCTCGTCCGGCTCGCGCTCGAGCAGCGCGCCGCCGCGCGGGACCGAAAGGACTACCCCGCCTCGGACGCCATCCGCAATCAGCTCGCCGCGGCCGGCGTCAGCATCGAGGACACCCCCGACGGGCCGCGATGGAGTCTGACCCCATGACAGGAGCGGCATAGTGGCCGGTAACTCGCAACGCCAGGGCGCGATCCGCAAGTCCAAGAAGGGTGCTCAGACCGGCACCGGCGGGCACATCCAGCGAGGCATCAAGGGCAAGGGTCCGACGCCCCCGGCCGAGGCGCGCAAGGGTCACCCGGCGTCGCGCCGGGCTGCCGCCGCCGACCGCCGGACGGCGGCGCCACGGGCCAAGTCGCGCGACACGAAGTCCTCGAGCGGCGGCGCTGCGGCCGAGCTGCTGGTCGGACGCAACCCGGTGGCCGAGGCGCTGCGGGCGAAGATCCCGGCCACGGCGTTGTACCTGGCGCAGGGGATCGAGGCCGACGAGCGGATCACCGAGTCCATCCGGCTGGCCAGCAACCGCAACCTCGCGCTGCTCGAGATCAGCCGCGCCGAGATGGACCGCCGCACCGGCAACATCGTCCACCAGGGCATCGCCCTGCAGGTGCCGCCGTTCGCCTACACCGAGCTGCGCGACGTCGTCGCCGCGGCGCTCGATTCGGGTACCGCGCCGCTGCTCGTCGCCCTCGACGGCGTCACCGACCCGCGCAACCTCGGCGCGATCATCCGCTCGGCAGTCGCGTTCGGCGCGCACGGTGTGATCATCACCGAGCGTCGCTCGGCCGGCATCACGCCGACGGCCTGGCGCACGTCGGCCGGCACCGCGGCGCGGCTGCCGGTCGCCCAGGTGACGAACCTGGTGCGCTCGTTGAAGGAGTGCAAGGAGGCCGGCCTGTTCGTCGTCGGCCTCGACGCCGACGGCACCACCCAGCTCGACGACCTCGAGCTGGCGACCGAGCCGATGGTGCTGGTCGTCGGGTCCGAGGGCCGCGGGCTGTCCCGGCTGGCCGGGGAGAACTGCGACGTCACGCTGTCGATCCCGATGGCGCCGGCGGCCGAGTCGCTGAACGCCTCCGTCGCGGTGGCGGTCACGCTGTCGGAGATCGCCCGGCGGCGTCGCCGGGGTTGATCCTCAGCTGCGCGGCTCGTCCGCACGTCGACCGATCCGGCGGGTGGCGCTAGTCAGCTGCCGGGAGCCGGCGATCGTCTGCCAGCTCGTCCGGTAGGCCGGGACCACGGACTTGACGATCCGCGGGTCCGGCTGCGCCGTCGTCGGTACGGGTGTCAGGTAGAAGTCGGCCTGCACCCGGTCGGGCGTCACGTCCAGGACGACGTAGCCGTGACCGACGCCGTCGAGGTACTTGACCCACGGGTTGGTCGCTTTGACCCCGGCCGCGGCAGCCTCGACCGTGCCGACGACCGTGGCGGGCGGCGCGGTCGGCGCGGAGGCCCGGAAGGTCTCGTAGAACCCGTCGCTGGTGACCGACGGGCACACGAACTCGACCCCGGCCGGGCGGTACGTCGTCGTGGATCGGTCGGCGGGGATGTCCATGGCCCACGACGAGTGGATGTCGCCGGTCAGCACGACCGCGTCGCCGCTGCGGTGCGACTGTGCGGCGAGATGCGCGATGAGCTGCGCCTGGTCGGCCTGGTAGCCGTCCCACTGGTCGGAGTTCAGCAGCGTCACGCTGGCCGGCGCGCCGAGTGCAGCGCCGGGGAAGCGGACGGGCGTGAAGATCACCTGGTTGCCGATCAGGTGCCAGCGCTTGTGCTGCTGCAGGCCGTCCTGCAGCCACGTCAGCTGCTCGGGTTCGGGCAGGTGCCGTTTCGGGTCCTTCAGCTGCGCGTCCACCGAGGGGATGCCCGAGGGGATGAAGCCGCCGCCGGATTTCGTGAACCCGGCGACGTCGATCTGGCGGCTGCGGTTCTGCCGGGTCTCGAGCACGGACAGGTCGGCCAGGCCACCGAAGTCGAAGCGACGGAAGAAGCGGGTGCCCTGGTGCGCGACGCGGTGCTGCTCGGGCAGGCGGAACGGCATCCACTCCATGTAGGCCTGATACGCCCGCGCGCGGCGCGTCAGGAAATCGCCCTCGACGCCGGGTGTGTGGTTCTCGGCGCCGGTGTTCCAGGTGTTGTTGGCGACCTCGTGGTCGTCGAAGATCGTGATGAACGGGTGGACGCGGTGCGCGTGCTGCAGGTCGGGGTCGGCCTTGTGCAGCGCGTGCCGCAACCGGTAGCCCTGCAGGGTGATCGTCTCGGTCGCGGGCTGCGAGTCGCGCTTTCCGACCAGCTCCTTGGGCCCGTAGCGGTCGGCGCCGTTGCCGTACTCGTAGATGTAGTCGCCGACGTGCAGCACGAAGTCGAGGTCGTCGCGCTGGGCCAGGCCGCGGTAGGGGCCGAAGTAGCCGCCGGTGTAGTTGCTGCACGAGACCAGCGCGAAGCGCAGTGCGTGGACGCGCCGCGGGTCGGCCGGCGCCGTGCGGGTCCGTCCGACTGCGCTCGTCTCACCGTGGGCGCGGAAGCGGTACCAGTAGGCGGTGTAGGTGGACAGCCCGTCGACGTCGATCTTCACGGTGTGGTCGCTCTTCGGGCTGGTGTGCACGGACCCGTGCCGCACGACGTGCCGGAAGCGCGAGTCGCGGGCGACCTCCCAGTGCACCTCGAGCGGCCGGCCCAGGCCGCTGCCAGGAGTGGCCACCGGGGTTCCGGGCGGCGTCGCGCGCGTCCAGATGATCAATGAGTCGGCGGTCGGGTCACCGCTCGCAACGCCGTAGCCGAACACACCGTGCTTCGCCGGTTCGGCAGCGGCCGCCTCGTCGAACCAGCGGACCGGCAGGGCGAGCGCGGCGGCGCCGAGCGCCCCGCCCTTGAGGACGGAGCGGCGGCTGACTGCGGAGGCTTTGGTCATGATCGCAGCCTGCGAGGCGGGCGTGAACTGCGCGCACGTCCGGGTGAACGTTGTGGTGGTCGGGGACGAATTGCGAGCTGACGGTTCCCTGAGCCAGTGAACCGACATCGGCGTCCGATGGAGCGGCACCCTGCAGCGTCGGCGGCCGGTAACCTCGAACCCGCTTGCCGCCTTAGCTCAGTTGGCCAGAGCAACCGCCTTGTAAGCGGTAGGTCGTGGGTTCGAATCCCACAGGCGGCTCCAGCCCGGCGATCAGGGGCCATGTCTCGATAGGTGCGAAGTTCGTCCGGTAGAGCGAGGTCGACCAGTTCGACGACACCGCCCGAGCCGCCACCGATCGACCGCGCGGTCGTCGTCGAACTCTCACCGATCGGTCACGGGAGTCCCCGGCGCAAGTCGGCGTCAACCAGCGGGGTCGGGCCGCAGGAACTGGGCCCGGGTGAGCGGGAACCCGGTGCGCCCGCGGTCATCGGGCCGGACGGCGAGCACCTGGTTGACCCCGATGTCGTTCGACTCGAACGACATCGCCGATGCCGTCATGTACAGCTGCCACACGCGTGCCCGTGCCGGGGTCGACGCGGCGACCGCGGCGTCCCACGCACGGTCGAGGTTGGCGCACCAGGCGCGCAGCGTCAGGGCGTAGTGCTCGCGCAGCGACTCGACGTCCCGGACCTCGAACCCCGAGTCCTCGAGGGCGGCGACCATCCGCGCGATCGGGACGAGTTCGCCGTCGGGAAACACGTACCGGTCGATGAACGACGAGGACTCGGGGCCTTGCTGCGGATCGTCCGGACGCAGGGAGATCGCGTGATTGAGCAACCGGCCCTGCGGGCGGAGCAGCGCGAACAGGTCCGCGGCGTACCCGGCCAGGTTCTCGGATCCGACGTGCTCGGCCATCCCGATGCTCGAGACGGCGTCGAAGGGCCCGTCGTCGATCTCGCGGTAGTCCTGGACGCGGATCTCGACGAGGTCGGCAACGCCCTCGTCCGCCATCCGCCGGCGCGCGAACTCGGCCTGCGCGATCGAGAGCGTGACGCCGACGACGTGGACGCCGTAGGTGCGCGCCGCGTGCAGGGCGAAGGTGCCCCACCCGCACCCGACGTCGAGCACGCGCATGCCCGGTGCGAGCCCGAGCTTGCGGGCGACCAGGTCGCACTTGGCGAACTGCGCGACGGTCAGGTCGTCGGGGTTGTCGACGTCGGCGGCCGGTGGTGCCCAGTAGGCGCACGAGTACGTCATCGACCCGCCGAGCACGAGGCGGTAGAACTCGTTGCCGATGTCGTAGTGGTGCTCGATCGCCTGCGCATCGCGGCGCCGGGTGTGCCGGTGGCCGCGCAGCCTGACCTCCTCCTTCGGCGGCCGCGGTGGCGGACCCAGTACACCCAGCCGCAGGGCGGCGCCGGCCAGTGCCGCCAGGGTGCGCAGCCCGGGTCGCTCGCCGACGATGTCGTCGGGCCGGATGAGCTCCAGCACGCACGCCAGCAGGGCGAACAGGTCGCCCTCGACGTCGAGATCGCCGGTGACGTACGCACGGGCCAGGCCGATCTCGTCGGGGGCCCACAGCATCCGCCGCAGCGCCCGGCGCCGGACGATGACCAGGGTGAACGGCGTGTCGCGCCCGATGGTGCTGCCATCCCAGAACTGCAGCGTGAAGGGCAGTTCGCCGCCGAGCGCGCGCTGCACCAGCGGGCCGAGCACGTCTGCCGCGGTGCGGCCGGTCGACCGGGTTGATGCGGCTGCGGTCACGAGACCTCCTGACGGTGAGGATGTGTACGGACTGTCAACGCACTCGAATCCGCCGCATGACGCATTGCGGCTTGCTAGCATGATGTCATGCCGGAAAATGGCAAGACAGTGAAGGTGGTCACCGTGCGTCTCCCCCAGGACGACGCCGGCCGGGCCGAGTTCGTGGCACGGGTCGACGGGATCTCGGTCAACGAGGTGTTCCGCCGGGCCCTCGAGGGTTACCTGAACACCTTGCGTGCAGACGCGGACTTCGTCGCCCGTGCGAGGGCGCAGCTCGCCCGCGACAGCGAGATCGCCGGGCAGCTCGTATGACGCTGCGTTCCCTCCCCGACGATGTGCGGACCGATCGCGGGATTCCGGCCCGGCACCGCTCCCGCACCATCACGCGCGCGTCGAGCGGACGGTCGCCGGCCTGGGTCGATCGGCTCCGCGGCTCCGACCCGGGTCTGCTGCGATTGCGCAACGCGCTGCAGGCGGTCGCCACGATCGGCGTGGCCATGGCCGCCGAGTGGCTGTTCGTCCACTTGACCCACGCACTGCTCATCGACACCCACGGCGCGGTGCTACCGGCGCAGCAGCAAGCGCTCGTCGACGCTCAGCACCACGGCCTGACCGTCATCGCGATCATGCTCGGCGCGATCGTCGGCCTGCTCGCAAGCTTCGGCGGTGCGCTCTTCCCGACCCCGCGCAGCACGCTGATCAACTTCGCGTTGCTGCCCGTCCCGATGATCGCCGGACTCGCGCTCGGCCTGACGCTGGGCAACCACCGGGTGCTGGCGTTGGGCTCCCTGGCCCTCGTGCTGGCCCTGGGTGCCTACTGCCGTCGCTTCGGCCCGAGTGGGTTCATGGGCGGAATGCTGCTGTTCATGGGCGATTTCTTCGGCTTCTTCCTGCACCTGGAGGTCGGGATCGGCGACATCGGCTGGCTGTCGGCCGAGATCGCGATCGGCGCCCTGGTCGCGATCATCGCGCAGTTCACGCTGTTCTACCCGAGTCGGCGGGCGGCCCTTCGGCGGATGGTGCGCTCCTACAGCGTCCGGTCCCGCGAGGTGTCCGCCCGCGCGCTCGAGCTCTTCGACCGCCCGGCCGCTGAGCGCGTCCGCGTTTCGCGCAGCCTGCACCGGCGGCTCGTGCGGCTCAACGAGACTGCCCTGCTCATCGATGCCCAGCTGGGGAACGACTCGGCGGTACCGGACGGATGGACGGCGGCCGAGCTTCACCAGCGCCTCTTCGACTCCGAGCTCACGCTCTCGACCCTGGCCCGGCTCGCGGAACGCATCGCCGAGCTCGACCTCACCCCCGAGCTGCGGGCGCAGGTCCGCGGCTCGCTGGAAGCCGTCAGTGAGCTCGACCCGCTACGGGCCGAGTTCGCCGGACGCGAACTGCTCGGGCTGCTGCGAGAGACGCCGACCGCGATCGACGGCGCCGGGCTCGACCGCAGCGGCCACATCGTGTTGCACCGTTTCGCAACGTCCGTGATCGGCTTCGTCGAAGCGGTGCAGGCCTGGCGCAGCGCGGTGTCGACGGTGGGGGACGAGACAGCGTCGACGCCACCCTTCCAACCCTCGGTGACGGCGTTCGCCGGCTGGCTCCCCGGGTCGGCGATGGTCAGCGCGGCGGCCTCGCTCGAGAGCGGACATCACCTCCGCGACAAGGTCCGGCTCCAGCCCTACACCCGCGTCGCCATCCAGATGCTCGTCGCCGTCACCGCCGCGATCGTGCTCGGCGACATGCTGTCGGGGCGCCGGTTCTACTGGGCGGTGATCGCCGCATTCGTCACGTTCATGGGTGCGAACAACGCCGGCGAGCAGCTGCGCAAGGGCGCGCTGCGCGTGGTGGGCACGGTCGTCGGTGTCTTCCTCGGCGCGATCGGCGCACACCTGGTCGGACAGCACACGAACGCTGCGATCGCGGTGATCCTGGTGTCGCTCTTCCTCGGGTTGTACCTGATGCGCATCAGCTACGCGTTCATGGTCATCGGGATCACGATCATGGTCTCGCAGCTGTACGTGCAGCTCAACGAGTTCTCCGACTCCCTGCTGCGACTGCGGTTGGAGGAGACCGCGCTCGGCGCCGGCGTCGCCGTGGTCACCGTGCTCTGTGTGGTGCCGTTGCGCCACGGTCGGGTCATTCGGCTGGCGGCCCGGCAGTACTTCCAGGCGCTGACGTCGACCGTGGAGCTGGCAGCCGGCCGGTTGAGCGACTCATCCTCCGAGGTGGAGCTGCGCGCATCGATCCGGGCGCTCGACGCGTCCTATCAGACCCTCCTCGTCACGGCCGTCCCCACCGGGGCACCCTTCGCGGGCCGCCTCGCCGGTCGGAACAACGACACCGCGCACCTGCTGCGCGGTGTGGCCGCATCGCGCCACTATGCCCGCAACCTCGTCGTCGACACCGAGGCGTCCTGCCCGGTGCCGGCCGAGGCGCGCAGTGAGCTCGACACGGCCCGTCAGCGACTGTCCGAGTCGCTCGGCGCACTGTTGGCCGGCATCCAGGACGGATTCGGTGGCCGCAGCTACGTCCGCGCGGCCGGATCGTTCGACACCGTGCGTGCGCACTTCCCGTCCGACGCCCCGACGGCGCCGCGTCAGCTCGCGCTGCGCGACCTGCAGCTCGTCGACGGCAGTCTGGCTGCGCTGGCTGCCGCCCTGGGCATGTCCGTCACTGCGCTGGACACCACCGGCACGATCGCGGGCAGCGCCGTTTCCGAGGTCACGCCACGTCGACGTTGAGCGTGACCTCGATATTGCCCCGGGTGGCGTTGCTGTACGGGCAGACCTGGTGTGCCACGGCAACCGCTTTTTCGGCGTCGGACTGGCTGACACCGCCCCCGAGTTCGACGCTCAGCGCAACAGCGAGGCCGAAGGCACCGCCGGTGAGCGGGCCGATGGAGACCTCTGCCGTCACCGACGCGTCCTCGACAGGCACACCGTGCTGCGCCTTCGATGCCTTGAGGGCGGAAAGGAAGCACGCCGAATACCCGGCTGCGAACAGCTGCTCGGGGTTGGTTGCCCCGCCGGTGCCGCCCATACCTTCAGGGACGCTCAGGCGCGCGTCGAGGAGCCCGTCGTCGCTGCGGACGTGTCCGTTGCGCCCGTCGCCGTCTGCAGTGGCCACGGCGGTGTAGAGAATTTTGTCGATAGACGTCATGGGTGAAATGTAGCGGCCCCGGACCTGGATGCGTACGACTGGAATCATCGTCGGGAAGCTGCGACAGTCGCCGACAACAGGGGAGACACCATGACGGATCTCGATGACCAGTTCGACCAGGCGCAGGTCGACGTCAAGACGCTGACCAGCAAGCCGAGCAACGACGACCTGCTGACGCTCTACGCCCTGTTCAAGCAGGGCACCGCCGGTGACGCGACCGGGGCGAAGAAGCCGGGTCGCTTCGACCTCGTCGGCAAGGCCAAGTACGAGGCGTGGACCAAGGTCGCCGGGACGTCCGCCGACGAGGCCAGGACCCGCTACATCGCCGAGGTGGACCGGCTGCTCGGTCGCTGACGGACGGTGATCGCTAGCCCGAACGGCGTCGCAGGGTGATGCCGTGGTGGGCGATCTTGCGGTAGACGGTGGCGCGTGACATCCCGAGCTCGGCGGCGGCCTCGGCAACGGTCGCATTCGGAGCGGTGAGACAGCGGATGAGTTCGTCGCGCTCGAACATCTCGAGCCTCGTCAGCGCATGATCGCCCGAGGAGAAGATCTGCGGATCGAGGTGGTGGGCGTCGACTAGGTCAGCCCGTGCCGCCGCGGCGCGCACGACCTGCTTGAGCTGCTTGGTGTTGCCGGGCCAGTCGTAGCTGGTGAGGGCCCGGGTGGCCGGGGCGGTGAAGCTGACCGGCCGGTGCCTCTCCTGCCGGCCGAAATGCTCGGCCAGCGGCATGACGTCCTGACTGCGCAGACGAAGCGCAGGCAACTCGACGACTGTGTCGATCACGTTGGCCAGGTGATCGGGGATCGTGTCGTAGTCGAGGGCGGTGAACGCGAACGGCTGCGGCCCGGTCGTCCTGCGGACACGCAGGAACCGGTCGGTGAGGTCGTCGGCGGCCCAGGCCGGAAGGACGTCGATGCCGGACACGATGATGCAGGTGTCGGGGCTGTCGAGCTCCGGGGTCCAGAGCGCCAACCAACTCCTGATGTCCGTCGGATCGGGCACCCTGGCCGTCAGTACCCGCTCGCGTCGCAGGATGCGCCGCCGCGCGGTGGACACGAGCGTGTTCTTGCCGCTGCCGTCCTCGCCGACGACCGCGACGACCTGGCCGCCGCGGATCGCCTGCTCGACCTGATCGAGGGCCGCCCGCCAGGTCTTGGACCGGCAGGCATCGTCATCATCGGAGCGGTGCGCCCAGACGTGGAAGACCTCGCCACGGGGCGCCGGCCGTGGCGATCCGCCGGATGCTCGCAGCTGCATCAGTGCGGTCGTGTTCCCGGCAGCGGACTGGGCCAGCGCGAGG
The DNA here is from genome assembly GCA_964657545.1 of uncultured Jatrophihabitantaceae bacterium. GTDB lineage: Bacteria > Actinomycetota > Actinomycetes > Mycobacteriales > Jatrophihabitantaceae > Jatrophihabitans. Next base: position 13,843 of record CAZZVT010000080.1, read on the forward strand.
AGCAGGTCGCTGGACGACTGGGACCAGGTCGTCAGGTTGATCGTGCCCAGCAGCTCGCCCCCGTGCGGGTCGATCACGGGCGCCGCTGCGCATGTGTACCCGCGCAAGGCCGTGCAGTAGTGCTCGTCGGCGCGTACGAGCGACGGAGCGCGATCGGCCAACGACAGTCCCAGTCCGTTGGTTCCGGCGGTCCGCTCGGAGAACAGGAAACCGGGGGCGAGGTGGACCTTGTCGAGCGAGCGCTGGATCGCGCTGTCGTTGCACAGCCGGGCGAGCACCAGCCCGTCCCGGTCGGCGATCATGATGCTGATCGGCTCGTTCGCCAGCGACGACTGCAGCCCGCGAATGACCTCGGTGCCGCACTCGTAGAGCAGGGACTCGGTGTCGAGGCTGCCGGTGAACAACGGCTGCACCGCGTCGACCGGCACGCCGTAATCGACGCTGCGCTGCCAGGACGCGGCCACGCGCGGAGCCGCCCGTTCCAGGGCCGCGGCGGTGGCGTCGGGCAGGCGCACCGCAACCGGTCGGGACGTCCTGCTCTGCGAGCTCACGCCGCGCTCCTGCCGTGTGGTGTGACCAGGGACACCTGAGCGTACGACCCCGGCCGGGGCCGTCCCGAGTTCCGGTGTCTCAATGTGAGACATCGGCGCGGGGCGCACGGCACCTTCTCAAAGTGAGACAGTCCGGCCCTTCTGGACGACACCCGCGGCTGCCTAGCGTCCTCACAGAGCGTGTGACCCAGCTCTCTGACGACGCGGAGGATCTCGGTATGTACAGCAAGGACGGCGAGAACTACTTCATCGTGGACGCGCACGTGGCCCTGTGGGACGCGCGCCCGGAGAACCAGCGCAACATCCACGGCAAGCAGTTCATCGACTGCTTCTACGACTACCACCGCAACCTCAGCCC
>CAZZVT010000081.1:0-4264 GCA_964657545.1 uncultured Jatrophihabitantaceae bacterium
TGCTGCACCCAGACGACGGGCACCTGCGACGAACGCGCCCGCTCGACCAGCGACCCGATGGCGGCCACCACCTCGTCGCGGTTGTGCGAACCGCCGACGACGTCGTTCTGGACGTCGACGACCAGCAGCGCGGTGTTCGGACGATCGGTCAGCGTTGTCATGGCGTCACCGTAACCAGCAGGACCGACATCGGGTCGCATTGTGCGAACTGATGTTCTAATCTGGACCTTGTGGGTTGGGAGAATCCCGAGATCCCCTGGCGGGAGCTCGAGCGGCGGCTGTCGGGTCGTCCGCATGCCCCCAACACCAACACCCACGCCAGAGGCGACGGCGGTGACTCCCCGGCCTGGTCACGCAAACGCGATGCCTACGAGCCGCCGCCGCTGCATCGTCAACAAACACAGGTGCCGTTCACCGAGCTGCACGCGCACTCGTCCTTCAGCTTTCTCGACGGCGCGTCCTCGCCCGAGGAACTGGTCGAGGAGGCGGTGCGGCTCGGGCTCGAATCGCTGACGCTCACCGATCACGACGGCGTGTACGGCCTGGTCCGCTTCTCCGAGGCGGCCGAGAACTTGGGCCTGCCCACCGGATTCGGCGCCGAGCTCTCACTCGACGTCCCGCTGCCGGCCACGCAGTCCGAGCGCATGGTGGCGGCCCGGGTCGGCGTGCCCGACCCACCCGGGCAGCACCTGCTCGTCCTGGCCCGCGACCCCGAGGGTTACGCCCGACTGTCCCGGACGATCGGACGCGCGCACCTGCGCGGCGGCAACAAGGGCCGCCCGATCTACGACGACCTCGAGCAGCTCGGCGCCGAGGCGAACGGTCACTGGCTGGTGCTCACCGGCTGCCGCAAGGGCTCGGTGCGCCGGGCGCTCGACCGGCCACGCCCGGACGGTGGCGGCGAGGCCGGCGCACGCCGCGCGCTCGACGAGCTCGTCGCGCACTTCGGCCGCGACAACGTCGTCGTCGAGCTCACCCACGAGCTCGACCCCCTGGCCGACGAGCGGTACGAGGTGCTGGCCGCGCTGGCGCAGGAGTTCGGCCTACCCCTGGTCGCCACCACCGCCGCGCACTATCACGGGCCGCCGCGCCGCCCGCTGGCCACGGCGATGGCCGCGGTGCGTGCCCGCAGCAGCCTGGACGACGTCGACGGCTGGCTGCCGTCCTGGTCGGGTCAGCACCTGCGCTCGGGCGAGGAGATGGCGCAGCGCTTCGCCCGCTGGCCCGACGCCGTCGCCGACGCCGCCCGCCTGGGCACGGAGATCAGCTTCTCGCTGCAGCTCATCGCCCCCGACCTGCCGCCCTTCCCCTGCCCCGACGGTCTGGACGAGATGGGTTACCTGCGACGGCTCACCGGCGAGGGCTTCGAGAAGTGGTTCGGCCACACCCCGCACGCGGACCGGGCACGCGCGATGATCGAGCACGAGCTGACGATGATCGAGGAACTGCACTTCCCCGGCTACTTCCTCGTCGTCTGGGACATCGCCCGCTTCTGCCGCGCGCAGGGCATCCTGTGCCAGGGCCGGGGCAGCGCGGCCAACTCCGCGGTCTGCTACGCGCTGTCGATCACTGCCGTCGACCCCGTCTTCTACGACCTGATGTTCGAGCGTTTCCTCGCGCCCGAGCGTGGCGAGCCGCCGGACATCGACCTCGACATCGAGTCCGACCGCCGCGAGGAGGCGATCCAGTACGTCTACCGACGGCACGGCCGCGAGCACGCCGCGCAGGTCGCGAACGTCATCACCTACCGGCCCAAGTCGGCGGTGCGCGACGTCGCCAAGGCGCTCGGGTACTCCGCCGGTCAGCAGGACGCGTGGAGCAAGCAGATCGAGCAGGGCTGGACTCATTCGCCGAGCACCGAGCAGGAGCTGGTCGACGTACCGCCCCTGGTGGTGCAGCTGGCCGCCGAGCTGCAGGACGCCCCGCGCCATCTCGGCATCCACTCCGGCGGGATGGTCATGTGCGACCGGCCGGTCATCGAGGTCTGCCCCGTCGAATGGGGACGGATGGACAACCGCACGGTGCTGCAGTGGGACAAGGACGACTGCGCGCAGATCGGGCTCGTCAAGTTCGACCTGCTCGGGCTCGGCATGCTCTCGGCCATCCAGTACTGCTTCGAGCTGATCACGAAGCACCACGGCGTCACTTACGAGTTGGCGACGATCCCCAAGGAGGCGCCGTGCGTCTACGACATGCTCTGCGCCGCCGACTCGGTGGGTGTGTTCCAGGTCGAGTCCCGCGCGCAGATGGCCACCCTGCCGCGGCTGAAACCGCGCGCGTTCTACGACCTGGCCTGCGAGGTGGCGCTCATCCGCCCCGGACCCATCCAGGGCGACTCCGTCCACCCGTTCATCCGTCGCAAGAACGGCGAGGAGGACGTCACCTACCCGCACCCGAAGTTGAAGCCGGCTCTAGCTCGGACGTTCGGCATCCCGCTGTTCCAGGAGCAGCTGATGCAGATCGCGGTCGGCGTCGCCGACTTCAGCCCGGCCGAGGCCGACAAGCTGCGCCGGGCCATGGGCTCCAAGCGGGGGCACGCCAAGATCGAGGCGATGCGCATCCGGCTCTACGACGGGATGGCCGGCAACGGCATCACCGGTGAGCTCGCCGACCAGATCTACGAGCGCATCCGGGCCTTCGCCGCCTTCGGTTTCGCCGAGTCGCACTCGATCTCGTTCGCGCTGCTCGTCTACGCCTCGTCCTGGCTCAAGCGGCACTACCCGGCGGCGTTCTGCGCAGCGTTGATCAACGCCCAGCCGATGGGTTTCTACTCGCCGCAGTCGCTGGTGCACGACGCGAAGCGGCACGGCGTCGAGGCGCGCCGGCCGTCGCTGTCGAGGTCGCTGTCGGGTGCGTCGCTGGAGGACGACGTCCGCACCGCGTCGCACTGCCCGTGCCTCGACGCGCCGCAACCGGCGGTGCGCCTGGGGCTGTCGTCGGTACGCACCATCGGCACCGTCGTCGCCGACGCGATCGTCGCCACCCGCGAGGCCGACGGACCGTTCACCTCGATGGCCGACCTGTCGCGGCGGGTGGGCCTGTCCGCCGACCAGGTCGAGGCGTTGGCCACGGCCGGGGCGTTCGACGCCTTCGGCACGACCCGGCGCGAGGCGCTGTGGGGCGCGGGCGCGGCGGCCACGGCGCGTCCCGGCCAGCTCGACCTCGCCGTCTTCGACGAGACTCCGCCGACGCTGCCGCCCATGACCGAGCCCGAGCAGCTCATCGCCGACATGTGGTCGACGCACGTCACGACCGAGACGTACCCGACGGCGCTGATCCGCCCCCGACTCGACGCGCTGGGCATCGTCACCGCCATCGGGCTGCGCGCGGTGCCCGACCGCACCCGGGTCACGATCGGCGGCGTGGTCACCCACCGGCAGCGCCCGGCCACCGCCCGCGGCGTCACCTTCCTCAACCTCGAGGACGAGACGGGCATGATCAACGTCATCGTCGAGGAGACCGTCTGGCGGCGGCACCGGCGGGTCGCGCGCGAGTCGGGCGGCCTGCTCATCCGCGGGATGCTCGAGAACACCGCCGACGGCGTCATCAACGTGCTCGCCGAACGTATCGAGCGGCTGTCCCTGGGCCTGCACAACATCTCCAGCACCTCGCGGGACTTCCGGTGAGCGAGGACTTCCGATGAACGGGTTCCGCTGGAAGACCGCCGACGACGGCGAGCCGGCGCTGTTCGGGGTCGACGAGCTGCTCGCGCCGGTGCGCGGCACGGGCAAGATGTCGGACCTCGAGTTCCTGCACGTCACCACGAAACGCATCCTCAACCGCGTCCCACCCGGTTCGCGCGCCCCGACCAACTGGACGATCAACGTCTACCGCGGCTGCAGTCACGCGTGCGTCTACTGCCTGTCGGGTGACACCCCGATCCTGATGGCCGACGGCCGCGCCAGACCGATGCGGGACGTCCGCGCAGGCGATCATGTGTACGGCACCGAACGCCGCGGTGCGTACCGACGCTACGTCCCGACCGAGGTTGTCGATCTGTGGCAGACGAGCAAGGCCGCCTACCGCGTCACCCTCCAGGACGGCACCGAGCTGATCGCCAGCGGCGACCACCGCTTTCTCACCGGCCGCGGTTGGAAACACGTCGCACCGGCTCGGCGTCCGGCGCAACGGCCCTACCTCACTCGCCAGGACGAACTCCTGGGAGTCGGCCAGCTGGCTGTGGCGCCGAAGCACGACGAGGAATACCAACGGGGTTACCTCACCGGGATGATCCGCGGCGACGCGCACCTGGCGTCGTACCGCT
>CAZZVT010000081.1:4364-5525 GCA_964657545.1 uncultured Jatrophihabitantaceae bacterium
TGGCCGGCAGACCCGACAGCTCAATGGCGCAGGGGCTTCCTCGCCGGCATCTTCGATGCCGAGGGTGACCACAACAACGGGGTACTGCGCATTTCCAACTCCGACCCCACCATCCTCCGGCAGATCGTGGAGTGTGCGGAATCGTTCGACTTCCGCGCCGTTCTCGAGCCGCCGGCGCGTAACGGCGTCCGCACGGTCCGCATCGCCGGCGGATTACGCGAAAAGCTGCGCTTCTTCCTGCTGACCGATCCGGTCACGACCAGGAAGCGCACGATCGACGACGTCACTCTCAAGAGCGACGCGAAGCTGCGAGTCGTGTCCGTCGAGGATCTGGGCATCGAGCTGCCGATGTTCGACATCACGACCGGGACAGGTGATTTCATCGCGAACGGCGTCGTCAGCCACAACTGCTTCGCCCGTCCGACGCACGACTACCTCGGGCTGAACATCGGCGAGGACTTCGACCGCAAGATCGTCGTCAAGATCAACGCGGTCGAGCGGATCAGGGCCGAGCTCGCCGACCCACGCTGGACGCACGAGCCGATCGCGATGGGCACCAACACCGACCCCTACCAGCGCGCCGAGGCGAAGTACCGGCTCACCCGCGGCGTGCTCGAGGCACTGGCCGAGCACGGCAACCCGTTCTCGATCCTGACGAAGTCACCGCTCGTCACCCGAGACCTCGACGTCCTCGAGACCGCGGCGCAGCGGGCGGATGTACGCGTCGATTTCTCGGTGGGGACGCTCGATGCGCAGGTGTGGCGGGCCACCGAGCCGGGCAGCCCGAACCCGCGGCTGCGCATCGAGGCCATGCGGCGCCTGGCCGACCGCGGGATCCGCACCGGCGCGCTGATCGCCCCGGTGCTGCCGGCACTGAGCGACTCCGAGCAGCAGCTGCGCGAGGTGGTCGACGCCGTGCGCGACGCCGGCGGCACGGTGCTGGGCCTGGGTCCGCTCTACCTGCGGCCCGGCACCCGCGAGCACTTCCTCGGCTGGCTCGCCGACCATGATCCGGCGTTGCATGCCGACTACCTGCGCCGCTACGCCGAGGGCGACTACGCCCCCGAGCGTTATCTCGACCTCGTGTACGCGCGGGCCGGCCTGACCCGTCGCCTCCGCGGCAGGTCGCGCAAGCAGTCCGGCGCAGCGCCTGGCGTCACC
>CAZZVT010000081.1:5625-8428 GCA_964657545.1 uncultured Jatrophihabitantaceae bacterium
GTCGTGCGGCACCTGGTCGAGCACGGCGCAGACCTGCTGCGACAACCGGTGTCGAGCATCATGACGACCGCGGTCACCAGCTGTGCGAGCGACGACGCGGTCGACGGCGTCGCCGAGACCATGACCGAGCGGCGCATCCGGCACATGCCGGTGATCGACGGCGGCACCCTCAGCGGCGTCGTCTCGATAGGCGACGTCGTGTCCAGCCAGATCCGCCAGCTGGAACACGACCGCGGCCAGCTGGAGCACTACATCTCCAGCTGAACACCGGCTCAGCCGGCTGCGGTCAACCGCGGGCCGGCCGCGGCCTGTTTGGTATCGGCGATCGTCTGCTCGGCGCGCTCGACGGCACGCCGGCTCAGACCGTCGAAGCTCATCGGTGCCCAGCCGAGCACTGCCGGTGCGCCGGCTTCGTCGAGTTCGTGGGACAACCGCTCGGCCAGCGTCGAGGCCAGTGCGGCGGGGCAGTCGAGCAGGATCACGCCCAGCTTGTCGCCACCGAGGCGCGCCACGACGTCACCGGCGCGCTGGTTCGCACGGATGACCCGGGCAGCCAACCGCGACAGCTGGTCACCGGCGCGGCCGAGCTCGTCCGCCTGCTTCGAGAGGTCGAGCTCGACCATGATCACGACAGTCGGGTCACCGTAACCCTCGTACTCGCGGTCCAGCCGTTCCAGCAGTTCCTCCCAGCCACGCCGGTTGTAGACGCCGGTCAGGGGATCGGTGTTGGCGGGCGTCAGCGCCGTCGCGGAGGACTGCTCGAGCGCAGCACGCATCCGGTCGCCGGCCAGCAGGGCACCGAGCATCTTGGACAGCAGCGTCAGCAACGGCCCGTGGGACGCCAGGTCGGGGCGGATGGTCGAGTCCAGGCCGCAGATGACGCCGAACAGCGAGCCGTCGGCGTCGACGATCGGTGCGCCGGCGTAGGCGCCGACATCGATGGACAGGTTCTCGGCCGCCGTGGCGTACGGCTTGACCTTCGCGACGTCCGGGGCGATGCGGGGCGCCTTGCCGGCCACCATGTGGACGCACAACGAGTCCTGCCACGGCTGCCCGTCGCCCTCGACCATCCCGTACTCGTTGTGGTCGGTCAGGCGCAGCACTGTCTGTCGGTTGTTCTCGACCCGCGACACGGACCAGACGCCCATGGGCAGGTATGCGTTCAGATAGTCCAGGACGAGCTTGGAGCCGTGGACGAAATTGGCGTCCTTCGCATCCTTGTCCTCGTCGAAGAGTTCGGTGTGGGCGGCCATGTGGGTCCTTCCCGGAAAAGACCGATGAGTAGCAGGTCGAGACCGCAGACGAACGGACCCGTCTTCTCACATCGACCGCTGCGTGTGGAACTTGAGCATTACGTGAGAGCTCGCCGCTGTGGCGTGAACCGTCAGCGCACGAACTCGGACAGCGAGAGCTGATCCAGCGTGGACACCGTCTCGAGCGACGCGGTGCGCGCCGCATGGACGAGCACCTGCTCGTAGGCAGACGTGCGCCGCTCGTCCTCCGACGCCGGTCCCAGACCGATCCAAGCGCGCCCCGGTGTCTCGCCGCCGAGCGGGCGGGTCGCCCGTCGACGTGCGGACAGGTGTTCCTGCACCGAGGTGAGGGTGGCGGACGCTGCGAACCGAACGCGGGCCACCTCGTCGGCACGTGGTCGACCGCCGCCGGCCTCAGCCACTGCGCCGGCCTTCGTCGGCGGTCCCGTCGTGACGGCTGACCGGAATCTGCAGCAGTCGGCGATTCTCCGTCGCAGCGCCGTCGATCTCCAGACTCAATGCCTGCAACGCCTCGCGATGGTCGAACAACAGACCGGGCCACGGTTCCGGTGCGGCATCGGCGATGTCGCGCAGCGTGTCCTCGGATCGCAGGCCCAGCAGACCGATGACCTCTTCGGCCCGGGCGGCGCGCAGCACCTCGTGCTCCTGCAGCTGGCGGGCGATGGTCCGCAGTTCCTCGTCCGCGGCAGCGAGCCACCTCGACCGGTCGGACTGCAGGATCAGCTGCTGTTCCTCGAGCTTGAACAGCAGCGCGTGCAGCAGCGAGCGTTCCTGCCACAGCACATCGGCCAGCTCGGACAGAGCCGTACCCGCGTCGTCAGCGACATGGGCAGCCGCGGGATCGGCAGGTGGGGCCATGTGAGGGATATCGGGCGCAGATCGCAGATCCTGAGCACCGCCAGGACCAAGGACCCGAAAATCTCACGATGCTTGCACTTCACACGATTTTTATGTCAGGATCACTTCACGCCAGATTCACATGGCGCGAGCGCACGGGGAGCACTCGAACCGGTACGACACTCTGACACTTCGCCTGGGAAGCGAGGTGACGGGGTCCACGTCACTAGTCCAGGAGCTCTCGAGATGACGCTTTGCCTCGATCAGACCGCGGTTCGCGACGTGGACAACCTCGTCCGAAGCCATCTCCCGCTCGTCGGTCACCTCGTGCGAGAGGTCATGGCGCGGGTGCCGGCACACGTCAATCGCGACGATCTCACCTCGGCCGCGATGTTTGCGCTCGCGGCAAGTGCCCGTAGCTTCGACCCGGCCGTCGGCACGCCGTTCGCCAGCTTCGCCGGCATCCGCATCCGCGGGGCGTTGACCGACGAGTTGCGGTCGATGGACTGGGTGAGCCGCTCGATCCGCGGCAAGGCGCGAGAGCTCGACGCGACGCGGGCCGCTCTCGCGCAGTCCCTGCACCGCGAGCCCACCGGTCCCGACATCGCCGACGCGATGGGGGTGTCGCGCACCGAGGTGTCGACGATCGAGTCGCACGCTCACCTGTCCACCGTCGTCAGCCTGGACGCACC
>CAZZVT010000081.1:8528-12849 GCA_964657545.1 uncultured Jatrophihabitantaceae bacterium
CCGGCAGTCACGCCGGTTATGCCGCCGCCGTCGCTGCCCGGTCCTCGCTCGCCGAGCGACTCTCGGCCACCACGCTGCTCGGCGAGCAGCGCACCGCCGCTGCGGACCTCGACATTTCGATCTGATAGCTCAGCTTCGGTTCCGACCTGCCGATCAGTTCAGTGAGTTGCCGATCGACGCCATCGACCCGGATCGGCACGGCACTCGACTGAAGCGAGGCGGCACAGCGCCGCTCGATCACGCGGAAGAGGCGGAGCGCAGATGATCTCGGATCGCCCCCTCGTCGAAGCCCTGCAGTCCCGAGGCGTCGACGCGTTCGTCCTGCAAGAGGCGCTTGACGCAGCGGAACGCAGCGGCCGCTCGATCCGCGACGTGCTCATCGACGACTCGATCGTCACCGAGATCGTCCTCACCGAGGCTGCCGCCGACGCGCACGGTATCGACAGCGTCGACCTGGTGGGCTACCCCATCGACCCGGCCGCGATGTCGAAGATCCCGCTCGCGGTGGTGGTGCGGCACGGCGTCCTGGGCATCGCGATGTCCGGTGAGAGCCTCGTGGTCGCGATCTCCGACCCGGCCGACGTCGTCGCGATAGACGACGTGCGCGCCTCGACCGGCCTGTCGGTGATCCCGGTCGCGGCCGTCCGCAGCGAGCTGCGCAAGCTCGTCGACCGCATGAAGCGCGAGGAGACCGACCTCGCCGACATCGCCGCGTCGTTCACCACCGAGACGACCGCGATGGCGACAGTCACCGGCGACGGCGACGACGCCCCGATCGTGCGCTACGTCAACTCCCTCATCGAGCAGGCGATCCAGAACCGCGCATCCGACCTGCACCTCGAACCGACAGAGTCCGACCTGCGCGTCCGGTTCCGCATCGACGGCGTGCTGCACGAGATCGACCGCGTCCCGACCGCCGTGCAGTCGCCGCTCATCTCGCGCCTGAAGATCATGGCCAGCGTCGACATCACCGAGCGACGCGTGCCACAGAACGGTCGTATCTCGATCCGCCTCGACCACCACACGGTCGACCTCCGTCTCGCGACCCTGCCCACGGTGTGGGGCGAGAAGGTCGTGCTGCGGGTGCTGGACACCGGTGGCATCGACCTGAAGTTGAGCAAGCTCGGCTTCGACGAGGTGAACTACAACCGCTACTCGAAGTCCTTCTCCAAACCACACGGCATGGTATTGGTGACCGGCCCGACCGGGTCCGGCAAGTCGACGACGCTGTACGCCACACTCGCCGAGATCAGCCGGCCCGAGGTCAACATCATCACCGTCGAGGACCCGGTCGAGTACCGGCTGTCCGGGGTGAACCAGGTGCAGGTGAACCACAAGGCCGGCCTGACGTTCGCCGCGGTGCTGCCGGCGATCCTGCGTTCCGACCCCGACATCGTGCTGATCGGTGAGATCCGCGACCGCGTGACGGCGCAGCTGGCCGTGGAGGCCGCCCTCACCGGGCACCTCGTGCTGTCGACGCTGCACACCAACGACGCTCCGAGCGCGGTCACCCGGCTCATCGAGATGGGCATCGAACCGTTCCTGGTCGGGTCGTCGATGGACTGCGTGCTTGCTCAGCGGCTGTCCCGTCGCCTCTGCGAGTGGTGCAAGGAACCGTTTGCGCCGACCGAGGAGGAACTCGCCACCTTCAACTGGCCGGCGGGCTCTGTGCCGCCGCCGGAGAAGTTGTGGCGACCCGTGGGCTGCCGGTCCTGCAGCCAGACGGGCTATCGCGGCCGCCTCGCCATCAACGAGGTCATGCCGATCTCGGAGGAGATCGAGCGGATGGCCGTGTCGCACGCGTCCGCCACCGACATCCACCGCATCGCCGTGGCCGAGGGCATGACAACGCTGCGCGAGGACGGCCTGAACAAGGCCGCCGCCGGCCTGACCACCGTGGAAGAGGTCTTCCGTGTCACCGTCTGACGCCTCACCGATCACCCGCGAGACGAGGTAGAGCATGCCCGCACTGTCCAGCGTGACGTTCGAGCCGGTGACGACAGAGCGTCGCCGGCAGATGGACGAGCTACTGCGCATGACGTTCGCCAGCGGCGGGTCCGACCTGCACCTGACGGCCGGCATCGCGCCGTGCATCCGCGTCCACGGCTCGCTGGCTCCGGTCGACGGCATGGCCAAGCTGGACCCGGAAGACACCGAGGCGCTCATGCGCTCGATCCTGTCGGCCGAGCAGTGGACGAAGTTCCAGCAGGCCAAGGAACTCGACACCTCCTACGCACTCGGCGACATCAGCCGGTTCCGCGTCAACGTTTTCGTGCAACGCGGATCGGTCGGCGCGGTCCTGCGCACCATCCCGCACAACATCCGCGGGCTCAGCGAGCTCGGTCTGCCACCCGACGTCGAGCGCTTCGCGCACCTGCCGCGCGGTCTGGTGCTGGTGACCGGCCCGACCGGCTCGGGCAAGTCGACGACGCTGGCCGCGTTGCTCGACGTCGCCAACAAGACCCGTTCGTCGCACATCATGACCATCGAGGACCCGATCGAGTACCTGCACACCCACCAGCGCTGCGTGGTCAACCAGCGCGAGGTCGGCGAGGACACCGACGACTTCCCCACCGCGCTGAAGCACGTGCTGCGCCAGGACCCGGACATCATCCTGGTCGGCGAATTGCGCGATCTGGAGACCACCGCCACCGCGGTCACCGCTGCGGAGACCGGTCACCTCGTCCTGGCCACGCTGCACACCCAGTCGGCCGCGCAGACCGTCGATCGTCTGATCGACATCTTCCCGGCCCACCAGCAGTCGCAGATACGCGCGCAGCTGTCGAACTGCCTGCAGGGCGTTGTCACGCAGGCGCTCGCGCCGACCCGTGACGGCAACGGTCGCACCATTGTCTGCGAGATCATGGTGGCCACCCCGGCGATCCGCAACCTGATCCGCGAGGGCAAGGTGCACCAGATCCCCACGTTCCTGCAGAGCTCGGCGGAGCTCGGCATGATCAGCTTCGACCAGCATCTGGCCCAGCGTTACGGCGAGCAGCTGATCAGCAAGCGCCAGGCGCTCGAGCTGGCCCACGACCCCGGCGAGTTCAAGAGATTGGCAGGCCTGATGTGACTGCGATGAAGACGTTCACGTACGAGGCGCTGGACCACTCCGGCTCGGTCGTGAAAGGGAAGATCGAATCGGATTCGGCCGACGCGGCAGCCAAGTCGCTCACCGGTCAGCGCCTCATCCCTCTCGAGATCGCCGGCGAGGGCACCGGGCTCAGCAAGGAGCTCACGCTTCCCGGATTCGGTGGCAAGACGAAGCTCAAGGACCTCGCCGTGTTCTCCCGGCAGTTCGCGTCCATGATGTCGTCGGGCCTGACGCTGCTCCGCGCGCTGGGCATCCTCGAGGAACAGACCATCAAGCCGAAGCTCAAGGCAGCGGTCGCGAAGGTACGTCTCGACGTGCAGGGCGGAACGGCGCTGTCGGCGGCGATGTCGGCGCACCCCGACCACTTCCCGCCGCTGATGGTGAACATGGTGCGTGCCGGCGAAGCCGGCGGCTTCCTCGACGGGGCGCTGTCACGCATCGCGCTCATGTACGAGGCCGACGCGAACCTGCGCGCGAAGATCAAGGCCGCGCTGACCTACCCGGTCGTCGTGTTGATCTTCTCGCTGCTCATGGGAACCGGCGTGATCGTTTTCATCGTTCCGGTGTTCGAGAAGATGTTCAAGCAGCTGGGCAGCTCCCTGCCGCTGCCCACCCAGATCATGGTGACGCTGTCGCACAACATGATCTGGATCGGGCCACTGGTGCTCGGCGTCGCGATCGGCGGCTTCAAAGCCTTCAAGACGGCCTACCGCGGCAAGCCCGGCTTCCGGCTGAAGGTCGACCAGTTCAAGCTAAAGCTGCCGGTCTTCGGCGCGCTGTTCGCGAAGCTGGCGATCAGCCGGTGGGCCCGCAACCTGGGCACGTTGCTGGGGGTCGGCGTGCCGATCATCCAAGCGCTCGAGGTCGTCGGCGGTACATCCGGCAATGCGGTCATCAGCGCGGCGATGAACGACGTGCGCGACACGGTCCGCGTCGGTGGGCAGATGTCGACGACGCTGGAGAAACATCCGCTGTTCCCGTCGATGGTCACCCAGATGATGCAGGTGGGCGAGGAGACCGGTCAGATCACCGAGATGCTCGACCGGCTCGCCGACTACTACGACCGGGAGGTCGAGACGGCGACGGAGTCGCTCAGCGCGGCGATGGAGCCGTTGCTGGTCGTGCTGATCGGCGCCGTCATCGGTGTGATGGTCATCTGCCTGTACCTGCCGATGTTCTCGATCTACCAGCACATCCAGTCCAACTGAGCGCGCCGCCGAAGCGCCC
>CAZZVT010000081.1:12859-13513 GCA_964657545.1 uncultured Jatrophihabitantaceae bacterium
GGGCGCTTCGTGCTGCCTTCGCCGACGGCCCAAACTGATCGCTCGAAAAATCTAAACAGAAACCTAATGTCGGGCATCGGGCCGCCGATAGGGGCATTGAAGGGTCCACAGTCGGCATCCTCGCCGAGCCCGTCACAGCCCAGGAGGCTTCCATGCTGCACAACCGCTTGGCTCAGCTCCGCGAGGAGCGCGCAAATGGCGACCGCGGATTCACGCTGATCGAGCTGCTGGTGGTCGTCGTGATCATCGGCATCCTGATCGCCATCGCGATTCCGCTATACCTGAACTACAAGAAGGGCGCAAACGACAAGTCTGCGCAGTCCGATCTGCGTAATGCAGTCAACACGCTCGAGCAGTGCAATTCGGATAAGAATGTCTACCCGAACGGCACGACGACCGGTGCCACAATCACCGGGGATCAAACTGCGAATAATTGCGCACAGACTGTGACGTCGAGCGGTGGAACGACGCTGACGTACTTCCCGAGCGCAGCGGCAAACCCCACCGGCTACGTGCTTTACAGCATCAATTCGGGCGGAACGACCAACAAGTACTACTGCTACGCGAGCACCCAGGGTGGCTCGATCAAGACCGAGGCCACGCTGCCGACAACCGCGCAGACCACCTGCCCGTAGTCAGACCCGTTGGTCCGGG
>CAZZVT010000081.1:13523-14340 GCA_964657545.1 uncultured Jatrophihabitantaceae bacterium
CCTCGCATAAGCGAGGCCCGGTCCAGCGTCATTCACACCTGCCATCCAGCGACGGAAGGGAAATCCTGATGCCAGTCCTCATCGGCGCCATGGCTTTGCTCGGCCTCGCTGTCGGCTCGTTCCTCAACGTCGTCATCCATCGCGTCCCGCGCGGTGAGTCGCTCGTCCGTCCCGGCTCGCACTGCCCCGGGTGCGATGCAGAGATCCGCAACCGGCACAACCTGCCGGTCGTGGGCTGGCTGGTGCTGCGCGGCCGCTGCGCCGACTGCGCGGCCCCGATCAGCGCTCGCTACCCGGCCGTCGAGTTGGTCACCGCACTGCTGTTCCTCGCCACCACCGTCCAGCTCGCCCACCTGCACCTGCTCGCGGCCCTGCCGGCCTACCTGTTCTTCGTGTCCGCCGGCATTGCGCTGGCCGCCATCGACCTCGACGTGCACCGGCTGCCGAACGCGATCGTCTACCCCACCTACCTGACGATGGTCGTACTGCTCACCGTCGCCAGCATCGTGAGCGGCAGCTTCGAGCCACTCGTGCGAGCGGCACTCGGTGGCGCGGTGCTGTTCGCGTTCTTCCTCGCGCTGGCCTTCGCCAGCCCCAAGGGCATGGGTCTGGGCGACGTCAAGCTGGCCGGCGTGCTCGGCGTTGCATTGGGGTTCCTGTCGTATCCCGCCATCTTTGTCGGCACGTTCGCCGCGTTCGTACTCGGCGGCCTCGTCGGTGCCGTGCTGATCGTCGCCCGCCGCGCCGGACGCAAGACGCTCATCCCGTTCGGTCCGGCGATGGTGGCCGGCGCGCTGATCGCCCTGTTCGCCAGTGG
>CAZZVT010000082.1:0-7695 GCA_964657545.1 uncultured Jatrophihabitantaceae bacterium
AACGCAGCGTTCGGGGTGAGCAGGCACCCGCCGAACTCTACGGACCCGATGGTCGTGTGCCCTGCGGATGCCACCGGCCTTGGCCGGCACTGAATCGAGCCATCCCGACTGTCCACCCACATCGGTGAAGGCGCAACCATAGAATTCGCGACTCGGCGTGCGACGTTCGGGGTGCGCGTTACGAGGCGGCGATCTCCTCGCCGAGGTAGGCGGCACGGATCCGGTCATCGGCCAGCAGGTCCTTGCCGCTGCCTTCGAGCACGATCTCGCCGGTCTCCAGGACGTAGCCACGGTTGGCGAGGGCCAGCGCCTGAGCGGCGTTCTGCTCGACGAGCAGCACCGTCACCCCGGTGGCGTTGATCTCGCGGATGATGTCGAAGATCTGGGCCACGATGAGCGGTGCCAGGCCCATGGACGGCTCGTCGAGCAGCAGCAGCCGCGGCTTGCCCATGATCGCCCGGCCGATGGCGAGCATCTGCTGTTCGCCGCCGGACAGCGTGCCGGCCTGTTGACGGAACCGTTCGCGCAACCGCGGGAACATGACCAGGACGCGCTCGAGGTCGTCGCGGTCGATCTTCTTGAACCGGAACGCCCCCATCTCGAGGTTCTCCTCGACCGTCATCCGCGGGAAGACGTGACGCCCCTCCGGTACGTGGCAGACACCCAGCCGGATCAGTTCGTGCGCCGGGATGCCGTCGATGCGGCGGCCGTCGAGCGTGATCGAGCCGGCCGACGGGCGCATCATGCCCGACACCGTCTTCTGCGTGGTCGTCTTGCCCGCCCCGTTGGCGCCGAGAAGCGCGACGATCTCACCCCGGTCGACGTGGAAGCTGATCCCCTTGATCGCGGCGATGGCGCCGTAGCGGACCACCATCTGCGAGACGTCGAGCAGCACACGGGCGTCGGCTGCCGGTGGGGTCTCATCCATGATCGTGCTCCCGTGCGTCGGCTGCGGAGTCCTCGGTGTCGATCAGGTGCAACTCGGGCTGGTCGCCGATCTCGGCAGCGGCGTCCTCGGTCGACGAGCCGAGGTACGCAGCGACCACGACAGGGTCCTTCTGGATTGCCTGCGGAGTCCCCTCAGCGATCTTCTCGCCGAAATTCAGCACGATGATCCGGTCGGCGATGGACATGACCAGCTTCATGTCGTGCTCGATGAGCAGGACACTGACTCCACGCTCGACATTGATGCGCTTGATCAGTTCGGCCAACTCGCGCTTCTCGGCCGGGTTGGTGCCGGCCGCGGGCTCGTCGAGCAGCAGCACGCCGGGGTCGGTGCCCAGGGCACGGGCGATCTCGAGTCGGCGTTGCTCGCCGTAGGACAGCGACCCGGCCAGCTCGTTCGCCTGCGCGCCGAGGCCGACGTCGCGCAGCAGAGCCAGCGCGATGCTCGTGCTCTGCTTCTCCTCCGCGCGCTGCCACGGCATGCCCAGCATCGCAGCGATCGGGCCGGCCTTCTGCCGCGTCTCGACACCGACCTTGACATTCTCGATCGCGGTCAGCGCCGGGAAGAGGCGGATGTTCTGGAACGTCCGGGCCACGCCCAGGTGGTTGACGACGTGGGTCTTCTTGCCGATGACACTGACCGGCCGCTCACCCGCCCGTCCGACCACGGTGATCTTGCCCTGCTGTGGTGAGTAGACCCCGGTGAGCGAGTTGAACAGCGATGTCTTCCCCGCGCCGTTCGGGCCGATGACGGCGAGGATCTCGCCGCGCGTCATCTGCAGCGACACGTCGTTGAGGCTGACGACGCCGCCGAAGCGCAACGTGACATGTTCGACGTCGAACACGACATCGCCGCTCGGCGGCGTCAGCGTGGATTCGCTCATGTCACAGCCCCTCGGACGACGGTACCGCGGACACCTCGGCCGACAGCGGGCTGTCGAGCCCCTCGAGCTCAGCCCTGCGCCGCCGGGCCGGAAGCAGGCCGGCCGGCCGGAAGATCATCATTGCGAGGACGAGGGCACCGACCCACATCTGCCGATCGTTGGCCGGCACCTGGTCCTTGAGGAACTGCGGCAACCAGGTCAGTACCGCGGCGCCCGCCATCGCCCCGTACAGAGAGCCCATCCCACCGAAGACGACGTAGGCCACGATGAGGATCGAGGCCTGCAGGGTGAACAGGCTGGGGTCGAAGTACCCGACCTGCGTCGCGAAGAACACGCCCGCCAGTCCGGAGGTCGAGGCACCGATCGCGAAGGCGAGCAGCTTGACCCGGGTCGTGTTGACGCCGGACGCCTGCGCGGCGACCTCGTCCTCGCGGATCGCCGCCCATGCACGGCCGATCCGAGACCCCTCGAGCCGGTAGAACAACGCCAGCACGATGACCAGCATGACCAGCAACAGGTACCAGTAGGGCAGGTTGTCCTGACCCCAGGTGATGTGCAGCCCGAGGAAGTTGACGTCGGGGTGCGGAACGGTGGGGCCCTGCGGTCCGCCGGTGAACCCGGTGCTGTTGTTCGCGATCTGCTGGATGATCTCGCCGAACCCGAGGGTCACGATGGCCAGGTAGTCACCCCGCAACCGCAGGGTCGGACCACCGAGCAGGACGCCCGCCAGCAGGCACACGGCTACCGCGAAGGGGATCGCCCACAGCGGCGAGGAGAACGGGTGCAGAAAATGCGGCGGCTTGATCGGTAACGAGCCGGTCAGGTATGCGGTTGTGTAGGAACCGATCTCGTAGAACGCGATGTAGCCGAGGTCGAGCAGGCCGGCCCAGCCGACGACGACGTTGAGGCCGATCGCCAGCAGCACGTACGGGCCGATCTGGGTAACCAGCACGTTCTGCCAGGTCACCGGGAGCGTCGGCGGATAGAACACGGCCACCGCGACGCCGACGATGAGGACGGCCCGCATGTTGGCCGACCGGCGGGCACCCTCGATGAGCGCGGTGATGGGCAGCTTGGGCGAGTCGTCGCGCACAGTGGTCGCCCGGGCCGCGCGTGCCGCCGACAGCGTCTGAGCCATCGCCGCCCCGATCAGGGAGAACACGATGCAGGCGATGAACCCACCCGCGCCGAGGTTCTTCCAACTGGTGCCGTACTGGGGAACCACCTTCGCGGCCGTCGTCGTCATGTCCTTGAGCACCAGGAAGGTGATGATCACCGAGACGAACGCCGCCAGCGCCGCCGCCCAGGCAACGATCTCGTTGCGCAGCCAGACCGCGACCGCAGCGAGAACGACGCAGATCGCGAACAGGATCCAGCCGAGGCTGCCCAGGTACAGCGAGGTCAACCCGTTGACACCGGTGCCCTTGAAGTCGCGCGAGGCATCGGACAGCGTGTCGTTCAGCGACGCTCCGGACGGGTAGAACCAGCCGAATGTCGTGAAGGCGAGCAGTCCCCAGACGAACGCCCCGACAAGCAGAACGAGACCCGGCCGGTACTCCATCACCCGGGTGAGGAAGCCGCGGGTGTCGGCGACCTCGGTGCGCGACAGCGACGCAGTCAGCCCGGCTGCTGCCAGGGTCGCGAAACCGATCACGTCGACGAACATGCCGAGCGAGTGGTCGACGCCACCGCCGACCGCAAGGACGTCGCGGTGGGCCAGGAACGCCACGACGGCACCGGCTACGCCGACCACCGCGGCGAGGTACCCGCCGATGCGTCGGCGCAGGACGATCTCGGCCCCGGTGAGCACGACCGCCGCAGCGGCAAGAGCCCAACCCAGGTAGGAGAAGAACGGCGCTGTGTAGGGCGCGAGACCGCCCTGGCCGTCGAGGGCGCTGCTGACGCTTCGGAACTTACCGTCGCCGTTGCGCGAGACCAGCGGGTCGTACCAGTTCATGACCGTCTGCGCCGCGATGATCGCGAGCAGTCCGGCGGTCAGCGCCTGGATGCCGGGACGCCCGAGGAAAGGCACGACCAGGGGCCAGAAGGTCATCAGCAGATAGACGACGACGCCGATCGCGATGAACACGAAGACCCGTGGTTCGAGCACCGCTTCGTGGAAGGCGATGTGGAAGTCGTCCTGGGTGCCTTCCTGGTTGCCGACCATCAGGGCCAGCACCAGTCCACCCAGCACGCACGCGGCAAGTCGTTTGCCGTGCGTGCGCAGCCCGTCGCGCGTGGACAGTTCCTGCGCGATCGAACCGACCGAGGGCTTGACGTCCAGGACGGTCATGCCGCACGCCCCAGTCGCTCGCCGAGGATGCCGGTGGGCCGGAACAGCAGGATGCCGACCAGGACGACGAAGCTGACGACGTCGTTCCACTTCGCCCCGATGAACGGAAGGGCCGAGATCAACACCTCGGCCTCGCCGAGCAGCAGGCCGCCGATCATGGCACCGCGGATGTTGCCGATGCCGCCCAGGACGGCCGCGGCGAACGCCTTGACCCCCGGGGTGAAGCCCATCAGGTTGCTGACGCCGAAAAGTGTGGCGTACAGGAAGCCGGCCACGCCGGCCAGCGCACCGCCGATCACGAAGGTGCGAGAGATCGTCTTGTCGATGTCGATGCCCATCAACGCCGCCGTCGGAGCGTCCTCGGCGACGCCACGGATGCCGCTGCCGAGCTTGGTCTTGTTCACCAGCCGGTCGAGGAACACCATCATGACGATCGTGGACCCGATGACGATGGCGTCGATGAGGTCCACCCTCGCGCCGAAGACGCTGAAGAGCCGGTAGTTTACGTTGAAATAGGTCGGGAACGAGTTGGACGGTAATCGGTTGAAGAGCTTGCCGGCCAGGTTCGACAGGAAGAGCGACGCACCGATCGCGCTGATCAGGAACGCCAGCTTGGGCGCCCCGCGTTTCCGCAGTGTCTTGTAGGCGACCTTCTCCAGCAGCCATGCGATGGCAGCACCGGTGATCGCTCCGCTGACGGCCCCCGCGAGCACGACCAGCGGCACCACAGCTGTGGACACATGTCTGTGGCCCACGATCCCGTCGACCACGAGATAGCTGCCGAAGCCGCCTGCCATGAAGACCTCGCTGTGGGCAAAGTTGATCAGCTGCAGGACGCCGTAGACGAGCGTGTAACCCAGGGCCACGATCGCGTAGATCGAACCCTGCTGCAGCCCGATCTCGATGTTCTGCGGCAACTGCTCGAACCAGCTCTGACCGTTGCTCAACCTTGCGCTCCCTCGACGTGGCGCCGGCACGCGCCGCACCGTGCTCGTCTGCGTGATCGTGTGTACGGCTCACAACAGGGGCGAGCCGAGGTCCTCCCGGCTCGCCCCTGTCGGCGTGCTGTGTGCATCAAGCGATGACGATCACTTGATCGTGTTGATGTTGCCCAGACCCTTGATCACGCCGTTCTTCTGCTGGAACAGGTTGACGACGAGGTTGCTCGCCTCGACCTCACCGTCGGACTGGAACTTGATGGTGGTGGTGATCCCGGGGTAATCGGCCGCGTTCAGTGCGGTCATCAGGCTGGTGCGCGTGACGGTGCCGCTGGACGAGGCCTTCTCGATGGAGGTGATGAACAGGTTCGCGGCGTCGTAGGCCTCCGGGGAGTACGTCGACGGCGCGGCCTTGTACTTCGTGGTGTAAGCGGCGGTGAACGCCTTCGCAGCCGGGGCCACGGTCGCGTCCTGGCAACCGCAGGTGAAGTACCAACCGTTGCCCGCAGCGCCGGCGTTCTGGGTGAAGACCGACGACTTGCCGCCGTTACCGGTGACGGTGCGTCCCTTGAAGCCCGCCGAGACGAGCGCCTTCGCGAGCAGCGCGGCCTGCGTGTCGTAACCGCCGTAGAACATGGCGTCGGCACCGGACGACGCGATCGTCTGCGCGATCGGGTTGTAGTTCTTCGTCGTGGTGCCGTCGACGCCGCCGGTGACGACGGTGACGCCCTTGGCCTTCAGCTCGGACGCCATCGTGCCCGCCACGCCCGCGCCGTACGTGCTCAGGTCGCTGAGCACGAAGACCTTCTTGGCCCCGGTGCGCGCGAGCCAGTCGGCGCCCTGCGAGCCCTCGACGTTGTCGTTCGGGATGATGCGGTGCCAGCACTTGTAACCGGCCGTGCTCAGGCTGGCCGCACTGGCCGAGGCGGTGACGATCGGCATCGACGGACTCGCCGAGCAGAAGGTCGGGTCGACAGCCTTGCTCTCACCCGAGAACGCAGGCCCGATGACACCGATGACAGCGGCGTTCGAGGTCAATGCCGTGGCCGCCGCCGGAGCCTTCGCGGGGTCACCCTCGGAGTCCTGCGGGTCGAGCTTGACCTTGAACTTGTACTTGCCCGAGGCGTTCGCCTCGTCGATCGCAAGCTCTGCGCCGTTGCGCTCGTTGATGCCCAGCTGCGCGTTGGGCCCGGACAGGGCCCCGATGAAACCGAGGGTGTAGGTCTGGTTGGCCGCGGCAGCACCGCTACCGCTCGATGAGCTGCCGCCGAGACCACCGGTCTTGGTGCTGTTACCGCTGCTGCTGCTGCCGCAGCCGCTGAGGGCCAACGCGCCGACTGCTGCCAGCGCCAATGCCGAAGTTGTTACGCGAGATCGCACTAGCTGTGCCTCCTGTGAGGTCGTCTACGAGGTGTCCGAGCCACACCGTGGCGGCTCCGGTTGGCGGGACGTTAGCCGATCCGTTGCCTGCTGTGTACCTGCAACGCGACGTGGATCGACGTCGTGACCAAATCTCCACCCATCCTGTGGGCCGGGTGTGAGCTACTGGTCGGTAGCGGCCTCGGCCTCGCCGCTCAGCACGAGTTCGGCGACGGCCTTCATGGAGGTTCGGTTGTCCATGGCGGCGCGCTGGATCCATCGGAACGCCTCGGGCTCGCTCATCGTGTGCTTCATCATCAACGAACCCTTCGCCCGCTCGATGAGCTTGCGGGCCTCGAGCCGCTCCCGCAGCCCGGTGACCTCGGATTCCAACGCCCGGATCTCGGCGAAGCGCGAGGTGGCCATCTCGATGGCCGGCAGCAGATCGCGCTTCTGGAACGGCTTGACCAGATACGCCATCGCCCCGGCGTCGCGCGCACGGTCGATGAGGTCACGCTGGCTGAAGGCGGTCAGCATGACGACCGGCGCGATGCGCGCCTCGGTGATCTGGGCCGCCGCAGCGATGCCGTCCATCTTGGGCATCTTGACGTCGCAGATCACCAGGTCCGGGGTGAGTTCCTGGGCCAGCGCCACGGCCTGCTCGCCGTCGGCTGCCTCGCCCACGACCTCGAACCCCTCCTCCTCGAGCATCTCGCGAAGGTCGAGTCGGATCAGCGCCTCGTCCTCGGCGATCACTACTCGTATCGGCGCCTGCGCCGGCAAGTTGGCGGGTGCTGCGGAGGCCACGATGGTCCCTCTCGGTTCGTCGTTGAACGAGTGATCAGACTAAACCGGCTAAGATTTCGCGGGCGTGACATCCCAGCTACAGAGCCCCTGTAGTCCAACCGGTAGAGACGATGGTCTCAAAAACCATGCAGTGTGGGTTCGAATCCCACCGGGGGCACAAGTCTGTCAGTGCTGTGCGGTAGCCAGGGCTCATGCACGCGCGAGCGGTTCGGGCCACGGTCATCGACCTCGCCGAGGCGGGCCTGTCCACCGCTGCGATCGTCCGATCGACCGGGTTGGCGCGCAGCACGGTACGCGACTGGCAGGCTGCACCCGAGGCGGCACTAGCGATCCGCGAGCGGACCATCTGCTTCGCCTGCGCGGGACTACCTGCCCGCACCCCGCGGCCTACGCTTACCTGCTTGGGCAGTACCTGGGCGACGGATATCTGGTCACCTCGGTCCGGGTACCGAAACTGCGCGTCGCGTGT
>CAZZVT010000082.1:7795-14323 GCA_964657545.1 uncultured Jatrophihabitantaceae bacterium
GGGCGACGGATATCTGGTCACCTCGGTCCGGGTACCGAAACTGCGCGTCGCGTGTGCGGATGTGTACCCGGCGATCGCCACCGAGGTCGACGCGGCCATGACAGTGCTCAGCGGCAACCGAGCCGGCGCGGTCCAGGGAACCGGCTGTAGTGACCGCTACTGCTACTGGATGCACTGGCCCTGCTTGTTCCCACAGCACGGTCGCGGTTATAAACACACCCGGCCGATCGTGCTGGCCGACTGGCAGCAGGCACTGGTCAGGGACCATCCCTGGCCGCTGATCCGCGGGCTGATCCACTCCGACGGGTGCCGCAGCATCAATCGGATCACGGTGCGTGGCAAGACCTATGCGTATCCGCGTTACCTGTTCGCCAACGAGTCTCGCGACATACTCGCGATCATGGGCGACACGCTCGACTCCGTCGGAATCGAGTGGCGCTACAACCGGCCCAACAGCATTTCGGTGGCTAGGCGCCGTTCCGTCGCGATCATGGACACCCACATCGGCCCGAAGACCTGGCCGTCAGTCGCGGACGCGGATGACGCCCTCCTGCACGACGCTGCAGACCATCGTGCCGTCCTGCCGATGGAAGCGGCCCGAGGTCAGCGCCCGGCCGCCCGAGGCGGAGGGCGACTGCATCGTGTACAGCAACCACTCGTCGACGCGGAACGGCCGCTCGAACCACATCGCGTGATCGAGCGAGGCCATCGAGATGTTGCCGAGGCGGTTGCTGCGGCCGTGCCGCGCGAGCGCGGCGTCCAGCAGCGTGAAGTCGGACGCGAAGGCCAGCACGCAGACGTGCAGCAACGGGTCATCGGGCAGTCGGCCGTCGGCGCGCAGCCACACGTGGGTGCCGTCGGCCGGAGCAGGACCCGTCCGCTGCCACGGAGGTTCGCCGACGTAGCGCAGGTCGATCGGCCGGGGCCGACGCCGGTAGAAGGCCAACGCATCGGGATCGTCGCAGTAGTGCTCGGCGAGCGTGGGCAGCGACTCGGGCCGGGGCGCGGCCGGCATCGACGTCTGGTGCTCCAAGCCGTCCTGCGCGAGTTGGAACGACGCCGACAGCGAGAAGATCACGTGACCGTGCTGGACCGCGACGACCCGGCGGACCGAGAACGAGCGTCCGTCGCGCACCCGGTCGACCTCGTACACGATCGGCACGGCGGGATCGCCGGGACGGATGAAGTAGGAGTGCAGCGAGTGCACGAACCGGTCGGGGTCGACGCTGCGCCCGGCGGCGACCAGCGCCTGTCCCGCCACCTGGCCGCCGAACACCCGTTGCGAACTCTCCTGCGGACTGCTGCCGCGGTAGATGTCGACCTCGATGGGTTCGAGGTCGAGCAGGGCCACGAGCCCGTCGACGGCGGCCTGGCCGTCGGGACCCAGCTCGGCGGCGGGGTCAGCCATGCCGCAGGACGTCACCGATGTGGTGGACGCGGATGGTGTTGGTGGCACCGGGTGTGTTCGGCGGCGTGCCGGCCACCACGATGACGAGGTCGTGCGGGTGACAGACGCCGCGGTTGAGCAGCGCGGAGTCGACCTGGCGCACCATGTCGTCGGTGGTGTTGACGCTCCACACCAGGTGCGCCTCGGCGCCCCACACCAGCGCCATCTGGCGCTGCACCGTCTCGATCGGGGTGAACACGAGCAGGCGCTGGCTGGGCTGCAGCCGCGACAGCCGCCGTGCGGTGTCGCCGGTCTGGGTGAACGCCACGAGTGCCACCGCGCCGAGCGCGTCACCGATGTCCTTGGCCGCCTTGACGAGTGCGCCGCCGGACGTGCGGGGCGTGTGCCGCAGCCCGCGGACGTCGGTGCCGGATTCCTCGACGGAGCGGATGATGCGGCTCATCGTGGCCACCGCCTGCACCGGGTACTTGCCGACGCTGGTCTCGCCGGACAGCATCACCGCGTCGGCGCCGTCGATGACCGCGTTCGCGACGTCGGAGGCCTCGGCGCGGGTGGGCCGCGAGTGCGTGATCATCGACTCGAGCATCTGGGTGGCGACGATGACCGGCTTGGCGTTGTCGCGGCAGATCTGGATGGCGCGCTTCTGGACGACCGGCACCTGCTCGAGCGGCATCTCGACGCCGAGGTCGCCGCGCGCGACCATCATGCCGTCGAACGCCAGCGCTATCGCCTCGAGGTTCTCGACGGCCTCCGGCTTCTCGACCTTCGCGATCACCGGCACGCGCACACCGACCGCGTCCATGACGCGGTGTACCAGCTTGACGTCCTCGGGGTGCCGCACGAACGACAGCGCGACGTAATCGACGCCCAACGACAGCGCGAACTCGAGGTCGGCGGCGTCCTTGTCCGACATCGCCGGGACGCTGACCTCGACGCCGGGCAGCGACAAGCCCTTGTTGTCGCTGACCATGCCGCCCTCGGTGACGTCACAGACGACGTCGGTGCCGTTCTCGACCTCGACCGCAATCAGTGCGACGTTCCCGTCGTCGACGAGCAACCGGTCGCCGGGGCGCACGTCGTCGGCGAGGTTCTTGTACGTCGTCGACACCCGGTCGTGGGTGCCCGGCACGTCGTCGACGGTGACCCGCACGCGGTCGCCGGTGGCCCACATGACCGGGCCCTCGGCGAAGCGGCCGAGACGGATCTTCGGGCCCTGCAGGTCGGCGAGCACGGCCAGGTTGCGCCCGGCCGCCTTGGCTGCGGCCCGGACCTCCTGGAAGCGACGCCCGTGGTCGGCGTGCTCGCCGTGGCTGAAGTTGAGCCGGGCGACATCCATGCCCGCCTCGACGAGCGCTCTCGCGCGCTCGGGCGAGTCCGTCGCCGGGCCCAGCGTGCAGACGATCTTCGCGTGCCGGTTCACGTTCACCAGCGTAGTGCTCGAGTGGTGCACGCCACGCCGGTTCACCCGACCGACCCGCGTCGCGCGGGTGAACGGACGTCGTGGTCAGCGCCCGATCTTGTCCAGGGCGTCCGACAGGGTCCGCAGCGCCTCGACCGCAGCGGCGAACTCGGGCCGCCCGAGCGCGTCGGCCAGTGTCTCGGCGGCCTCGCGATGACCCGGGCCGATCCGCGTCATCGCCTGCCGGCCGGCGGCGGTCGGTGTCACGAGCTTCGCCCGCCGGTGCGCGGGGTTGCCGCGGTACTCCGCGAGGCCCCGCTCGACCAGCAGGTCGGCGATGCGCTGCACGCTCTGGCGGGTGATGCCCATCTCGCGGGCGATGCCGGCCACCGGTAGCGGGTCGTGGATCACCGCCCCCAGCACCTGCCACCACGCCGCGGTGAGCCCGGCGGGGCGGGCGAGGTCCTCGGCCAGGCCGAGGAACTGGCCGTTGAGCCTGAAGGCCTTGAGCGCCGCCGCCGAGAGCAGCTCCTGGTCGGTCGACGTCATACGGCCATCAGCTCGTAGAAACCGGCCGGGTCACGGTGGCCGTAGAGCTTGAACCACGACTCGAGCACGGCCGGCTCGTAGACGCCGAGCCGGCCGAGGACGGCCTTGGCCACCTCGACGGGCGCCGCGCCGCTGCCGGTGATGACGCCGCCGTCGTCGACGACCGGTTCGTCGACGAAGTGCGCCCCGCCGGCGTAACCCGAGGACTGCAGGTAGACGGCGGCGTTGCTGGTGTGCGGCCTGGCGTCGAGCAGGCCCTCGATCGCGAGACCGAAGGTCGCCCCGCACACCGCGGCGACGGGCACGCCCGCCTCGACGAAGCGCCGGGCCGCGTGCCGGAACGGCGCCGTAGAGTCCTCGCCCCAGTGGTCACCGCCGGCGAGGATCAGCATGGCGCTGTCGGCGGGCTCGACCTCGTCGATCGTGACGTCCGGGACGATGCGCATCCCGCCCATCGTGACGACCGGGTCGCGGGTGGTGCCGACCGTGACGACGTCGTAGCGACCGGGTTCGCGCTGCCATGACGCCCTGCGCAGGTGCGCGGTGGCGTACCCGATCTCCCAGTCGGCGAAGGTGTCGAAGACGGCGACGTGCACGGGTGTCGGTGTCATGACAGCACTCTGTCATGATGACAGCAAACTGTCAATCGGCGGGCACCGCCGAGCTCCCGGCCGGCCATCGGACGATCTCGGGTTCGGGCCTGAGCACGCCGCACACCGTGCCGGAGATGCTGAAGAGCACTGCTCTCGGCGGCGCAATGCCGGCCGCTACGACCTGGCGGCCGCCATGACCGCCGCGTCGACGTCCTCACCCGAGTCCTGTGCCCGCTTCGTGGCCTCGAGCACGCGCTTGAAATCACGCGGCACGATCACCGAGAACCGGCGCCGCGCCGCCGACCAGTCGGCGAGCAGCGCCTTACCGCTCGCTGAGTCCGTGTACGCCACGTGCGCCTCGACCACTGCCCGTAATGCCTCGTCCGCGTCCACGCTGTCCAGCGTCTCGACGTCGACCATCTCGCGGTTGACCCGCGACTCGTCGAGGTCCAGGACGTAGGCGTAGCCGCCGGACATGCCGGCGCCGATGTTGCGCCCGACCGCACCGAGGATGACCGCGACCCCGCCGGTCATGTACTCGAGCGCATGATCGCCCACGCCCTCGGCCACCACGGTGGCGCCGGAGTTGCGGACGCAGAACCGCTCGCCCACGACACCGCGCAGGTAGATCTCACCGGACGTCGCGCCGTAGGCGATGACGTTGCCCGCGACGACGTTCTCCTCGGCCACGAATGTCGATCGCTCGTCGGGACGCACGGACAGAACGCCGCCGGACAATCCCTTACCGGCGTAGTCGTTGGTGTCGCCGAGCAGCCGCAAGGTGATGCCCCGTGGCAGGAAGGCGCCGAACGACTGCCCGGCCGAGCCGCGGAAGGTGACGTCGATCGTGCCCGGTGGCAGCCCGTCGGCACCGTAGCGGCGGGTCACCAGCGAACCCAGCATCGTCCCGACCGTGCGGTTGACGTTGCGCACCGGCAGCTCGAGCTTCACCGGCGCCGCGTCGAGCAGCGCACCCTCGCACAGCTGGATGAGGGTGTTGTCGAGCGCGGCCTCGAGCGCGTGGTCCTGCTCACGCGATTGGGTCAGCGTCTGGGCGTAGGGGTTGGCCGGATCGGCCAGCACCGGCGCCAGGTTCAGGCCGTCGGCCTTCCAGTGCTCGATCGCCCTCGACGTGTCGAGGGTGCCGACCTGCCCGATCGCCTCCTGCAGCGTGCGGAACCCGAGCTCTGCGAGCAGCTCGCGCACCTGCTCGGCGATGAAGGTGAAGAACGTCTCGACGAACTCCGGCGTGCCGGTGAACCGCTCGCGCAGCACCGGGTTCTGGGTGGCGACGCCGACCGGACAGGTGTCGAGGTGGCAGACCCGCATCATGATGCAGCCCGACACGATCAGCGGCGCGGTCGCGAATCCGTACTCCTCGGCGCCGAGCAGTGCCGCCACGACGACGTCGCGGCCGGTCTTCATGGCGCCGTCGACCTGCACCGAGATGCGATCGCGCAATCCGTTGAGCAGCAGGGTCTGCTGGGTGTCGGCCAGCCCGAGCTCCCACGGCAGGCCGGCGTGCTTGAGCGAGGTCATCGGCGCCGCACCCGTGCCACCGTCGTGCCCGGAGATCAGCACGACGTCGGCGTGGGCCTTGGACACGCCCGCGGCGACCGTGCCGACCCCGGCCTCGCTGACGAGCTTGACGTGCACGCGCGCCTGCGGGTTGGCGTTCTTCAGGTCGTGGATGAGCTGGGCGAGGTCCTCGATCGAGTAGATGTCGTGGTGCGGCGGCGGCGAGATGAGCCCGACGCCGGGCGTCGAGTGCCGGGTGCGCGCGATCCACGGATAGACCTTGTAGCCGGGCAGCTGCCCGCCCTCGCCGGGCTTCGCGCCCTGCGCGACCTTGATCTGGATGTCGTCGGCGTTGACGAGGTAGTGGCTGGTCACCCCGAACCGACCGGAGGCCACCTGCTTCACGGCCGAGCGGCGCAGGTCGCCGTTGTCGTCGGCCGTGAACCGCCGCGCGTCCTCGCCGCCCTCGCCGCAGTTCGACCGGCCGCCGAGACGGTTCATGGCGATGGCCAGCGTCTCGTGGGCCTCGGCCGAGATCGAGCCGTAGCTCATGGCCCCGGTGGCGAAACGCTTGACGATCTCGGACACCGGCTCGACCTCGTCGATCGGGACGGCCGGCCGCAGGTCGGTGCGGAACGCGAACAGCCCGCGGAGCGTCCCGCCCTCGCGGTTGAGCGCCTCGATCTTGTCGGTGTACTCCTTGAAGACCTCGTAGCGGCGCCCGCGGGTGGCGTGCTGCAGCAGGAACACCGTCTCGGGGTTGAACAGGTGCAGCTCACCCTCGCGACGCCACTGGTACTCGCCACCGATCTCGAGGCGGCGGTGCGCGCGCGAGGTGGCGATCAGCGGGTAGGCCAGCGTGTGCCGCGCCTCGACCTCGTCGGCCACGGTGGACAGCCCGATGCCGCCGAGCCGCGACGGAGTGCCGCCGAAGTACTCGTCGACCAGTGACTGGTCGAGCCCGAACGCCTCGAACACCTGCGCGCCGGTGTAGGACGCGATCGTGGAGATGCCCATCTTCGACATCACCTTGAGCACGCCCTTGGACAGCGCCTTGACGT
>CAZZVT010000083.1:0-14151 GCA_964657545.1 uncultured Jatrophihabitantaceae bacterium
GGATGAAGCCCGACCAGCTCAATGTGTTCAAGTATGAGGACCAGGGCGTGGCGACCGGAACCCGGCTCACATCCGAAGCTGCAGCCGGTACGTACGCAGGCCGCGACGTTGGCGCAACGGTGCGGCTCGGGCGGGGCGCTGCGTCAGGTGCGCTGTCCGCGTGCGCCATCCCGAACACGACGACTGCGCAACCCCCCACGGCCAGCGACGAGACGACGGCGGCGACGATCCGGCCAGCAGACATGGGGCCAGTGTGCCAGGTGTTACGCAGAATCCGGTCTGCCGCGCGCCCGCCTGGTCCGACCTGGCACGCTGGGATCATGAGTGAGCATGCAGGCGTTCTCGAGGTGGCGCTCGTCGACATCGTGCCCGGTGCCGAGGACGACTTCGAGACTGCCTACCGCGGCGTGCGCGAGGTGCTGGCCGGCACGCCCGGTTGCCGCTCCGTCCGCCTGACGCGTGGCATCGAGTCGGCGTCGCGCTTCACCCTGCTCGTCGAGTGGGAGTCCGTCGAGGCGCACGAACGGAACTTCCGCGGCACCGACCGGTTCACCCGGTGGCGCGCGGCGATCGGCCCGCATTTCGCGCAGCCACCGCTCGTCGAGCACTTCCGGGACGTCCGATGATCACCGTCGAACGCGAGGTCGTCGTCGAGCGGGCCGTGGCGCTCGTCTTCGGCTACCTGTCGGACTTCACGCACACCGAGCAGTGGGACCCCGGCACGGTGAGCACCGTACGCACCGACGGCGACGGCCCGCCGACGGTGGGCTCGACGTTCCGCAACGTCTCCGAGTTCCGTGGCCGGCGCACCGAGCTCGACTACCGCCTCGTGCGCCTCGACCGCGACGAGCACCTGACGTTCACCGGCGTGAACAAGACCGTCGAGGCCACCGACGACCTGACGTTCCGCGCCGAGCCGGGTGCGGAAGGCGAGCGAACGGTGATCACCTACCGTGCGCACTTCCGGTTCAAGGGCGTCTTCCGGTTCGCAGAACCCTTTCTGCGCAAGGGTTTCGAGCCGATCGCCGACGACACCGTCATCCAGCTCAAGCGCACCCTCGAATCGCTCATCTGAGCCGGTGGCTACTCCGGCGCCACGACCTCGACGAGGTTGCCCGCGGGGTCGCGGACGATCGCGTTGAACTCGCCGCGGCGGTAGAGCGGCCAGCGCCGCGGGGCCGAGTGATCGGTCCCGCCGGCCGCGACGGCCGCAGCGTGGAACGCGCGGACGTCAGCGCTGCCCGCAGCCCGCAACCCGATGTGCGCGTCGCGCGTCGAGACCTCTGCGGTGATCACCCAGATCAGCACCTGCCCGGCCGGTTCGCCCCAACCGGCTGCCTCGACCTGCGCGTCGTCCTCCTCCTCGTCGACCAGCTCGGCGAGACGCACCATGCCCAGAGCGCCGAGCGCGGCTTCGTAGAACGCCAGGCTGCGGGCGAGGTCCGACGAGGCGATCGTGACGTGGTCGAGAGCTGCGGCCATGGGCATACGTAACACTGGCACGGTGCACCCTGGCCAACCTCCGACAGCACTCACCATCGCCGGTTCTGATTCCGGCGGCGGCGCCGGAGCGCAAGCCGACCTGAAGACGTTCCTCGCGTGTCGGGTGCACGGCATGTCGGCGATCACGGCGGTCACGGTGCAGAACTCGCTCGGGGTCTCCGATTTCTACGAGCTGCCGGCGCAGGCCGTCGCCGACCAGATCGAGTCGGTGACGACCGACATCGGCGTCGGTGCGGCCAAGACGGGGATGCTCGCGTCGGCGGCGATCATGACGGCGGTGGCCGAGGTCGTTTCCCGCTTGCGGATCACGCCGTTCGTCGTCGATCCGGTGGCGGCCTCCCAGCACGGTGATCCGCTGCTGCGCCCCGACGCGTTCGAGGTGCTGCGCGAGGTGATCGTGCCGCTGGCCACCCTGATCACACCGAACCTCGGCGAGGTGAAACTGCTGACCGGCGTCGACGTCCGCACCCGCGCCGACATGACGGACGCAGCCCATGCGCTGCTCGCGCTCGGCCCACAGGCGGTGCTGGTCAAGGGCGGCCACCTGCCCGACGGCGACGCAATCGACCTGCTCTACGACGGCACGACGTGGACCGAGCTCAGTGCCCCGCGTCGAACGACCCTGCATACCCACGGGTCCGGTGATTCGCTGGCATCGGCGATCACGGCCGGGTTGGCGCGCGGGTCGTCGCTGGTCGAGGCCGTGCACCAGGGCAAGGCGTTCGTCACCGGCGCGGTGGAGGGGTCGTTCCCGCTCGGCTCCGGGCTGGGGCCGGTCGGGCACTTCTGGCGGATCAAGGACTGGCCCGCCTGACCTCAGTCCGCGGCGCGGAGCCGGGAGGCGAACGCGGCGGTTGCGGCGCCGGGGTCCTCGGCCTCGGTGACGGCACGGACCACGACGGCCCGCCGCGCACCTCGGGCGATCACCTCGTCGAGCCGCGTGAGGGACTCGATACCGCCGATGGCGAACCACGGCCGCTCGTCCTGCCGCGCGGTGGCGTGCTCGATCAGTGACAGTCCCGCGGCCGGGCGGCCCGGCTTCGTCGGCGTCGTCCAGGTCGGCCCGCAGCAGTAGTAGGCCACGTCGTCCTCGGTGCGGGCGGCGTCGGCCTGGGACGGCGAGTGCGTCGAGCGGCCGATCAGGACGCCCTCCCCCACGATCTCGCGGGCGATGCCGACGGGCAGGTCGTCCTGGCCGAGGTGCAGGATCGGCGCACCCACGGCCCGGGCGACGTCGGCACGGTCGTTGAC
This sequence comes from uncultured Jatrophihabitantaceae bacterium, assembly GCA_964657545.1. Lineage (GTDB taxonomy): Bacteria > Actinomycetota > Actinomycetes > Mycobacteriales > Jatrophihabitantaceae > Jatrophihabitans. The sequence goes on from CAZZVT010000083.1 coordinate 2,755, forward strand.
CGCCCACAGCGCGCCGTGTTCCTGCGCCGCAGCCGCGAACGTCTCGAGCACGCGCATCTCGTCCCGCGCCTCGAGGCCCTTCTCCCGCAGTTGCACGACGTCGACGCCGTTGCCCAGCACGGCGTCCAGGAAGTCGGCCAGATCGCCGGTCCGTGACCGCGAGTCCGTGCACAGGTAGAGGCGGGCGTCCTGCAGCGTCGACACGCCCTCACTCCGTTCGGGCCGGCAAGCCGCCATGCCCTCGGTTCGGTCGCACGCGTCCCTCACATCGCCCAGCGTAGGGTCGGTGTCGCAACGGGAGCTCGCCACGGGGTGGGCTGAGAGGGCCAGCAGGCCGACCGTCGAACCTGATCCGGGTAATGCCGGCGCGAGGGAGCAGATGAGTCATCCACCTGTCGACGTCGTGATCGTCGGCGCCGGCATCATCGGCGCGGCGACGGCATGGCGGTGCGCGCAGCGCGGCCTCGACGTCGCGGTCGTCGACCCCGAACCGGGACGCGGCGCGTGGCACACCGCGGCCGGCATGCTGGCACCGATCACCGAACTGCATCACACCGAGACCTCACTACTGACGCTGAGCCTGGACTCGCTCGCGCGTTACCCGTCGTTCGCGGCCGAGGTCGCCGACGAGTCCGGCCTGCCGACCGGGTACCGCGAGAGCGGCACGGTCGCGGTCGCCTGGGACGCCGCCGACCTCGCCACCCTGCGCGACCTGCATGTCCTGGCCCGACGGCTCGGCGCGTCCACCGAAATGATCACCGGCCGCGAGCTGCGCACGCTCGAACCCGCGGTGGCGCCGGGCCTACCGGGCGCGCTGTTCGCGGCGGGCGATCACCAGGTCGACCCGAGGATGTTGCACGCGGCGCTGCTGCGTGCTGGGGGTTGGTGTGGTGTACGCACCGTCACAGCTACGGCGTCTTTGATCACCGAGCGTGATCGGGTCACGGGCGTGCGGTTCGACGACGGCTCCCAGCTGTCGGCCGGAACGGTCGTTCTCGCTGCCGGGTGCTGGTCGGGCTCGGTCGACGGCCTGCCGTCCGACATCGCCCCGCCCGTCCGACCGGTGAGGGGCCAGACCCTGCGCTTGCACCTGCCCGGCCCGCCGCTGCTGGATCACGTCGTGCGCGGAACGGTGAAGGGCGCGTCGATCTACCTCGTACCGCGTGCCGACGGACAGATCGTCGTAGGCGCATCCGTCGAGGAGGCCGGGTTCGACCGCTCACCCCGCGCCGGCGCGGTCTATGAGTTGTTGCGCGATGCGCAGTCGCTGGTGCCCGAGCTGAGCGAGGCGGTGTTCGACGAGGTGTGCACCGGCCTGCGTCCCGGCTCCCCCGACAACGCGCCACTCATCGGCATCGGTGGGCTCGACGGACTGATCCTCGCCACCGGGCACTACCGCAACGGCGTCCTGCTGACGCCGGTGACGGCCGACGGGGTCGCCGCGCTCATCGCTGACGGTGCGGTCCCCGACGTGCTGTCGCCGTTCGCGCCCGACCGCTTCGCCGACCGGCACCTGATCACGAACGGAGGTACGACGTGACGATCCTGCTCAACGGCAAGTCCCGACAGGTCGAGGACGGGGTCACGCTCGATGCGTTGATCCTGGCCGAGACCGGCTCGGCACGCGGCAGCGCGGTGGTGCTCGACGGCTCGGTGGTGCCGCGCTCCGAGTGGGGCGACACCGTGCTCGGCGAGGGCGCCGACGTCGAGCTGATCACGGCGGTGCAGGGTGGCTGACCCCTTCGTAGTCGCCGGCGTCGAACTGGGCTCACGACTGATCCTCGGCACCGGTGGCGCACCGAGCCTGCACGTCGTCGACGAGACTCTGGTTGCCTCGGGCACGTCGCTGTGCACGGTGGCGATGCGCCGAGTCGACGCGGGCACGAGCGGAACGGTCATAGACGTGATCGACCGACGCGGCGTGCGCGTGTTGCCCAACACCGCCGGCTGCCGCACCGCCCGCGAGGCCGTCCGCACCGCGCAGCTGGCCCGCGAGGCGCTCGAGACGGACTGGGTGAAACTCGAGGTCGTGGCGGACGAACGCACCCTGCTGCCCGACCCGATCGAGCTGCTCGACGCAGCGCTTGCCCTGGTGGCACAGGGCTTCCAGGTCTTCCCGTACACCAACGACGATCCGATCCTGGCCCGCCGGTTGCAGCAGGCCGGGTGCGTCGCGGTCATGCCGCTGGGCTCGCCGATCGGCACCGGGCTCGGCATCGGCAACCCGCACAACATCGAGCTGATCGTCAGCGAGGCCGACGTCCCGGTGATCCTCGACGCCGGCATCGGCACCGCGTCCGACGCCGCGCTGGCCATGGAACTCGGGTGCGACGCGGTGCTGCTGGCCTCGGCCGTCACCCGCGCACAGGACCCCGTTGCCATGGCTCAGGCCATGCGACTGGCCGTTCAGGCCGGTCGCCTGGCCGGTCGCGCCGGCCGCATCCCGAAACGACATCACGCCCAGGCATCGTCACCGACAGAAGGGATGGCGGTCCTGTGACTGCTCTCGACGACAGGATCAGCGGCGAGGCACCGATCACCCTCGACCAGCCGGCCGAACGATCGCTGCGACTGATCGACCAGCTGGGCATGTGGGGCAATCTCGGGGTCAGCCTGCTCGGGTTCACCGGCGCGATCTACGTCCTCTACCCGATCGGCAACACCCCGATCTCGCTGGGCGCCGCCCTGCTGGCACTCGTGGTCGGCACCGTCGTCGGTACCGCGGCCGTCGCGATCGCCGCCGTGCCGGGCACCGTCACCGGCTCGCCGGCGATGGTGCTGCTGCGCGGGCTGTTCGGTGCCCGGTTGTCGTGGTTGCCCACCGTGCTGAACATCGTCCAGCTGCTGGGGTGGACGACCTTCGAGATCGTCACGATCAGCACTGCCCTGCACCAGATCACCGGCAGCGTGCCCCGCTGGATCTACGTCGTGCTGGCCGGAGTCGTGACCACCGCCCTGGCACTGCGTCCGCTGGGCTGGATCCGGCTGCTGCGCCGCTACGTCACGGTCGCGGTGGTCGTCGCGCTGGTCTACCTCGGCGTTCAGCTGCTCCGCAATCCCCTGCCCTCGCTCGGCCACGGACCGTGGACCGGTTTCTGGATCGCTGTCGACACGGTGATCGGCGCGGCGGTGTCCTGGGTTCCCGTCGCCGCCGACTACACCCGGCATTCGCGTTCGACGCGCGACACCGTGATCGGCACGTTCGTGGGGTACTCGATCACCCAGATCGCCTGCTACGGCATCGGTCTCATTGCGCTGGTGACGGTGGCCAAGGGTGACGACGGGCAGATCTTCAGCGCGTTCATGACCATACCGATAGGTACGGTGGCATTCGCGGTGCTGGCGATCCGCGAGATCGACCAGTCCTTCGTCGACACGTTCTCCGCCGCGGTGTCGGTGCAGAACCTGCGTCCACGCTGGGACCGCCGGGTGCTTGCCGTCGTGCTCGGCACGTTGTGCACGGTGCTCGCGCTGGTGCTCGACATCAACAACTACGAGGACTTCCTGCTACTGATCGGCTCGCTGTTCGTCCCGCTGCTCGGGGTCTTCGCCGTGGACTGGTTCGTGATCTCGCGGCGCGACTGGGACCTGTCCGAGCGGGCCCCCGCGCGGCTCGCCATGCTGCTGCCGTGGCTCGTCGGCTTCGTCGCCTACCAGCTCGTCAACCCCGGTTACCTGGGTCCGTGGTCGCGGGCGTGGAACCACGTCCAGGCCTGGTTGCACTTCACCCCGACGGACTGGATGAGCGCGTCCCTCATCTCCTTCGCCGTCGCAGCAGTCGTTACCCTTCCGGTCGGACTGCTCGAGAGGACGCGCCGTGCTGGTACACCCCGAGGTCGCTGACGCACTGGCGGCGCGGCGACCCGTCGTCGCGCTCGAGAGCACGATCATCAGCCACGGCCTGCCCCGACCCGACAACCTGCGTATCGCCCGCGAGATCGAGGACGCCGTGCGCGCCGGCGGTGCGGTACCGGCCACGATCGCGGTCGTCGACGGCCAGGCCCGGATCGGTCTCGACGACGACGCCCTCGACCGGGTGGCGTCCGATCCGTCCGTCGACAAGGTGTCTGTGCGCGACGTCGCGGTGGTTGCGGCCCGCGGCGGGGTCGGCGCCACGACCGTCGCCTCGACCGCGCACCTCGCGGCGCGAGCGGGCATCCGGGTCTTCGCCACCGGTGGGCTCGGCGGTGTGCACCGCGGCGCCCGCGACACGTGGGACGAGTCGGCCGACCTCACCACGCTGTCGCGCACGCCCGTGCTCGTCGTGTGCGCAGGAGTGAAGTCGATCCTCGACGTCGGCGCCACACTGGAGCGGCTCGAGACATTGAACGTGGGTGTGCTCGGCTACCGCACCGATCGCTTCCCCGGCTTCTACCTGCGCGACAGCGGCCACAGCCTCTACTGGACCGCACACACCCCCGGCGAGGTCGCCGACGTGCTGCGCCGGCAGGACGAGCTCGGCAGCGCCGGCTACGGGCTCGTGCTCGCCAACCCGATCGCGGCAGCCGACGAACTCGACCACGACCTACACGACCGCACCCTGCACGCGGGGCTCGCCGCAGCTGACACGGCCGGCATCCGCGGCAAGGACGTCACACCGTTCCTGCTCGAGTTCTTCCACCGCGAGACGCACGGCGCGTCACTGACGGCCAACGTCGCGCTGGTGCTCGGCAACGCGCAGGTGGCGGCCGAGGTCGCTGCCGCATACGCGAGCTGAGCGGTGCTGCACGTCGTCTGCGTCGGTGACCTGATGATCGACGTCCTGGCCCGGTTGCCCGGCCCGCTCGCACCGGGCTCCGACACGCCCGCCCCCGTGCGGCTCACCGGCGGCGGCGCGGCCGCGAACGTCGCCTGCTGGCTGGTCGCCGCCGGCGCACGAGCGAGCTTCGTCGGCCGCGTCGGTGACGACGTCCTGGGCCGCCAGGCTGTCGCCGACCTGACCGCAGCCGGTGTCGAGGCGCGCGTCTGCGTCGACCCGCATCGCCCCACCGGCACGTGCGTCGTGCTCGTGGCCCCTGACGGCGAGCGCACGATGGTGCCCGACACCGGGGCCAATGCCGGTCTCGGCGAGGTCGACCCCGACCTGCCCGACGACGCCGACGCGCTCTACGTCTCCGGCTACGCATTGCTCGGTGCCGGCTCGCGGCCGTTCGCCCTCGACGCGATGCGCATCGCCCGCGAGCGCGGCTGGCCGATCGCGGTCGACGCAGCCTCGGCAGCGCCGCTGGCCGCCGACCCGCAGTTCCTGGCCCGGCTCGGCCGGAGCGTCCTGGTGCTGGCCAACACCGACGAGGCGCTGGTGCTCAGCGAATTGGACGACGCCGCTGCCGCCGCGCAGTCGCTGGCCCTACGCACCGGCTCGGCGATCGTCAAGCGCGGCGCCAGGGGCGCTGTCTGGTCCGACGGTTCGGGTGTCACGTCGGTGCCGGCAGCCCCCGCCCCCGACGTCGTCGACACGACCGGCGCCGGCGACGCCTTCGCCGCCGGCTTCCTGGCCGCCCGGCTCACCGGCACGCAGCCCGGTGACGCCCTGCGGGCCGGCGCGGCGCTCGGCGCCCGCGCGGTCGGCACAGTGGGCGCCCGCCCCTGACGGCGGCGTCACGCCGCATACTGACCGGCATGGCTGACTACTCGACGCTGTCCCTCGAGCATCTCGACCGCGTGGCGGTGCTGACCCTCGATCGTCCCGACGACGCGAACAGCCTCGACTCGACAATGGCGCGGGAACTGTCCGACGCCGCCGCGGCACTCGATCGCGACGACACCGTCAAGGCCGTCGTGCTCACCGGCGCGGGTCGGTTCTTCTGCGCCGGCGGCGACGTCAAGGCCATGCTGGCGTTCGACGACCTGCCCCTCGGACTGAAGCGGCTGGCCGACGACCTGCACCGCGCGATCTCGACGCTGCACCGCATGCCTGCCCCGCTGATCGTCGCCGTGAACGGCATCGCCGCCGGGGCCGGCTTCAGCCTGGTCAGCGGCGGTGATCTCGTGGTGGCGGCCGCGTCGGCGAGGTTCACCATGGCGTACACGAAGATCGGGTTCAGCCCCGACGGCAGCGCCTCGTACTTCCTACCTCGCGTGGTCGGGCTGCGCCGGACGCAGGAGCTGATGTTCACCAACCGCGTGCTGTCCGCGGACGAGGCGCTCGAGTGGGGGCTCGTGACCCGTGTCGTCGCCGACGGCACCGCACTGGACGAGGCGTTGTCGCTGGCGCAGCAGCTCGCTGCCGGGCCCAGGGGCTCGCACGCGGCGATCAAGCAGCTGCTGACGGCCAGCTTCGGCAACTCGCTCGAGACCCAGATGGAACTCGAGGGCCGGTTGATCACCGAGCGGTCCGCGTCGAGCGACGGACGCGAGGGCATCAGCGCCTTCGCAGCGAAGCGCGTCCCCGCCTTCGACTGACGTCGGGCTCAGTCGCTCTTGTCGAAGGTCAGGTCGGCTCCGACGAACTTGGCGTGCAACCCGGTCGAGTCGACGGTCAGGGAGCGGACCATGACGTCGAACGGCAACCCGTCGAGCGACACCGAGACGTTGAAGATCTTCTTGAGCGCGCTCGACACGGCAGCGAGGTTGTCGCCGGCACCGTTGATCGAGGACTTGCCGAACGTCAGCGCCCCGTTGACCAGGGCGGGGCGCACGGAGATCGTCGGCGAGACGGTACCGATAACCGGCAGGTCGATGGTCTTGGCGGCCTTGATGCGGTTGTTGCCGGCGTAGGTGACCGTCACACCCAGCCGGCTGCTGAGGTCTGCGTAGCTGATCGTGGCGTCGGCGGTCGCACTGCCGACGTGGAACGTGGCGAAGTCCCGCGACACCGTCAGCCTGTTCAGATCCACGTGCAGGCGCGAGATGTTCAGCGCGCCGTCGGCCACCGGCAGGTCGTCGGCGTCGACGCTGATGTGGTCGTACTTGCGCGCAGCGAACTGTGTCAGGAAGGGCACTCCGTCGATCGACACGTCCGGGCGCGTCCTCAGATGCTGCGAGGACTGCAGGTTGTCGGCGGCGATCCGCTCGGCCACGTAGTCGCCGCCGCGGTCCAGCACCACGAGTAGCACGACCACGACCACCAGCAGGACGACGATGCGACTCAACCACGGGTTGCGCCGGCGCGGTCGGGCGTAGGTCTCCCCCATGGTCGATGTCATGACCGGGACGTACCCAAAGGTTGTCGGTGGCATTCGGCAGACTTCGCGGCATGTCACCGTCCTCCGCACTGCCGGCCGAGCGGCTCACCCGGCAGGGTCTGGCCACCCGTTGCGCCGGGTCGGTCGCCGCAGCAGCGCGGATCGGCACCGCCATCCAGGCGCAGGACAATCAAGCGTCCAGGCTCGGGGTGCGAGCCCGCGCGCCGGAGGTCACCGAGGCCGACGTCACCGCAGCGGTCGACGTCGAGCGTACGGTCACCCGCACCTGGTTGATGCGCGGCACGATCCACCTCGTCGACACCCGCGACCTGCGGTGGCTGGTGCGGCTGATCGGGCCGACCGTCGAGCGGCGCTACCGCACCCGCTGGCGCCAGCTCGGGCTCGACGACGATCTGCTCGACGCGACTGCCGCCGCACTGCCCGACGTCCTGGCCGCCGGCCCGCTCGATCGGCACGAGATCACTGCAGCCCTGGCCGAACGCGGCGTCACCCTCGACGGCGCCGATCCCCAGGCCCCCACCCACGTCGTGCTGCACGCCAGCACCGCAGGACTCATCTGCCGGGGCCCCGACCGCGGCCGGCACAGCACCTTCGTCCTCATCGATCACTGGGTGCCCGACGCCCCGGCGGGACCGTCCGGCGACGACGCGTTGGCCGAGCTGGCCCGTCGCTACTTCACCGCCTTCTCCCCCGCCACCGCCGCCGACTTCACCACCTGGTCGGGCATCGGCGCCGGCCGGGCCATCGAGCTGATCCGCGACGAGCTCTCCGCGTGCGACGTCGACGGCACGCCGGGCTTTCGTCGCGGCGAGGTCGAGCCGATGCGCGGTGTCCGGCTGCTGCCGGCCTTCGACAACTACCTGCTGGGTTACCGCGACCGCGCGGCGATGCTGCGGCCCGAGCGGCATCCGCTCGTGTATCGCGGCGGCATGATCTCGCCGACCCTGGTGGTCGATGGTCGGCTCAGAGGCACGTGGGCCCTCGATCGCACGACAAGCACGGCGCTGCTCACGCTCACCGCGTTCGACGCGCTCAGCCGAGGCGAACGGCGCAGTGTGGAACGCGAGGTCGCCGACGTCGCACGGTTCCTCGGCCGCGACGTCGACCTGCAGCTCGTCGGTCCGGGGTGAATCTGCTGCAGGTTGCAGTCGGTGCAGATCAGGCGGCGTCGAGCGGCTCGGGCTTGCGACCGGCCGGCACCGACGGCGCGGTACTGCGCACCTCACCCATGACCCGCTTCGTCAGCGCGGCGGCGCTCTCGCCCTCGTGCGGCTGACCTCCGGCCGGCTCGAAGAACTCCACCCGGATGCGGGGGCGTTTCGGGAAGCGCACGATGTCCACCGCGCCGACGATGCGCAGCCCGACGATCCGCGATTCGGGCACCGCCAGCGCCAGGCGCCCCGCGCCGCTCAGGGCGCGCATCGGACGTCCGCGCGAGATCGTGCCCTCGGGGAACACGCCGATGCACGCACCGGCCCCGAGCTCCTCGATGGCCCGACCCAGTGCGGCGGTGTCGCCGCGGCCGCGCTCGATCGGGATCTGACCCATGTGGTCGAGCACCCACGACACGACCGGGTTCCCCCAGAGCGACGACTTGGCCAGCGCCTGGATCTGCCGGTTGGGCGCGGCGACCCCGGCCACGAGCGGATCCCACTGGCTGTCGTGATTGCCGAACAGCACCGCGGGTTCGGGGCGGTCGAGCAGCTCGGCCCCGCTGACCTCCAGGCGCCCCCACCACCGCACGATCGGCGTCGCGATGATCATGACGATGCGATAGGCGAGCGGCACTCGACGCGATTTCACCGCGACAGCATCGCATCTCCTTACGGGCGCTCCGCGAACCGGATCGGGTGGGCCAGCGGTACGCCCGGTCTGTAGGCCAGGTGGACGTAGCTCGGCGCGTCGAGCATCGTCAGGTCCGCGCGCGCCCCGGCGGCGATGCGGCCGATGTCGGTGCGTCGCAGGCTGCGTGCGGCGCCGGCGGTCGCCGCCCAGAGCGCCTCGGCGGGCGTCAGGTTCATCTCGCGAACGGCGAGCGCGATCGCGAACGGCACGGATGACGTGAAGCTGGTGCCCGGGTTGCAGTCGGTGGCCAGCGCCACGGTGACGCCCGCGCGGAGCAGGCGTCGGGCGTCGGGGTACGGCGATCGCGTCGAGAACTCGACGCCGGGCAGCAGGGTGGCCACGGTGTCGCTGCCGGCCAGCGCGTCGACGTCGTCGTCGGTGAGGAACGTGCAGTGGTCGACGCTGGCCGCACCCAGCTCGACGGCCAGCCGTACTCCCGGCCCCGCCGCGAGCTGGTTGGCGTGCACTCGTAGGCCGAGGCCGGCGGCGGCACCGGCGCGCAGGATGGTTCGGGCCTCGTCGGCGTCGAAGGCGTGTGGGCTGGCGGGCTCGCAGAACACGTCGATCCAGCGTGCGAACGGAGCGCACGCGCTGAGCATGTCACCCGCCACGAGGCGCACGTACGCGTCCCGGTCCACGCCCGGCGGCACGATGTGCCCGCCGAGGAAGGTGGTCTCGTGGGTGAACTCGCGAGCCAGTCGCAACGCTCGACGTTCGTCGTCGACGGTCAGGCCGTACCCGCTCTTGATCTCGATCGTGGTGGTGCCCTGGCGGTGCAGCTCGTGCACCCGTGCGGCCAGGGCCGCGCGCAGGTCGTCGTCGGACGCCGCACGGGTGGCCGCGACCGTCGAGGCGATGCCGCCGCCGTCGTAGCGTTCACCGGCCATCCGCGCCGCGAACTCCGCCGACCGGTCGCCGGTGAAGACGAGATGCGTGTGTGAGTCGACGAAACCCGGGACGACGGCGCGGCCGGCGGCGTCGAGGCGGTGATCGGCGGCCGGCGCTGAGCCGGCGGGCCCGACCCAGTGGACCGTGGTGCCGTCGGCGACGACCGCCGCGTCGTGGATCAAGCCGAGCGGCGATCCGTCCCCCTGCTCGGGGTCGTTGGTGACGAGCTCGGCGATGCCGTCGATCAGGGTCGTCGCCATGCGTCCTCGATCGCGTCGCTGAGCAGGTGGCCGACGTCGCCCAGCACGTGGACGCCGCCGGAGACGACCGTAACGCCGTCGACCAGCACGGTGTCGACGTCGGCTGCGGTCGCCGCGTGGACCAGCTGCTCGGGGGCCGCCCCGGCGGTGCGCACCGAGTCGGTGCGGACGGCGACGAGGTCGGCCCGCGCACCGATCTCGATGCGCCCGGCATCGGGCCAGCCCAGCGCGTCGTGCCGGGTGAGTGCGGCGAGCAGGTGCTCCGGCGTGAACCGACCGCGCTGGTGGGTGCGCAGCCGCTCGTGTGCCTCGAGACCGCGGGCCTCCTCGAACAGGTCGGTCACCGCGTGCTGGTCGGAGCCGAGCGCGAGCCGGGCACCCGCATCGGCCAGCTCACGGGCCGGGCCGATGCCGTCAGCAAGATCACGCTCCGTGGTCGGACAGAAGCAGACAGTGACATTGCCGCTACCGAGCGTAGCGATGTCGCCGGACGTGAGATGCGTTGCGTGGACGGCGGTCGTGTTCGGTGTCAGCACACCGGCGTCGGCGAGCAGGTGCGTCGGGGTGTTGCCGTAGTAGGCCTGCGTCGCAGCGTTTTCCGCCTGCTGCTCGGACAGATGGACGTGCAGTGGACGACCCCGGGCGGCGGCACCGACGGCGGCCAGGGCATGCCGCGGGACGGCGCGCACGGAATGGACGGCCACGCCGGTTCGGGTGTTCGGGTCGTCGGTGACTCCGGCACTTCGTGACGCCCAGTGATCGACGTCGGCGTCGGCGAACCGGCGCTGTACCGGGTCGAGGGGCAGGTGGCCGGTGCCGCCGAGGCCACCCGTCAGGTAGCAGGCGTCGAGCAGGGTCAGGCGGACACCGGCCTCGCGGGCTGCGACCCGCAGCGCCTCGCCCATGACGTTCGCCTCGGCATAGGGGCGGCCGTCCGGCGAGTGGTGCAGGTAGTGGAACTCCCCCACCGTGGTGATGCCCGCGAGCGCCATCTCGGCGTAGGTGGCCCGCGCCAGCCGCAGGTAGGTGTCCGGGTCGAGCTGCGCGGCCAGGGCGTACATCTGCTCGCGCCACGTCCAGAAGGTGCCGCCGGCGGCGTGCGTGCGCCCGCGCAGCGCCCGATGGAACGCGTGGCTGTGACCGTTGGCGAACCCGGGCAGCACGAGACCGGTCAGCAGCGTCGCGCCGTCGCGCGGGCTGCCCACGTCGATCGCTGCGAACCGGCCGTCGACGATCTCGAGGCGGATGTCATGGGCAAT
>CAZZVT010000084.1:0-6762 GCA_964657545.1 uncultured Jatrophihabitantaceae bacterium
TCGCGCTCGGCATCCTGCCCTACATCACGGCCAGCATCATCATCCAGCTGCTCGTGGTCGTCATCCCCCGCTTCGAGCAGTTGAAGAAGGAAGGGCAGTCGGGCCAGCAGAAGCTGACGCAGTACAGCCGCTACCTCACCATCGGCCTGGCCATCCTGCAGTCGACCGGCTTCGTCGCCCTCGCCCGCTCGGGCCAGCTGTTCCAGGGCTCGTCGTCGTCGTGCAGCTCGATCCTGTACCACCAGGACATCCGCACCCTGGGCACGATGGTCATCACCATGACGGCCGGCACCGGCGTCATCATGTGGCTCGGCGAGCTCGTCACCGACCGGGGCGTCGGCAACGGCATGAGCGTGCTGATGTTCACCTCGATCGCGGCGCGTATCCCCAGCGAGGGCAAGGTCATCCTGCAGAACGCAGGTGTCTTCGTCTTCACCCTGATCATCCTGCTGGGCCTGGCGATCATCGTGGCCGTCGTGTTCGTCGAGCAGGCGCAACGACGAATTCCCGTCCAGTACGCCAAGCGGATGATCGGGCGCCGGCAGTACGGCGGCACGTCGACCTACCTGCCGCTGAAGGTGAACCAGGCCGGTGTCATCCCGGTCATCTTCGCCTCCTCGCTGCTCTACATCCCGCAGCTGATCAGCCAGCTGACCGGCAACAACGCGGGCACGAGCGCGTTCCAGCGGTTCGTCAGCCAGTACCTGATCAACCAGCAGTCGGCCGTCTACCTGACGATCTACTTCCTGCTGATCATCTTCTTCGCCTACTTCTACGTCGGCATCACCTTCGACCCGGTCGAGCGCGCCGACGACATGAAGAAGTACGGCGGGTTCATCCCCGGCATCCGCCCCGGCCGCCCGACCGCCGAGTACCTGCAGTTCGTGCTGTCGCGCATCACCCTGCCCGGCTCGTTCTACCTGGGCATCGTGGCCGTGCTGCCGAACTTCTTCTTCAGCCTCACCAGCGGCAACAACCAGAACTTCCCGTTCGGCGGTACCGCGGTGCTGATCATGGTCGGCGTCGGTCTCGACACGGTGAAACAGATCGAGAGCCAGCTGATGCAGCGCAACTACGAGGGCTTCCTGAGATGAGGTTGGTCCTCGTGGGCCCGCCGGGCGCGGGCAAGGGGACGCAGGCCGAGTTCATCGCCGAGCACTTCACGATCCCGAAGATCTCGACGGGCGACATCTTCCGTGCCAACGTCTCCGGCGGCACCGACCTCGGGCGGATGGCGAAGAAGTACATGGACGCCGGCGACCTCGTGCCCGACGAGGTCACCAACGCCATGGTGCGCGACCGCTTGGCGCAGCCCGACGCAGCCGAGGGTTTCCTGCTCGACGGGTTCCCGCGCAACGTCCTGCAGGCCGACGAGCTGCAGGGGATTCTCGACGAGCTGGGCGCGCCGCTGTCGGTCGTGCTCGACCTCGAGGTCGACTTCGAGGAGGTCGTGAAGCGGCTCTCCGGCCGGCGCACCTGCAAGAAGTGCGGTCACGTGTGGCACCTCGAGTACGACGCGCCGAGCACCGCGGGTACCTGCGACCGCTGCGGCGGTGAGCTGTACCAGCGCGACGACGACCTGCCCGACACCGTCCGGCACCGCCTCGACGTCTACGCCGCCCAGACCGCACCGCTGATCGGCTTCTACCGCGACGCCGGCAAGCTCGTCTCGATCGACGCCCTGGGCGCGGTCGAGGACGTCACCGAGCGCGCGATCGCCATCCTGACCCCCTTCGCGGACTGATCATGCGCAGCATGCCCGAACGAATTCAGCTCAAGTCCGCCGAGCAGATCGCGCTGATGCGCCAGGCCGGGCTCGTCGTGGCACGCGCGCTGACCGCCATGCGCGCCGCTGCCGCCCCCGGGGTGTCGACCCTCGACCTCGACGCCGTCGCCCGCGACATCCTGCGTGAGGCCGGGGCGCAGCCGTCGTTCCTGAACTACCACGGCTTCCCGGCCGTCATCTGCGCCTCGGTGAACGAGCGGGTCGTGCACGGCATCCCGTCGGCCGCCGAGAAGCTCGTCGAGGGTGACCTGATCTCGATCGACTTCGGGGCGATCGTCGAGGGGTGGCACGGCGATTCCGCGATCTCCGTGCCGATCGGCGAGGTCGCCCCCGAGATCGCGGAGCTGTCGCGGGTCTGCGAGGCCTCGATGTGGGACGGCATCGCCGCCGTGCGCAGCGGGGGCCGGCTCACCGACATCTCGCACGCCGTCGAGTCCTCGATCCGCAAGAACTCTCCCAGCGGCGGTCGCTACGGCATCGTCGCCGGCTACGGCGGGCACGGCATCGGCACCGAGATGCACATGGCGCCGCACATCCTCAACTACGGCAAGGCCGGCAAGGGCCCGCGGCTCGTGCCGGGCATGGCGCTGGCCATCGAGCCGATGGTCACGCTCGGCACGCGCGCCACCGAGGAACTCGACGACGGGTGGACGGTTGTCACCGCCGACGGGTCGTGGGCAGCGCACTGGGAGCACACCGTCGCCCTGCTCGACGACGGCCCGTGGGTGCTGACCGCCGAGGACGGCGGGCGAGCCGAACTCGCGCTCCGCGGAGTCCAACTTTCTGCTGCCGCGTAACAAAGCAGCCGTTACGGACGCTGTCGAATCTCTCCGGCGAATAGACCCGAAAAGCCCGTTTTTCCGCTGGTCGGCTCGTCACGGATCGGTCACGAATGAATGAAGCCGCGGGGTGACAGCCCCCGGATCCCGGGGCCTGTAAGCGCTTGTCGAAACAAACTCTCGATCTTGTTCCGAAAAACCGGCCACTCAGTTCACATGAGACCCATGCATACCGTAGGCTGCCTCCTGCAGCAGGGAAGTCCCCCCGCTCGCCACGTTCGCCCGGCTCGATCCGGTGAAAGGAATTTGCATGACTGAGAAAGAAAGCACGAGCGGGGTGTGGCGTAAGCGCGCCGTCGCGACCGTTGGCGTTGCTGCCGCGGTAGCCGCTGGCAGCGTGGCCCTCGCGTCCTCGGCCCAGGCAGTGACGCCGACCCCGGCCCGCACCAGCCCGACCATCACGGTCACAGCCCCGGCCTCGCTGGCCAATGACGGAACGGGCAGCGGCGCGTTCTCCATCGAGGTCAACAACAGCGCCAAGGGCAACGAGGCCATCCCCGGCACCGCGGCAGGCGACAACACCGTGGCGAACACCGCCACGATCTCGGTCAACTTCACGGTGCCCGCCGGCGTGCAGTGCACGCAGGTCACCCTGACGCCTGACACCGGCACCACGACGCCGGCTGCTGCACAGGATCAGATTCCTGCTTTCACTGTTCTCGCCGCTGGCACGACGGCGAATACCTGCACCGCCACGGTTGCGGGCTACACCCAGCCGGCGAACAGCGACTACACCTATGGCTATGACCTGGCAGTGAACTCGGTCGGCGCAACCCTGCCCACCGGCACGCTCACTTCCTCGGCGTCGATCGCGATCACCGACGGCCTCTCGGGCAACGTCAACACGATCACCAGCAACACGGCCAGCACCTCGCTCCTCGCGCCGGCTGCCCCGGTGCTGTCAACGACGGTCCCGCCGTCGGCGATCATCTACCAGGATTACAGCGCCACCGTCGTCACCTCGCCGGGCACCCCGTCGGCCACCGCGGACGACTACGCGGTCTTCGAGGCTCCCACCACCAAGGGCACTGACGGCACGTACCCGGACACCTCGCAGACCAACACCTTCGAGACTGACGGCGGCACGCTCGCCAACGGCGACAAGGTCATCTACCTGGACAACGACCAGAATGACCGGTCCGGCCTGTACCTCGACACGACCACCGGCAAGATCGCCGGCAACCCGGACGAGACCAGTGCAACGCCGTACTACTCGTACACCATCATCGCCAACAACGGTGAGGGTGGCGCCACGGCCGCGCAGGTAGCACCGGCCAACCCGGGCGGCAACACCGCCAAGCCCAGCGCGGCGGTTGCGCTGCACGACGTCCAGTCGGCGCCGTTCACGATTACCATCCTGTTCAGCGATGTCTCGAACCCGTCGACCTTCAGCACCGAGATCTACGGTCTGTCGGACAATGGCGCCATCCACGGTTTCGCTGATGGCACGTTCCGCCCGGGCCAGAAGGTCACCCGCGCAGAGTTCGTCAGCATCCTGTTCAACGACGACCCCGAGGACCAGTTCCCGGGCCAGTCGGGTAACGACTCGGGCGAGTGCACGACGATTGAGCCGAGCGCGTTCTCGGACGTTCCGAACGCGTCGCCCTTCTGCGAGGCCATCAAGTCCCTCTCGCAGGCCGGGATCCTTCGTGGCGCGAACGGCGCGTTCCGCCCGAGCGACACGATCACCCGCCAGGAGATCGCAGCCGTCATCTACCGGTTCTACGCCTACGAGCGCACCGGTGTTCTGGTTCAGGGTGACGCTTCCTTCACCTCACCCAGCCCGTTCAGCGACGTGACCTCGAGCAACCCGCTCGCCGGTGACATCGAGTTCGCGGCGAGCAAGGGCATTGTGAAGGGCTACACCAACGGCACCTTCAAGCCGTCCAACGCCACGACCCGCGACGCATCTGCCGCAGTCGTGTACCGCGACGACCTGCTGTTCGAGAACGACTGATCATCTAGTTGCTTCATCAGAGCGGGCGTCGATCCTTCGGGATCGGCGCCCGCTCTGCTGTGCAGTGCTAATGGGCGTCTGCGCGGGGTTGTGAACGTGCACGACCAGACGCTGCGACTCACTCTGCGTCGTAGCCGCGGGGCCCGGTATGCTCCGTTTGCCCGTACCTCCGCGGGTTCCCTGATCGGGGCAGAACTTGCCCATGGAAGGTCGGTACGAGTGAGTCAGATCCTTTTCCCGAAGCGCGCGCGTCAGCGAGCCGTCGGCATTGCCTGCGCTGTAGCTGCATTGACAGTCGGCGCAACCGTAATCGCCGGGCCTGCTATCGCAGCGACCAATGCGTCAATCTCGCTGACGGCACCGGCAGTTGTCGGCAATGACGGCAGCAGTGGCGGCAGCGGTTCCATCGCTGTTGTGAACGGTGACACGGCCGTCTCGTTCGCCCGTGTCGATCTGACCTTCACCCCGCCAACGGGACTGAAGGCCAGCAACCTGAAGTTGACTGGACTCCCCGCAGGCGACACAGCATCGATCTCCGATACCGGCACCACCATCACGGCCCAGATCACTCCGGCAGCCCCCTTGGCGGCCGCTGCGACTGAGACCATTCCCTTCACCCTGACCGTGACCAGCGGGACGACGCCGATCACCGGCACGCTGTCGACGACGGCGACCCTGCACTCGGTCGCGACAGCCACTGACACCGCGCCCGGCACCGTGCTGGCCACCAGCAGTGCCGCAACCACACAGATCGTGACAGGTGCATCTGCGCCGAAGTTCAACGTTCCTGGGCCGGCGACCGTCTATCAGAGCTACTCAGCCACCGTGCTGTCGCTGGGTGCGCCGCCGGCCACCGTGCGCGTGTACGACAACAAGCCGAACAGCGGGACAACGGGAACAACGCCCGTCGCCCTGACGCCGACGACCGGTTCGAACGGCGATGTGCTGTACACCCTGAACGACAAGCTGGTGTTCGACGCGACCACTGGCACGCTCACCGGCTCCGCGGTGAACCTCGGTAAGACCGATGCCAACCCGGATTCGTACACCATCGTCGCGAACAACGGCGTTGGTGGTGCCGCTACGGCGGCGCCGGCCACGGCAACGTCACCGGCGGTCGCTGTGCACGACGTCAGCCAGACCATCACGGTTCCGGTGCTGTTCTCCGATGTCGCAGTCAGCAGCACGTTCGGCACCGCCATCTACACCCTGGCAGCTGCAGGAACGATCAACGGCTACGGCGACGGGACGTTCCGTTCGGCCAACCCGGTCACCCGCGACGCATTCGTCCAGTTTGCCGCGGGTGTTCTGAACACAGGTGGCTTCACGACGCCGACGGGTGCGTGCGACGCCACCCACCCGAGCGCGTTCGCTGACGTGCCGGCAAGCTCGCCGTTCTGCCAGGAGATCGCGGCGTTGTCCAGCCTGGGCATCGTGAACGGTTACAGCGATGGCACCTTCCGCCCGGGCACAGTAGTCGCCCGCGATGCTGCAACGGCCTTCCTGTACCGGGTCGACGAGAAGTTCCGCGGTGTCAACCCGAAGACGGGCGGCGACGCTGCGTGCACCTCACCGACGCCGTTCAAGGACGTCACCAGCAAGAACGTGTTCTGCGGTGACATCGAGTGGGCCGCGAAGAACGGCATCACGCGGGGCTTCACCGACGGCGGGTTCCACCCGGCCGCCGGCGCCTCGCGCGGTGAGAGCGCTCAGTTCGTCTACAAGCTCGAGGTGCTCGAGAAACTGGTTTGACAGGTTGAACTGTCAGTCCAACGAAAGACTATGACGTAACAGCCTGACGGCGGGCGCCGACCAACACGGTCGGCGCCCGCTGCCATTCGGCCACCGGGCCGCTGTCACTGCTCAGCGACGGGCAGGATCCACCTGCGGGCAGGTTCGGGCATCGTGCCGTAGTAGGTCGGGCGGATGTGCGGTTGCCGGTAGGACTGTCCGCGCAGGCGCTGGTAGTGCTCGCCCCAGGCGCCGTGCTGGGCGCCGGGGCTGGTCGACGCGCCGCCGTGCAGCTGGTGGAACGAGCCCTCGCCCAGCAGCACGATGAGTTCGGTGTCCGACAGGCCCAGCAGTCTGGAGAACAGGTCGAGCGACACCAGGCCACCGCCGGGCTGGTCGAAACGTTCGTCGAGCCCGCCCGACTCGGCCCACAGCTCGCGGGACAGCAT
>CAZZVT010000084.1:6862-14050 GCA_964657545.1 uncultured Jatrophihabitantaceae bacterium
GCGCCGTCGAGGATCAGCGCGATCGTGCGCCCGGTCGTCAGGGCCACCCCGGCGTTCGCCCCCACCGCTGGCGACGGCGGGGCGTCGGGAACCCGATGCACCCGGATCCGTCGATCGATGCGTGCGACGTCGTCCTGATCGACCGGTTCGGGAGAGCCGTTGTCGACCACCAGGATCTCGTAGTCGAGGTCGTCGACGCCCTGTTGGTAGTGGCTCGACAACGACTGCAGGGTGCGAGGCAGCTCGCGATGCATGTCGTAGGCGACCACGACGACTGACAGGTCGGGGCGGCGACGGAACAGCGGCATTGCCGAAAAGCTACACGTGATCGCCGGCCGGACCCGGCGGTCCCCGGCGGGTCGCAGCCGTCCATACTCGTCCCCATGCCTCGCCTGTTGCTCGCCGGCGCCCCTACCGGCTGCTGGACGAATCTGGGTGACGAGGCGATCCTGGCAGGCATGGTCGGTGCGCTGCGCGCGGCCATCGACGACGTCCGGTTCACCGTGATCACCAGCAGCCCGCCGGAGACCTACGAGGCCGTCGGCTGCGACTCGGTGCGCTTCGACGATCTGCCTGCGCTGGCCGCCGCGGTTGCCGACAGCGATGCCGTGCTGCTCGGCGGCGGGTCGATCTTCTTCGACTACTGGGGGTGCGACGCAGCGTCGGTGCTCACCCCGCGACACCAGGGCGTGTCGCTGTGGACCGGTCTGGCGCTGCTCGCGGCGGCCGACGACATACCGGTCGTGATCTACGACGTCGGCGTCAACCCCTTGCGCACCCCCGACGGCCTGCTGATGACCAAAACCGCGTTCGAGCTGGCTTCGGGCATCACGGTTCGGGACGCCGGCTCGAAGGGGCTCGCCGGGGTGTGGGGCGTGCCCGCCGAGCGGATCCACGTGACCGGCGACCCGGCGATCCAGGTGCAGCTGCCCGCGGCGCCTGGCAGCCAGCTGGGCCCCGATCGCCCCGGCCCGGTGCTGGGTGTGGCGATCCGGCAATGGGACGGCGGGATCGACGCCGAGGTCTGGGCGCAGTCGCTGGCCACCGCCGTCGATGCGCATCTCGAGCGCCACGGCGGCCACGTCGTCTTCGTGGCGTGCCACCGAACCGTGCGCTGGCCGCTGACCGACGACGCCGCCGCCGCCGCGCAGGTGATCGAACGGATGGCGTCACCCGAGCGGGCGACGTCCGTCGCGGCCGACTCGCCCTGGCAGGACCGGGCGGCGCTGCTCGCCGGCTGCGACGCCGTACTGGCCATGCGCTACCACGCGGCGCTGTTCGCCCTGCGGGCCGGCGTACCGACCGTCGGCCTCAGTTACGACGCGAAGGTCGCCAACCTGTTCGCGGAATGGGGCCTGCCGGACAGCTGCCTCACCCTGGAAGCAGCCGCAGCAGACCCCCACCGGGTCGCGGCGCTGCTGGCCGAGCCCCCACCGGCTGGCGACGGCCGTGACGCAGCGTCCGCGATGCGCGACGGCGGCGAGGCGATGCTCGAGCGCGAGAAACGCGCCGCGCAGCTGGTCGCCGAGATAGTGACGTCTGCGTCCCCCGCGCAGCCTGCGGGCACCGCCACCCGCGATCTGCTGACCCGCATGGCGACGACCCGCGACGAGCGACCGGCGGCGATCACCGCCACGCTCGACCGGTTGGCGGACAGGATGGCGGCGCCGCCCGTGCGACGCCCGACCGTGGCGATGCTGACGAACCGGCTGCTCGACCGCGAGACCGGAAAGGTGCAGATCGGCGGGGCCGAGCGGTACGCGCTGGCGCTCGCGCGGCTGCTGCGCGACCTCGGCCTGGACCCGGTCTTCTACCAGGGCGGCGGCTCGTTCGGCGTCGGGGACTTCTACGGGTTCGACGTCCACCCGCTGCCCTTCGGCGACGCGGTGTCGGAGTTCCAGGTCGGCATCGGCGCCGAGTTCCACGACCGCACGCTCGACGCCGACCACGTGCTCTACCTGATGCCGAACTACGCGTCCGGCCCGATGCGGCCCGACGCCGTGGCCATCTCGCACGGCGTCTGGTGGGACCACGACCTCTGGCCGCACCTGGAGATGCGCAGCCCGCAGTGGCAGGAGCAGCTGGAACGGGTGTTCACGCAGCCCCGCCGGGTGATCAGCGTCGACGCCAACACCGGCGACGTGATCCGGGCGATGTTCCCGAACGCGACCGAGCGCATCCGGCACATCCCGAGCGCCGTCGACACGACCCTGTTCACGCCGTCCGCACGCCGGCCCTCGCAGGTGCCGGTCGTGCTGTTCCCGCGTCGGGCCGAGACGATCCGCGGCTCGCACCTGATCGCGCCGGTGCTCGACCTCGTGCCCGACCCGTGCCGGTTCGCGTGGGTGGGCGGAGGGAACGGCCAGCAGGTCGCCGCGCTGCGCGCCCTGGCCGAGCGCGACCCTCGTCTGATCGTCTTCAACGCCGACTTCGACCAGATGCCGTCGCACTACGCGAACGCCGACATCTGCGTCATCCCGTCGGTCGGCAGCGAGGGGCAGAGCCTGTCGTGCCTCGAGGCCATGGCGTCCGGGTGCGCCGTGGTCGTCACCCGGGTCGGTGGGCTGCACGAGCTGGTCACCGACGGTGTCGACGGGCTGGTCTGCGATCCCACACCCGAGTCGTTGGCCGCCGCCCTGCGCCGCCTGGTCCGCGATCCGGCGCTGCGGGCCACGCTCGCCGCCGCGGGACGCCGCACGGCGTTGCGGCACAGCGAGGCCGGCTGGCGGGCCGCCTGGACGCGCGAGCTGGCCGAGCTCGGCTGGCTCGACCGGACCGCCGCGGCGAAGGCCGTGCCGTACGACGTCGTCAAGTTCTCGATGATCAACTGGGAGCAGCGTTACCAGCGGCCGCAGCAGATCGCCGCGCACTGGGGCCGACGGGGCCGACGGGTGTTCTACGTGCGGGTCGACGACCACCTGCCGCCCGACGGGCCCGCGTTCAGCGTCACGACGCTGGCCGAGGGCGTCTACGACGTCCGGCTGGCGCTGCCGCCCGGGCTGCGGCTGTACCAGGGCAAGCTCCCGGCCGACACCGTTCGGTACGCCGTGACCGCGCTGACCGCGCTGCGGGCTGCCTGGAACATCGAGCAGGCGGTGTCGGTGGTGGAGCTGGCGACCTGGCACCCGGTGGCCACGGCCGCGCGCGAGGAGTTCGGGTGGCGCGTCCTGTACGACTGCATGGACAACTGGAGCACCTTCCCCGGCTTCGACAAGCACGTGTCGTTCCTGGCCGGCGAACGGACCCTGGTGCGCACCGCCGACGCCATGACGGTCTCCGGCCGGGGCATCCAGCAGCACTGGGCGGCCGATCGCCCCACCGCGGCCCTGGCACGCAACGCCGCCGATTTCGACTTCTTCCACGACGCCGCCGCCGGGTCGCAGGCGCACCCACCAGCTGCGCTCGACGGGATCACGGGGCCGATCGCCGGCTTCATCGGCGCGGTGGTCGAGTTCTTCGACGTCGAGCTGGTCCGTCAGGTCGCCGCGGCACGTCCCGACGTCGCCTTCGTCTTCGTCGGCGGCGTGGCCCGCATCTCGGTCGACGAGCTCGACGCACTGCCCAACGTGCACTTCCTGGGCCAGCAGCCGTACGAGGACATGCCGGCCTACCTGCGCAGCTTCGACGTGTGCCTGGTGCCGTTCAAGGTCAACAAGGTCACCGCGTCGCTGGACCTGGTGAAGGTGTACGAGTACCTCGCCCAGGGCAAACCCGTGGTCTGCACCCCGGTGGCGGAGATGGTGCCCTACGGCCAGTTCATCTACCTCGCCGACGGGCCGCAGGAGTTCCTGTCACAGCTGGACCAGGCACTGGCCGAGGACGACCAGGCGACGGTGGATCGCAGGATCAGCCTGGCCCGGCTGAACTCGTGGGACGACCGCATCGACGTCCTGGAACACGAGATCCTCGCCGCGATCGTCGCCCCGCCGAACATCGACGGCGGCGAGACCTTGCCCGCGAGTGCGCCCGACGGCGCCGCGGGCGCCACCCGCGCCGAGCTGCGAGCCGTCCAGGCCAGACTCGACAAGCTCAACGGCACCCGCGGCGTGAAGGTGCTGCGCCGGTACTGGGCGGCCCAGCGAACCGTCGACCGCACGGCCCGGCGGGCCCGACGGGTCTATCGACGGCTGCGGCCGCGCTGACCTGCGGGTCAGCGAAACCGTCGAGCTGCGTCGCGCACCGCCTTGCGACGCTTCGTGCCCGGCGGCAGCGCGCGGGCGATGACCCGGCGCGTCGTGCGCCCGGCCCGGACCTCCGGCAGGCGCTGCAGCGCACGCTGCTCGGCCTGGGCCCTCGCCTGGGCCAGCACGGCCTTGGCCCGGGCCGCCTCGCTCTGCTTCTGCGCCTTCTCGGCCTTCGCGACGCGGGCCGTCAGCGTGCGCTTCTCGAGCTTCAGCTCGTCGACAAGCTTGCGCTGGCGCCCGTCTTGCACCTGCGCCGCGAAGTACTGGTCCCAGACATGCTCACCGAGCGCCGTCGACCTCAAGGGCTTGTCGGCGACGGCCTGCAGCTGCCCGCGGACGGTGTCCTGCCAGCGCTGCACGTCGCGCGGGACAGCGCGGACGTGCGCGAGGAACGTGATCTCGTCCTCGATCGAGGTCGCGATCCAGTCGCCGTCGGCGTCGAGCCCGACCAGCAGCCCGAGCTCGATCATCACCTCGCGGGTCGTCAGGGCGGGGGCGAACCGCTCGGGCGGCGCGATCTCGACGATGCGGCCGGCGAAGATGAAGATCGCGCGGCGCACGAGCTGGTCGCGGGTCATCACGACGCCGGTGAACTCCACGTCGATGGGCTGCAGGTTGTCGTCGTCGTCGATCACGATGTTGTGCGTCAGGGCGTCGACCGCAGCACCGGGGTCGTGGGCCAGGACGTCGTCGAGCAGGGCCAGCCAACGGTCGGCGTACCGCCCGAACGCGGCGACGCCCTCGCGAGCCACGATGTCGGTGAGGTCGGTGCCGCCGGCGTACCCGGTCACCGACGGCGTCACGCGCAGTTCTGCCGTGTCGGCGTGAGCGTCGGTGTCGCGTTCCGCGGCGCGGTGCGTCCGGTGGAACTCGACGCCGTCGGCCCCGAGCAGAACGTCGGTGCGCACCTCGAGCTCGCGCCGGCGGTTGGTGCTGAAGTACACGCCGAGGCGCTCCGCCGGCCACAGCACGTGGTCGGGCACGCGGTCCTTGGTGGCCACGACGACGAAGGAGTTGCCGAAGTCGCGATCGAGGCCGGCGTCGACGACCTGCTTCCACACCGCGGCCTCGCTGCCGATCCGCGGACGGGCCTTGACCCAGTCCGGGCTGGGGAACAGCGGGATGCGGTGCAGCAGCGAGCGGTAGGGGTCGGGGACGTCGCCGAGCACCGTCCTGGTGATCTTGTAGTCGGGGAACGCGACCCGGGTGATCGGGTCGAGCCCGCTGCCGCGGATCAGGGTCTCGAGCTGCCGGCGGGAGAACGTCCGGGCCCGCCCGCCGCCGGGGTAGCCCTCGATCGAGTCCCAGACCTTGGCGGTGTGGTCCTCGGGCGCGCCGGCCAGGTACTTCACGCCCAACTGGTTCTCGATGGTCAGCACCAGCGTGCCGCCGTCGGTGAGGCGGGCGGCGATGCCGTCGAGGAACTCGCGGTAGGGGCGCATGCGGTCGGTGCCGCCGCCGACGTACTCGAGCACGCCGACGACCAGGACGACGTCGTAGGTGGGCTCGAGCGGCACGTCGTCGAGCTCGCCCACCAGCACCTGCACCCCGGGCAGGTCGGCGGTCCGCCTGGCTGCGACCGCGGCCCGTGCCGGCACCGGCTCGAGCGCGTCGACCAGCGCGCACTGCTCGCCCACGTACCGGGTGATCGCTCCGCAGCCGGCGCCGATCTCGAGCACCCGGGCGTCGGCGGGCAGGTCTAGGGCCCGGAGGACGTTGGCCCGCGCCGGGTCGAGGTGGTAGCGCTGTGCCCAGGTCTCGGCCCGCCGGATCAGCTCGTCGCTGTCGCTGCTGACGTCCTGCGCCTGGGTGACGAGCTCGAGCAGGATCTCCTCGGCGCCGTCGCGGTAGGCCGAACCGACGTCGCGCAGCATGCGGAACCCACGGGCATCGGCCTCGCCGAGGTCACGGACGGGCGTGTCTAGCGACGGACGAGCATCGGTGGAGGCCTTCGACGTCATCCGGCGATGCTCTCATGCTTCCTTCAGCGGACCACGTCTCGTGACCGGCACGCTTTTGGATCCTCACTGCGACGCAGGTAGAGTGGCGCGTTGGCGCGTGTCGCCATCCTTCGCATGTCCACTGGTGTGTTGTGTGGCCGCGAACCGAAGGGCGGAGCATCCCTCACGACGGTGCCGAACCACGATCATCGTAGTACCGACGAAAGACTGAAAAGCGGAGGACATGGCAAAGAAAGACGGCGCCATCGAGGTCGAAGGCCGAGTGGTCGAGCCGCTGCCCAACGCGATGTTCCGGGTGGAACTGAGCAACGGACACAAGGTTCTCGCCCACATCAGCGGCAAGATGCGGCAGCACTACATCCGGATCCTCCCCGAGGACCGGGTGGTCGTCGAACTGTCGCCCTACGACCTCACCCGCGGTCGGATCGTCTACCGCTACAAGTAATTCTCACCGCTAATCACCACCGCCACACAGAAGGGCCGGGCCGTGAAGGTCAAGCCGAGCGTCAAGCCGATCTGCGACAAGTGCAAGGTCATCCGTCGCCACGGTCGGGTCATGGTCATCTGCGACAACCTGCGCCACAAGCAGCGCCAGGGCTGATCGCAGCTTTCCATCTAGCAAGCGCACGCCACCGCGATCACCTGCACGTCGGGCGGATCGCGGTCCACCTCCGGACGAAGGCCGGAGCCCCACCCCGGGCGGGGTGATCAGGGAACGGCTGCGCTACTCATACCTTCGACACGAGAAATCAGGAGAACCGCCCGTATGGCACGTCTATCCGGCGTCGACCTCCCCCGCGAGAAGCGGATGGAGATCGCACTCACCTACATCTACGGCATGGGCCGAACACGATCGAAGCAGACCCTCGAGGCCACCGGCATCAGCCCGGACCTGCGGGCCCGCGACCTCAGCGACGACGACCTCGTCAAGCTGCGCGACCACATCGACGCGAACTTCCGCGTCGAGGGTGACCTGCGCCGCGAGGTGGCCGCCGACATCCGCCGCAAGGTCGAGATCGGCTGCTACGAGGGCATCCGGCACC
>CAZZVT010000085.1:0-14038 GCA_964657545.1 uncultured Jatrophihabitantaceae bacterium
CCGCACGCTGGAACCGCCCGCCGCGAGAACCGCCGCGGCGAGGTCCATGACCTGCTCGGGCGTGCGGTAGTTGACGGTCAGCTCGGCCAGCCGCCAGCGGTCGCCGACGTAGGGCTCGAGGACGTCGGCCCAGGCGGTGGCGCCGGCCGCCGACCCGGTCTGCGCGACATCGCCGACGATGGTGAACGAGCGCGCCGGACACACCCGCATCAGCAACCGCCAGGCCATCGCCGAGAGCTCCTGCGCCTCGTCGACGACGACATGTCCATACGTCCAGGTACGGTCGGCGCCGGCCCGCTCGGCCACGCTGCCCAGCGACCAGCTGCCTGCGTAACGACTGGCCAGATCCTCGGCGGTACCGAACTCGGCGCCGCCGAAGGTCTCCTGCACCTGCTCTGCGTAGGCCACCTCGGCCTTGCGGTCGGCCTCGGCGCGCAGCTGTTCCGCCTCGTCGGCGGAGTCGTCCTCGCCGAGCAGCTCGGCGGCCTCGTCGAGCAACGGGACGTCGGCCGCGGTCCACGGCGCGCGGCGGTCGCGGTGCAGCAGCTCCCGCTCGTCGCGCGTCAGGCTGCGCCCGGCGGCGTCGCCCAGCACGGCCGGGTCGGCGTAGAGGTCACGCAGCAGGCGCTGCGGCGTGATCGGCATCCACAGCAGGTTGACCTCGCGCCGGACGTCGCGGGACTCGAGCAGTTCGGCCTGCAGCATGGCGCGGTTGTCGTCGTCGACGTCGGTCTCGCGCGCCGTGGCCAGGGCCCGGACGAGGCTGCGCAGCACGTGGTTGACGAACGTCTTGCGGGCGACGTTGTGCGGCGCGCGGCTGCGCCGGGCAACCTCGCGGGCCTCGCGCACGTACCGCGGCTGCAGCCGGACGGTGGTGCCGTCGACGTCCATCGCCCGGCCAGTGCTGATCATGCGTTGACGGCGTTCGACCGCCCGCTTGAGGACGTCGGCCATCCGCAGATCGCCCTTGACGGCCACGACCTCGGGCGCCTCGGCGGCGGTGGCGATGACACCGGGATAGAGCTCGCCGGGCGTCGACATCACCACCGCGTCGGCCTCGCCGAGAGCCGGCAGCACCTGGTCGATGTAGCGCAGGAAGACCCGGTTCGGGCCGATGACGAGCACGCCGGACCGGGCGATGCGCTCACGGTTGGCGTAGAGCAGGAATGCCGCCCGGTGCAGCGCCACCGCAGTCTTGCCGGTCCCCGGGCCGCCCTGGACGACGAGCACGCCCGCCAGCGGCGCACGGATCACCTCGTCCTGGTCGGCCTGGATCGTGGCCACGATGTCGCGCATCCGGCCGCTGCGCGCGGCGTCGAGGCTGGCGAAGAGCGCACCCTCGCCGATCACCACGCGACTTCCCTCGACGCCCGCGGCCTCGAAGCCGACGAGGTCGAGCACCTCGTCCTGGACGTCGGTGACGCGGCGTCGGGTGATGCTGATCTGCCGCCGCCGCAACACGCCGTCCGGGCGCGCGGCCGTGGCCTGGTAGAACGGCTCCGCCACCGGCGCCCGCCAGTCGACGAGCAGCTCGTGCCGGGCCTCGTCGGACATGCCGATACGCCCGATGTAGCGACGTTCGCCGGTCGCGAGGTCGAGCCGTCCGAAGCAGAGTCGGTTCTCGACGTCGAGCAACGTGCGTACCCGCTGGCCGTAGAGGCGCATGAACGCATCGCGCTCGCTGCGCGCACCGGGCGTGCCGACGGTGCCGCTGCGGGCGGTGCGGTCGAGGGCAGCGCGGGCCTCCTCGCGCAGTTCGTCGAGCTGGACGTAGAGGCGATCGACGTATTCGGCCTCGACCGAGATCTCCTGCGCGCGCACCGACTCGGATTCAGCCGCGCTGATGATGACTCCTCATGAGGGCATCAACCCTACCGAGCGGTAGGTCGAGCGGTCGCCGACCCGCGGGGCACCATGAACGGGTGCCCCTCGTCGACGAACTGGCCGCCGCCGGCGTCGGCCCCGGCCGCCAGGTCGGCCTCGCTGCCGCTGCGGGCACGGGTGCGGGTGTCGCCTTCGGCGGCCGGCGCTGGAGTGCCTCGAAGGCCGACCTCGTGGCTGTCGACGCCGCCTTGCGCCCGCGCTGGACGTGGTGGGGACGGGCCACCGCCGATGCGGTCGTCGATCTGGGGCTCGGCGCCTGCTGGGACGTCGCCGCGGTGCACCGGCTGCTCGACGGTGGGGTGACCGACGACCCGGCGTCCGTGTGGGCCACGACGTCGGGATTGGACCGGGCAGGTCTGCCGGCCGACGGTCAGCTCGACTTCGTCCACGCCGGAGCCGCCGACGGCGACGAGGGCGACCCGGTGCGACCGGACGGTTACCTGCGCCCGGACTGGGCCGGCGGCGGATGGCGCAACGGCGATCGGTTCGGTGACCGGCTCCCCCGCTGGGCCGAGGTGGGGCTGCGGTGCGCCGAGCACCAGCTCGATGCGCTCCGTGCGCTCGACGTCGGCGGCGACGCCGTGCTGACCGCGTGGTCGGAGTCCACCGCGGAACTGCTGTGCGCCGAGCTGCAGGTCGTGGGCCTGCCGCTCGACGCTGCCGTCGCCCGTGAGTTGATCACGGCGATCGCCGGGCCGGCACCGCGTGACGACGCCGACGCGGCCCGCCTGCGGGCCGAGCGCGACCGGCGGGTCGTGCCGGGCGCGGGCATCGACCTGCGCAACCCCGCCGAGGTCCGGGTCCTGCTCGCCGGCATCGGGATCGACGTCCCGGACACCCGCTCATGGCGTCTCGAGCCGCTGCGCGATTCGCATCCGCTCGTGGCCGCCCTGCTCGACTGGCGCAAGGCCGAACGCGTCGCCACGACCTACGGCCACGCCTGGCTTGCGGCGCACGTACGCGACGGTCGGCTGCGGGGGCGGTGGAACAGCAGCGACGGCGCCGCCGGGCGGATGACCGCGCAGGCCGGGCTGCACAACCTGCCCGCAGAACTGCGCCCGGCCGTCGCGGCCGAGCCCGGCCACGTCCTCGTCCGCGCCGACCTCGGCCAGATCGAGCCACGGGTGCTGGCCGCCGTCTCGGGCGACCCCGAACTGGCCCGTGCCGCGGCCGACGACGATCTCTACGCACCCGTCGCGTCGCGGCTCGGCGTGCAACGGCCGGTCGCCAAGGTGGCGGTGCTGGCCGCCATGTACGGCCAGACGTCCGGTACCGCAGGCGAAGCACTGCGCGGACTGCAGCGTGGCTACCCGGTGGCGATGCGCTACCTCGACGATGCCTACGACCGGGGCCGGGCCGGGCGGGACGTCCGCACGCACGGCGGCCGGCGGGTGCGGATGCCGGCCCTGGCCACCGGGCTCGACGAGACCGGGGTGCGCACCGCGCAGGGCGGGCGTGGGCGTTACGCGCGCAATGCCGTGGTGCAGGGGGCGGCCGCGGAGTTCTTCAAGATGTGGGCGGTGACGGCACGGGCACGACTCGCGCCCCTCGAGGCGCGAATCGTGCTCTGCCTGCACGACGAGTTGCTGGTGCACGTACCCGTTCCGCGAGCCGACGAGGCCGTGTCACTGCTGCGTGCGTGTCTCGACGAGACGGCCCACCGCTGGCAGGGCCGGCGCACCGCCGTGCGCTTTCCGGCCGACATCTCCACGGTTCAACGATGGTCACAGGCCAAGCCGTGACGGCGGCGCCGACGCCGGTGCGAAACGATTAGTGGGCGGCCGCGTGCGCGTCGATGATCTCCTGGCTGATGCGCCCGCGATCGGACACCTCGAAGCCGTTGTCCTTTGCCCACGCACGGATCGCCGGGAGATTCTGCCGGCGGCTCGACGATTGTGACTGCGCGCGACGGGTGCGGGTCGCGCGGGCTTTCCGAGCATGGTCGAGATAAGGCTTCAGCGCCTTCTCCATCGCTGTTCTGTTCTTCTTGCTCAAATCGATTTCGTAGTTCGTTCCGTCGAATGAGAAAGACACGGTCCCGGCTGCGGAACCTCCGTCCAGGTCATCGATGAACTCGGTCGTCGTCACTACCTTCTTTGCCATACTTCAAATAGTGTCGATTCGCGGTTTGCAAAGTCAAACCGACACCCCGCGGTCGCGAATCAGATGCCCTATTTGCGGCGCTTGCGGGCGACTCGGGGAACCGATTTCCGGACCGCTGCCTGAGGATTCGGCACCCCGCCCGAACCTGTCCCGATTTGACTACCTATCGTGTAGTAGAGACACCGATAGGGGTTCCCCATGATCGAGGCACACGGCCTGACCAAGCGCTACGCCGACAAGCTCGCCGTCGACGACCTCTCCTTCACCGTCAGACCCGGGATCGTCACCGGCTTCCTCGGCCCCAACGGCGCGGGCAAGTCCACGACGATGCGCATGATCATGGGGCTCGACCGGCCCACCGCCGGAACAGTGACCGTGAACGGCCGCCCGTTCGCCGAACATCCCAATCCGCTCGAGCAGGCCGGTGCGCTGCTCGAGGCGCGCGCCGTGCACACCGGTCGCTCGGCGCGGAACCACCTCAAGGTCATGGCCGCCACCGCAGGTATCGGCCGGCAACGGGTCGATGAGGTGATCGGCATGGTCGGGCTCGACGACGTCGCCGACCGCCGGGTCGGGAAGTTCTCGCTCGGAATGGGGCAGCGGCTCGGTATCGCCTCGGCGCTGCTCGGCGATCCGCAGACGCTCATCCTCGACGAACCGGTGAACGGCCTCGACCCGGACGGTGTCCGCTGGGTCCGCAACCTGCTGCGCGGCCTGGCCGAAGAAGGCCGGACGGTGTTCCTGTCCTCGCACCTGATGAGCGAGATGGCCCTGACCGCCGACCACGTGATCGTCGTGGGCAAGGGCGCTCTGCTGCGCGACCAGTCGATGGCGGACTTCATCGCCGACTCGTCCTCGGGCAGCGTTCGGGTGCGCTCACCACAGGCCGACGAGCTGGCCCGGCTGCTCGGCGCACAGCACGGCGATGTCCACGTGCAGGTCCGGGTACAGCACGACGGCGCACTCGAGGTCGAAGGGCTGTCCAGCGAGCAGATCGGCACCGTCGCCGCCCAGGCCGGACTCACGCTCTACGAGCTGGCCACCAGCGGCGCGTCGTTGGAAGAGGCATACATGGCTCTGACGGACGACTCGCTCGACTACCGATCGTCGGCCCTCTCGAACGGAGCTCGCACATGACCACCCTGCACGAACCGCAGCAGAGGCTCGGGTCCACGGAGCACCGCGTCACGTTCGGCCGGGTCGTGAACGCCGAATGGATCAAATTCCGTTCGCTGCGCTCGACGGTGGCCGTGCTGGGTGGCGCCATGATCGGCATGATCGCAATCGCGCTGCTGGTCGGCTACAACACCCGTCACCTCGGCGCGAACATCGATGCCAACGACGCGGTCCCGTCGTCGCCGATGCAGGGTTATTACCTGGGCCAATTGCTGATCGGCGCCCTCGGTGTGCTCTACGTGTCCGGCGAGTACAGCACCGGCATGATCCGGTCGTCCTTCGCGGCCGTACCGCGTCGCCTGCCCGTGCTGTGGGCCAAGATCATCGTCTTCACGGTCATCACGCTGCCCGCGATGGCGCTGGTCTGCGTCGTGGGATTCCTCGGTGCGGAGGGTGTCATCTCGCACTACCGAACCGGTTACTCGCTCGGCGATTCAGGCGCCCTGCGAGTGGTGCTGGGCACCGCGCTGTACATGACGCTGATCGGCCTGGTCGGCGGAGCGCTGGGATGGATCGTCCGCAGCACCCCCGGGGCGCTCGTCGCCTATTTCGCAGTCATTCTCGTGCTACCTGTGCTCTTCGGCGACGCGTTCGGCACGTGGGGAAAACACGTCGCCGAGTACATGCCGAGCCAGGCCGGCGCCGCCTTCGTCTCGAGCACCCCGGAGAGCCCCAGCCTCGCCCCGCTCACCGGATTGCTCGTCCTGCTGGCCTGGGTGGTGGTCGCAGTCGGGCTCGCGGTCCTGCAGGTGCGCCGCCGGGACGCCTGAGCCCCGACGTGCCCGGCATCCGTGCGCTCGTCGTCGAGGACGAGCAGGACCTTGCCGATGCGCTTGCCCGGGTGCTGACCCTCGAGGGCTGGACGGCGACCGCGGTCGGCGATGGCAACGCCGCCATCCGTGCTGCCGCGGCCGATCCGCCGGATGTCGTCGTGCTCGACGTCGTGCTGCCGGACATGACCGGCCTGCAGGTGCTGCAACACCTCCGCGCGGTGAACCCGACCGTCTGCGTGCTGTTCCTGACCGCTCGTGACTCAGTGGACGACCGGGTTGCCGGTATCACCGCCGGCGGCGACGACTACGTCACCAAACCCTTCGCGATGAAGGAGCTGCTGGCCCGGCTGCACGGGCTGGTGCGTCGCGCCGGGATCGTCACCGACCCGGCCGCGGCGGGGCTGGTCGTGGGCGACCTGGCCATGGACGAGGACGCCCGCGAGGTCACTCGCAGCGGGCACCTGATCGAGTTGACGGTCACCGAGTTCGAGCTGCTGCGCTTCCTCATGCGCAATCCGCGCCGAGCGCTGTCGAAGGCGCAGATCCTCGACCGGGTCTGGAGCTACGACTTCGGCGGGGACGCGCACGTGGTCGAGCTCTACATCTCCTACCTCAGACGCAAGATCGACCGCGGGCGTGAGCCGATGATCCACACCGTTCGGGGCGTCGGCTACATCCTCAAACCGGCATCGTGACGGTGCACCTGCCGCGAACGCTGCGAGGTCGGCTGACCACCTCGCTGGCAGTTCTGCTCACGGTTGCACTCGCCACCGCCGCCGTGGTGACCGTTCTCCTCGTCAGGCAGGTGCTGATCGACCGGCTGGACTCCCAGCTGCGGGCGGCCGGTGATCGCTTCGCGGTCGGTCTCGAACACGACGATCATGACGCCGACAACCGCTACGGCGAGGTCGAGGGGCAGGCGGCAGGCACCCTCGGCGCGCGCGTCCTGGGCCGGACGGTGACCGCTGCGGCGATCGTCGGCGAGCACAACAGCACCGACCGGGTTCCGACGCAGGCGCGGGCGCAGTTGGCTCGACTGCCCGCCGCTGCCACACCGCAGTCGATCGACCTCGCCGGGGTCGGCGAGTACCGGATCATCGTGGTCGCCGGTCGGGACGGCGACCTGCAGATCACCGGCCTGCCGACGGGCCCGATCGAGAGCATCATCACCAAGCTCGCCGTCACCGTCGTCGCCGTGTTCGCCGCCGCCCTGCTGGCCATCCTGCTGGTGACGACCGGCCTGCTGCGCGTCATGCTGCGGCCCCTGTCGCGGGTGTCGGCGACCGCCGGCGAGGTCGGCGCGATGGTGCTGGACACCGGCGGCGTCTCGCTGCCGCCCCGGGTCCAGGAACGCGCCGGCGACAGTGAGCTGGACGTGCTTGCCCGGGCGTTCAACGCCATGCTCGAACAGGTCGACTCCGCGCTGCGCACCCGCGCCGACAGCGAGGACAAGCTGCGCCGGTTCATCGCCGACGCGTCGCACGAATTGCGTACACCGATCTCGGTCGTGCGCAGTCACGCCGAGCTCGCCCAGCGCGAGGGCGCCGGTGCGCTGCCCGACAGCGTCAGCCGGTCGTTGGAACGCATCGCCGCGCAGTCCGAACGCATGGGGCACGTCGTCGAGGACCTGCTGCTACTGGCCCGGTTGGACTCCGGCCGGCCAACGGCATCGGAGCGCGTCGACGTCGTGCGGATCGTCCTCGACGCCGTCGACGACGCCCGCACAGCCCGGCCCGAGCACCGGTGGCGCCTCGCGCTGCCCGAGGAACCCGTCCAGGTGCTCGCAGACCCGCACGCACTGGCGCAGGTCGTGTCGAACCTCCTGGCCAACGCCGGCACGCACACGCCCCCGGCCACGACCGTGACGGTGTCGCTCACGACCGAAGGCACGCAGGCGCAGTTGACCGTGGCCGACGACGGTCCCGGCATGCCGGGTGACGTCGCCGAGCACGCGTTCGACCGGTTCGTCCGCGGCAGTGGTGAACGCACGCTCACGCGCGGTTCGAGCGGCCTGGGGTTGCCCATCGTGGCGGCGATCGTCACCGCGCTGCACGGGCAGGTGCACCTCAGCTCGACCGGTGCCGGCACCACCGTGCGCGCCGAACTCCCGATCGCGGAGCCCGCCGCTCCTACACTGGCCACGGGCGTCTGAGAAGACTCGCAGAGCAAGACCGACGATGCTCGTCTCGACTTCGAGAAAGAGCGCGCCGATGACCGTCCTCGCCAGCACCGCCCCGCCGGCTCAGCCGCGGCAGCGGGTTCGGGTCACGCCGACCGCCGCGCTGGTGGCCGTCGTCGCCGGCGCGCTGCCCGTGCTGGGCCTGTGGTGGCAGGACACCGGATTCGTCCACGGCTTCGGCGACGAGCTCACCAACGCCGGGCGCATCGCCGGCCTGGCTGCCGGTTACGCCGTGCTCGTCGTCCTTGCGCTCATGGCACGTGTCCCGGCGATCGAGCGAGGTGTCGGAGCCGACCGCCTGGCCCGCTGGCACGCCGCCGGCGGACGCTACGTGGTGTCGCTGGCCGTCGCGCACACGCTGCTGATCATCTGGGGCTACGCGGTGAGTGCCCACACCGACGTCGTCTCGCAGGCCAAGACGCTCGTGCTCACCTACCCCGACGTCCTCATGGCGAGCGTCGGGCTCGGCCTGTTCGTACTGGTCGGCGTCACCTCGGCCCGCGCCGCGCGTCGACGCCTGCGCTACGAGACGTGGCACCTGCTGCACCTCTACACCTACCTCGCCGTCGCCCTGACCTTCGCCCACGAGTTCCGCACCGGCGCCGATTTCACCGACGGCAGGGTGCGGGTGCTCTGGCTGGGCCTGTACGTCGTCGTCGGCGCGCTGCTGCTCTGGTACCGCGCGTTGACCCCACTGATCAATCTGGCTCGGCACACCCTGCACGTGGTGGCCGTCGTGCCGCACGGCCGCGACGTCGTCTCGGTGGTGATCGGTGGCCGCAACCTGGCCCGGCTCGACGCGCAGCCGGGGCAGTTCTTCCGCTGGCGGTTCCTCACCCGCGAGCTGGCCGGGGCGGCGAATCCGTACTCGCTCTCGGCGGCCCCGGACGAGGACCGGCTGCGTATCACCGTCAAGATCGCCGGTGAGCACTCGGCTGCGCTGGCGTCGCTCACCCCCGGCACCCGGGTTCTGGCCGAGGGTCCCTACGGCGCGTTCACCGCCGACGTGGGGCGCCGCTCACCGCGCGGTCGGCGCTCGGGCAAGGTGCTGCTGATCGGGGTCGGGATCGGTATCACGCCCATCAGAGCGCTGCTGGAGTCCGCACCCGCCGCGCCCGACGGACTGACCCTGCTCTACCGCGCCCGCGGCAGGCAGCATCTGGTGCTGCAGGACGAGATCGAGCACCTCGCTGCGGAACGCGGGGCGCGCGTGCACTACCTCCTCGGGCGCCGCGAGAACGGTGATCACCTGACGCCGCAGCAGTTGCGCGCGCTCGTCCCGGACCTCGCCGAGCACGAGGTCTACCTCTGCGGCCCGGACGAGCTCATCGCCCGCCTCGCCCGCGACCTGCGCAAGGCCGGCGTCGCCCGCCGGGGCATCCACCTCGAATCGTTCACCCTCTGACCGGCACCGGCCGCTCACCTCAGCGAAAGCAGCACGATGAAACGTCTCGTCCTCACCGTCACCGGCACGGTCGTCGGCGTTGCCGCATTGCTGTCGTTCAAGACCCAGACCCAGACGCAGACGCCGGCCGGTTCCACCGCCCTGCCTTCGGCCGGAACGACCGCGACGACCGAACCGAGTACCGCGGTGGTCACGCCGGGTGCCACCGGCACCGCCGCCGGCCCGGCCGTTGGCACTGCGCCGAAGACCTACACCGGCAAAGCCGTCACCACGCGCTACGGCGTGGTGCAGGTGAAGGCCACCGTGGCCAACGGCAGGATCACCGATGTCGCGTTCGTCCAGCTCAGCGCCGTCGACGGTCGTTCGCAGCAGATCAACTCCGACGCCGCACCGCAGCTGCTGCAGGAGTCGCTGTCGCAGCAGAGCGCCAAGGTCGACACCGTCTCGGGCGCCAGTTACACCTCCGACGGCTACCGCGAGTCGCTGCAGTCGGCGCTCGACAAGGCCGGCCTGCCATGAGCGCTGCTCTCGCCGGTCCGACCGCGTTGCCGGTGTCACACGTCGAGCACTGCATGGGCACGGTGTTCTCGTTCCGGGTGCTCGCCCCCGGCGTCGACCGGCGCGCACTCGACGCCGCGGTCGCTCGCCTGCACGCGATCGACGCGACGTTCTCGACCTACCGCCCCGACAGCGAGATCAGCCGCATCAACGCCGGCACCCTGCGGGTGGACGACGCCTCGGACGACGTCCAGGACGTGTTGGCTGCGTGCGAACGGTTCCGCCGAGAGACCGGCGGGTACTTCGACCCGCGCTGCAACGGCATCCTCGATCCTTCCGGATACGTCAAGGGATGGGCCGTCGAGCAGGCGGCCCGGCTGCTCGCCGCGGCCGGCTCGGTCAACCACTGCGTCAACGGTGGCGGCGACGTCATCTGTGCCGGGCGGCCGCAGGCCGGGCGAGGCTGGCGGGTCGGCATCGCCGACCCGTTCCGGCGCGGCGATCGGCTCACTACCGTCGAGGCGGCCGGACCGCTCGCGGTGGCGACCTCGGGCCCGGCGGAACGCGGCGCGCACATCACCGATCCCCACACCGGCGAGGCCGCCGCCGGCATCGCGTCGGCCACTGTCGTCGCCACCGACCTCGTCACCGCCGACGTCTACGCGACCGCAGCGGTGGCGATGGGGCCTGCGCGCGCGACGGAGTGGCTCGCCGATCGGCCGACGGTCCGCGCCCTGCTCGTGACCGCGGACGGGCAGCAGCGCCATCTCGGGCCATGGGTCGGGCCTAACTGAGCTGCCAAGCTCTCAAGAGCTTCTGAATACCTGACCGAATTGCCACAAACGCCCCTGGCGCGGGCATACCAGCGCAGACACCACCTGGCTGAAGGAGCCCCCGTGACACAGCACTCCACGTCCGCAACCACCGACCGCACCGCCGGCCCGAGTTCTTCGCCGCGCGGCTACCCGATCTTCCAGGCCCTCATCGGCCTCGCCGCCCTGGGCGTGCTGCTGCAGGCGCTGTGGGCCGGCATCTTCCTCGAGCACGACGGCAACCGGCCCGACAAGTGGGTCAACGTCCACGCGCGCGGCGCCGAGGTGACGATCGGTCTGGCCATCCTGGCATTTGCCGCCGCGTTCGTGTGGCTTCGGCATCGCCGTGACCTGCTCATCGGCACCGGCGTGCTCGTCGTCGCGCTGATCGTCGAGGCCTACATCGGCGGCCGCATCACCGACGACGGCAACGACACACTGACTGCCGTCCACGTCCCGATCGCGATGGCGATCATGGGACTGGTCATCTGGCTGCCGTTGCGTGCACACGGGCCGGCAAGGCGACAACGGTGACGTCAGCGGTTCGCTGACACCTCGTCGTCGGCCTGGACATCCGCCCGGGACGTCACGAGGTAGGCGACCAGCACGACTATCACGACGGTGAGAAGTCCGGTGACGACACCGTCGCCGTAGCCCAGGCCGCCGTCGACCGAGTGCGCCTTGCCGAACCAGTCGGCGAACGACGCACCGAGCGGGCGGGTGATCACGTAGGCAACCCAGAAGGTCACGACGGGGCTGGCGCCCAGCTTCCAGGCCGCCAGCGGGACAATCATCGCGGCCGCGAACAGCAGTCCGGAGGAGAAGAACCCGAGGCCGAGCGCGGTGGCGGTGAAATCGCCCGCGGCCGTACCGAGCGCGAAGGTCAGCAACACGGTGACCCAGTAGTACGTCTCGCGGCGGCGCGTCACGATGCTGTGGATCGACAACGTGCCCTCGCTGCGGTGCCACAGCACGAACACCACCGCGAGCGCCGC
Organism: uncultured Jatrophihabitantaceae bacterium; assembly: GCA_964657545.1. Lineage (GTDB taxonomy): Bacteria > Actinomycetota > Actinomycetes > Mycobacteriales > Jatrophihabitantaceae > Jatrophihabitans. Next base: position 11,826 of record CAZZVT010000085.1, read on the forward strand.
TGCGTAGAAGGCGGTGGTGACCGCGTAGGGCAGGCCCGCGACGTGCAGCACATCGGCGACCATCGTCCCGAACAGGGCGACCATCGCCACCGCGAACCAGTACACCTGGGCGACATAGCGCGGGCTGCGCAGCTGCAGCCACATCGCCAGCGAGAAGCCGATCACCCCGGCGGCGCCGGCCAGGACGAGGTTGATGCCGCCCAACCAGTCCGAGGCCGCCTCCCCCATCCCGGTCGTGAGGATCTTGACGACCCAGAAGAGTGCCGTGATGTGCGGCACCTTGGCGGCGGCATAGCGGAACTCGGTCGCGGCTCGGGTCACTACGACACCGTATGTCGTAGATGCTGAGATGGCGCAGTGGTCAGCCGGCGAAGTCCGCGATCAGCCGGGCCGTTCGCTCGGGGAGCTCGACGAGTGGCGAGTGCCCGCTCTCGGCCAGGATCTCGACCCGGGCACCGGCCGCCCGGTAGCGCGGCGCCGAGCGCGCCCCGTAGAAATGGTCGCGCTCGCCGAGGATGACCAGTGCGGGTTTGTGGGTGTCGAGCACCTGCGCGTCGAGCGGCCGGCGGGCCATCCGTTCCCGACGCTCGGTCAGCACGACGCGGAACATGCCCGGCGACAGCGCACGGAAGTCGGCGGCAGCTTGCTGGGCGAGCTGCCGCTGCGCCGGCCGGACACGCCCGGCGATCGCGATCAGGCCGCCGAACAGCACCACGGCTGCCTGGTACATGGCGGCGCCCAGCACGGGCAGCGTCATGAGCCGGTTGCCGCGCGGCAGCGAGGCGTCGGAGTAATCCGGGGCCTGCGTCACGATCACCAGGCCGGTGATCCGCTCGTTGCGCTCGGCCAGTTCCACCGCGACGTCGGCGCCGAACGAATGCCCCACCGCGACCGCGTCGTGCACGTCCAGCTGCTCGAGCACGGCGGCGACCGCCTGTGCCTGGACGGGCGCGTCGGCGCCCGCGCCGCCGGTCGAGCCGTGCCCCAGCAGGTCGATGCGCACCAGCCGGTAGGTGTCGGCGAGCAACGGCACGACCAGGTCGAACCAGTGCAACGAGCCGCTGAACCCGTGCAGCAGGACGAGTACCCGCCCGTCGGCCCGGCCGTCCTCGCGCACATGCACCGAACCGACGAAGGTCGGCGTCCGAACCGGGTAATAGATGCCGCTGGGCGTACGCACTATCCCATTGTGTGACCTGCGCGCCGGGGGTGCGCCGACATGGGGGCTGTCGAAGAGATCAGCCGACGACGAGGTCGGCGATCACCGGCCAGTGGTCGCTCGGCAGCCGGCCGCGCGGGCGCTCGTGCCCGATCCACGCCGACGTCGCGCGCACACCCGGACCGGTCAGGACGTAGTCGATGCGCTTGCGGTCGTGAGCGCCGGTGAACGCGTGTTCCGTGCCGCCGGCGTCGACCGGCAGCGAGTCGGTGTAGCCGGCCTCGCGCAACGCCTGCAGCGGTGCCGACGTCGGCTCGGCATTGAGATCACCGGTGATCACCCAGGGCCGATCGGGCTCGGTCGCGAGCCAGTCGGCCAGCAGTCTCGCGCCCTCCCGACGGGCCTGGGGACCGCGGTGGTCCAAATGCGTGTTGGCGACCCCGAGGACGGCATCGCCGCGCCGCAGCCGCACCAGGGTCGCGACGCGCGGATGGCTCGCGTCCCAGCCGATCGAACCCGCGACGTCGGGGGTCGGTGACAGCCACCGGGTGTCGGTGGACTCGACGGTCCAGGTGTCCGGCGCGACCAGGACCGCGGCGTGCTCTCCCCCGCCGCCGGCGTCCCGGCCGTCGCCGACGACCGTCCAGCGCTCGAGCCCGCGTCGGACGCCCCGTAGCTGGCCCGGCCGGACCTCCTGCAGCCCGACGATGTCGGCGCCGAACCCGCGCACGGCCTCGATGCACGCCGGGCGGCGGAACCACCACCGGTTCCGCCCGTCACGCCCCGTCGACGTGCGGATGTTGAACGTGGCGATCCGCACCGTCGAACTCACGCGCTCACTCCTGTCGCCACCCGAACGATCCCCTTCGACAGGCAGACTGTCATGACCACGGCGCCCCATCGGTGCGGCGCCGCTCTCGAGGAGGTATCGGTGCGCGCTCGACTGCTGGCGACAACGCTGGGTCTCGTTGCCACCGTTGTACTCGCCGGCTGCTCCGGATCCGGCGGCGGCGGATCGGCCACCACGGCTGCGACCTCAGCCGCCCCGAGCACG
>CAZZVT010000086.1:0-13963 GCA_964657545.1 uncultured Jatrophihabitantaceae bacterium
GCTGCATCCGCCGGGCCGTCCGGACAAGACCCGCGTCGCCGAACTGGACGCGGCCGGCGTCCCCGTTCTCGTCGTGCAGGGCACCCGTGACCCGTTCGGGATGCCGCCGGACGGCACCGGCCGCGAGATCGTCGTCGTGGATCGTGGCGACCATTCCCTGCGGCAGGACCCGCTCGCCGTGGCCGATGCTGTGAGCGCCTTCATGGCAGCTCTGATCGTCGGGCCGCAGGTGCCAGACTGACGAGCACCGGCGGGCGAGGGGAGACGACATGGTGGGTCGGTCGACGGCGCGGCGCGGCGCGGGCACCGAGCCGGAGCGGCTGACACCAGCAGACGCCCTGCGCGAGAACGGCTTCGTCGTGTTCCGCAGCCTCTTCCCGCCGGCCGAGTGCGCCGGGTTGGCTGCGCAGTTCAAGCGCGACGCGGGCATCACCGAGGGTGAGCGCTTCACCCGCGTCGACGCCACGAATCGCGTCCCGAGCACCCGACAGGTGCTGTTCGACGGCAAGCTCCTGGGCGCGGTCCGCTCGGCCCTCGACGGCGACGTCCGCTTCATGCAGGTGTCCGACCTGCACTACCTGCACGACACCGTCAGCTGGCACCGCGACAGCGTGCACCGGGCCCGGGACAACTCGCAGGCCGCCGACTGGAGCGACGAGGGCGGCCGCTTCGGCGTCGTGAAGGCAATTCTGTATCTAGAGAGCTCCAACGCGGCGATGGGGCTCATCCCCGGGTCGCACGCGTCGCCGACCGTGATGCACCGCGCCCGCACCGCGATCGTCGAGAAGCGGCACGCCCAGCTGGTCGTCGACGTCGACGACGAGCCCAACCGGCGCTACACCGCGGCCGAGCGGCGCCGACCGTTGGCGTGGAAGTCGATGCCCGGCGACGTCCTGGTCTTCGACCAGCGCACCTATCACGCCGGCCGGCGGGTCGACGGTGGACGGGTGTCCGGCGACCGGGCCGGGGCGAAGTTCACGCTGTCGCTGGTGTTCGGCCTCGACAACATGCACTCGGAGCGTCTGTACTCCTACTTCCGCTACGCCCGCCGGGAGCTGGGTTACGCCGACCCGGCGCCCGAGCTGCGGGCGGAACTGGAGCGCCACGACCTGATGTTGAGCAGCGGCATGACGAACTACTACGAGCAGCACCCCGAGGAGTTGCGTCTCGCATCGTTGCGCAAGCCCGAGACCATGGACGAGCTCGTCGCCACCTTCGCTCGCGCCGGCCGGCAACGCTGAGCCGACGGCTCCCTATCCCGTCGAGATGTCGGCGACGACCGCACCCGCGACCCGAACGAGGTCCTGCGGCGCCAGCTGCACCTGCAACCCGCGCCTGCCGGCCGAGACGTAGACGGTGTCGAACAGCTCGAGCGAGCTGTCGACCACGACCCGCAGCCGGCTCTTCTGAGCGATGGGCGAGATGCCGCCCACCACGTAGCCGGTGGCGCGGGCGGCCGCGGCGGGATCGGCCAGCTCCGCGTGCTTGCCGCCGAGCGCGGCCGCGAACGCCTTGAGGCTCAGGCGCGCGGCCACCGGCACCACCGCGCAGGCCAGCGTGCCGTCGAGCGTCGCGATCAAGGTCTTGAACAGCCGTTCCGGCTCGACACCCAGTGCCGCGGCTGCCTCGTCGCCGAACGCGGTGGTCCGCGGGTCGTGGTCGTAAGGGTGCAGCGTGAACGCAATTCCCGCCGACGTCAGCGCCGAGGTCGCGGGAGTCGCGGAACTCTTGGTGGCCACGGCCGAAGCGTACGGACGGAATGTCCGTCGGTCCCTCGCAGTTCCACCGGAGTAACCGAGGGGAAGTGCACGCTGATGATGCAGTCCACGCTGGAGCGACCGATGCGCGGCCGCACGCTAGGCTCGAACCCTGATCTGCGAAGCGATTCGCGCGAAGGGAGCACGGTGGCAGAGGAGACGGTCGAGGCCCGGCGCGCCCGGTTCGAGCGCGACGCGCTGCCGTTCCTCGATCAGCTCTACGCCGCGGCCATGCGCATGACGCGAAACCCCTCCGACGCCGAGGACCTGGTCCAGGAGACGTTCGTGAAGGCGTACGCGGCTTTCCACCAGTTCACCGAGGGCACCAACCTCAAGGCCTGGCTGTATCGCATCCTCACCAACACCTTCATCAACACCTACCGCAAGAAGCAGCGCCAGCCGCTCGAGTCCGGCAGCGAGAACGTCGAGGACTGGCAGCTCGCGCGGGCCGAGTCGCACACCTCCAAGGGTTTGCGCTCGGCCGAGACCGAGGCGCTCGACCACCTCCCCGACTCCGACGTGAAGGACGCGCTGCAGTCCCTGCCCGAGGACTTCCGGCTGGCCGTGTACCTCGCCGACGTCGAGGGCTTCGCCTACAAGGAGATCGCCGAGATCATGGGCACTCCGATCGGCACCGTCATGTCCCGCCTGCACCGTGGCCGCAAACAACTGCAGAGCCTGCTGGCCGACTACGCGCGCGACCGGGGACTCATCCGCACCGGAGCGGGGACGGAGGCATGAGCGCCCCGATCGGTTTCGGGCCGGGCAACATCGACTGCGGCGACGTCCTCGAGGAGCTGTCGGTCTTCCTCGACGACGAGACCGACGAGGCGACGAAGAGCCGCATCGCCGTGCACCTCGACGCCTGCACCCCGTGCCTGCGCCAGCTCGGTCTGGAGAAGGACGTCCGGGCGCTGATCAGCCGGTGCTGCGGCAGCGACCGCGCCCCCGACAGCCTGCGCACCCGCATCTCGCTGCGTATCACCGAGATCAGCCTCGTCGAGTAACGCTCTCCCTAACCCTGTGCCGGCGGGCCGATGCGAGCCGCCAGCTGACGTGCGGCCTGCAGTCCGGCCGTGACGTCGTGGCGGCCGTGCTGGCCGAGCACCACGCCCACCACGTCGGTGACCCGGCCGTCGACGATGCGCGTGGTGCGGAACATGAAGCACCCGCCGGCCGCGTCGTCGGAGCCGGTCTTGGTGCCGCCGAAGCCGTCGTGGCCCAGCAGGGCGTCGGTGCTGTGCACCGTGCCGGCCACCGGGAGCCGGAAACTCGTGCGCGCGGCCAGCTCGTCGATCACCCCGTCGCGCTCGACCGCCGTCGCGAGGACGAGCTGGTCGCGCGCCGTCGACACCGTGCCCGGGTCGAAGCCACTGGGGTCGGCATAGCGGGTCTGGCCCATCCCCAGCCGCCGGGCGGTTGCGTTCATCCGGGCCACGAATTCCGTGCTCGTGCCGGCGACCACCCGGGCGAGCAGGCCGGCCATGTTGTTGGCCGAGGGGATCAGCAGCGCGGCCAGCGCCTGCCGTTCGGTGATCCGCTCGCCGGCCGCGACCCGGACCACCGACTCGTCCCGGTCGCGACGGCGCACGTAGTCCCGCACGTCACCTGGCGTGACGGTGAACGTCGGCCCCGCGGTCCGGCCGCGCAACGGCAGGGTCTGCAGGACGACGTAGGCGGTCATCACCTTGGCCAGGCTGGCGATCGGTGCGGGCTCCTGGCCCGGGCCCACCCGCACGGCCGCGGCGGCGCGGTACGCAGCCTGCCCGTCGACCGGCCAACCGTCGGCACCCAGGTAGGAACGGCGCAGGTCGGTCGTCCGGACCCGGTCCGCGATCACGACGCCCGCGCCGGCCGCGAGAACCGTCACGGCGAGCAGGACGAATAGCAGGGCCGGGCGGCGGCGTCGACGGACCGGCTGGGTGAGGCGGTCGGGTCGGTTCAGCAAGGTGGTCATGGCCGTGACGGTGCTCGGCCGCGGCTATGGTCGACGTTCCGCCGGCGCTTATGCCGCGCTTATGACCGCGACGTCAGGCTTGCCGACGCACACGGCCACGGGAGGGAGACGGCATGCGGGTGCTGCTGGCCGACGACGAGCGGCTGCTGGCCGACACCGTCGCCGACGGCCTGCGCAAGCTCGCTATGGCGGTCGACGTCTGCTACGACGGCGAGGCCGCGCTCGAGCGGCTCAGCGTGCACCGCTACGACGTCGCCGTGCTCGACCGGGACATGCCGCACCGCACCGGTGACGAGGTCTGCCGCTGGGCGGTCGGGGCCGGGCTGGGGACCCGGATCCTCATCCTCACCGCCGCCGCGGGCATCCGCGACCGCGTCGACGGGCTGGCCCTCGGGGCCGATGACTACCTGACCAAGCCGTTCGCGTTCGCCGAGCTGGCCGCCCGAGTCCAGACGCTGGCCCGCCGCCCGCCCGTCGCCGCGCGGCCGGTCCTCGAACACGCCGGCGTCGAGGTCGACATCCCACGGCACCGCGCCTTCCGCGACGGCCGGCTGCTCGACCTCACCCCCAAGGAGTTCGCCGTCCTCGCCGTGCTGCTGCGCTCGGCCGGTGCCGTCGTCAGCGCCGAGGAACTGCTCGAGAAGGCCTGGGACGAGCACGCCGACCCCTTCACCAACGCCGTGCGCGTGGCGGTCATGACGCTGCGCAAGAAGCTCGGCGATCCGCCGGTGGTGCACACCGTCCCGCGGGTCGGCTACCGGCTGGCTGCGGCGCCCGAGGTGGACGAGCCGTGCGCCTGACCCCGCGCCGACGCGTCCTGCTGGCCCTGCTGGCCACCTGGCCGATCGCGTTCGTCTGGGTGGGCTGGATGGGGCTGCTCGTCTACGCGCTGCTGGAGCGCAGCCGCACCGACTACACCAGCTGCGGGGGCGGGCTGCAGGGCGTCAACCTGCCCGGCGCACTGGCCGGCTGCAACGGCGTGTTCAGCCCCGCCACCGCGTGGGTCGAGCTGGCGTTCATGGCCGTCGTGCTCGGCGGCGCCGCCTTCGGCCTGGCCCGCTGGGCGGTATCGCCGGTCCGCACGATGGCCGACACCGTCGAGCGGCTCGGGCCGACCAGTCTCGGGCTGCGGCTGCGTCATGACGGCCCGCACGACGAGACCCGCGCGCTGGCCGACGCGGTCGACGCGCTGCTCGACCGGGTCGCCGAGGGCTACGAGGCGCAGCGTCGTTTCGCGGCCAACGCCTCGCACGAGCTGCGTACTCCGTTGGCCACCCAGCGCGCGCTGATCGAGGTCAGCCTCGGCTCCGCACTGTCGGCGGACCAGCTGGAGCTGGTGTCGCGTCAGCTGCTGGCCACGAACGAGCGCAACGAGCGGCTCATCGACGGCCTGCTGATCCTCGCCGAGACCGACAGCGGCCTGCTCACCCGCCAGCCGCTGGCGCTCGACCGGATCGTGCGCGATGTGCTCGACCTGCAGGCACCGTTCGCCAAGGAGCGCGGCGTCGACCTCGAGCTCGACGCCCGCCCCACCACCGTGCGCGGCGAGCTGCCGCTGCTCGAGCGGCTCGTCGTGAACCTGGTGCAGAACGCGATCAAGTACAACGTCGAGGACGGCTCGGTGCGGGTCGACGTCGACCCGGACGGCAGTCTCACCGTGGCCAACACCGGCCCCGTCGTCGCGGCCGAGGAGGTCGCCGGCCTCTTCGAACCGTTCCGCCGGCTGAGCGGTGAACGCCTGGACCACGGCGGCGGGGTCGGGCTGGGCCTCACGATCGCCCGGTCTGTGGTGGCCGCCCACGGCGGCGAGATCGACGCGCAGGCCAACGCCGACGGGGGCCTGACCGTCCGCGTGCACCTGGCCTGACGCTCGGGTGCTCAGGCGCCGGCGAAACCGAGCTGGCGCCACGCCTCGTAGGTGGCGATCGCCGCCGAATTCGACAGGTTCAGCGAGCGACGGCCGGGCAGCATCGGGATGCGCACCCGCTCGGTGACGTGTGGGTCGGCGAGCACGCGCTCGGGCAGACCGTCCGGTTCGCCCCCGAAGATCAGCACGTCGCCGTCGGCATAGGCGATGTCGACGTAGGACGTGCTCGCGTGGCTGGTGAACGCGAACACCCGCGACGGTCCGAGCGCGTCCCACAGCGCAGCCACGGACCGGTGCACCGTCACGACCGCCAGGTCGTGGTAATCCAGCCCGGCACGGCGCAGTTGCGCATCCTCGAGGCTGAAGGCCAGCGGTTCGACGAGGTGCAGGTGCGTGCCGGTGGCCGCCGCGGTGCGGATCGCATTGCCGGTGTTGCCGGGGATGCACGGTTCGACGAACACCAGGTGCAGCACCGCTAGCGCTCGTGGCCCGAGAGCGTGCGCTCCTCGTCCACCGTGACGTCGGGCGAGGCGGAGTCGGAGTAGTAGTCGTCGGGCGCGGTCTCGTCGACTCCGGCCGGCGCCCTGACCAACCGCAGGACGAGAGTCAGCACGACCGCCACGACGATGTTGAACAGCAGCGCGGTGATCGCGATGTAGACCGTGGTGTCGGTGCCGGGGAAGGTCGCGATCGACGAGCCGAAGTGCCGCATGCCGTCGACCGTCGTCACGGGCTTGCCGTTCACGAGACGCGTCGTCGAATTGGGCACGAGCTGGCGGTAGGCGGTGACCGTGCCGTAGACGATGCCGACGGCCCAGCCGGCGAGCAGCGCCCAGCGGTGGAACCACCGGGTGTAAAGACCGGCGACGATCGCGACGATGGTCTGCAGGATCCACACGCCGCCGAGCAGTTGCAGGTTGATCGCGTTCTGCTTGTCCATGCCCAGCACGAAGAGCAGGGCCCCGAACTTGACCACCAGAGAGACGATCTTGGCGACCTGCGCCTCCTCCTTCGGCGCCGCGTCCGGCCGGAAGAACTCGCGGTAGACGTTGCGGGTGAACAGGTTCGCCGCGGCGATCGACATGATCGCGGCCGGTACGAGAGCGCCGATCGCGATGGCCGCGAACGCCACCCCGGCGAACCACGACGGGAACGCGTACTCGAAGAAGTGCGGCACGGCCAGCTGGGCGTTGGCCTTGCCGTCCTGGCCGAAGACGGTCATGTTGCCGTGCTGCACCTCGTAGATCGCGGCGAACCCGAGCAGCGCCAGCAGCGCCAGCATCAGCGAGTACGCGGGCAGCAGCGCAGCGTTCCGCCGGATCGTCATCCGGCTCTTGCTGGCCAGCACGCCGGTCATCGAGTGCGGGTACATGAACAGCGCCAGCGCCGAGCCGAAGGCCAGCGTGCCGTAGGCCCACACCGTCTTGTCGCCGGTGACGAGTGCGCCCACCGGCGGGCCGCCCGGCTTGCTGGGGGCCGTCAACTTCGTCTTCGCCGCCCCGAACATGTCGCCGAATCCGATCTTGGTGCCGATGTAGACCACGGCCACGACGATGACGACGTAGATGAGCGTGTCCTTGACGAACGCGATCAGTGCCGGCGCTCGCAGCCCGGAGGAGTAGGTGTACGCGGCCAGCACCGCGAACGCGATGATCAGCGGCAGGTCGCGGACGAACGCGTTGCCCGTGCCGCCGATGCCCATGGTGTCGAGCACGGCCTGGATGCCGACCAGCTGCAATGCGATGTAGGGCATGGTCGCGACGATGCCGGTGATCGCAATGGCCAGCGCGAGCCCGCGGCTGTCGTAGCGACCGCGGATGAAGTCGGCCGGTGTCACGTAGCCGTGCCGGTGGGCCACGCTCCACAACCTCGGCAGGAAGATGAAGATGATCGGGTACGCGACGATCGTGTACGGCACCGCGAAGAAGCCGCTCACCGCGCCGGTGGCGAACATCGCTGCCGGGACGGCGACGAACGTGTACGCGGTGTACAGATCGCCGCCGAGCAGGAACCAGGTGATCCAGGTGCCGAAGCCGCGCCCGCCCAGACCCCACTCGTCGAGGCTGCTCATGGAGGCCGCCCGCCGCCAGCGGACCGCCAGGAAGCCGCCGGCGGTGACGATCACGAAGAAGAACAGCACCACCGCCAGTTCGACGCCGTGCACGCCGCCGCCCGCAGCCTGCGGCATCACTTGGACCGCCGCGCGCGCTTGATGACCACATAGGCCAGGTACGTCAGGACGGGCGTGATGAACACCCACAGGATCTGGTACCAGTAGAAGAACGGGAACCCCCACACCGTCGGCAACTCGTGCGAGTAGGTGGGTACCAGTGCCAGGGCGACCAGCGGGATACCCAGTAGTACGGCCACGCTGATCGCGGCCGGTACCGGCAGGCGCGGGGGGCGGTTCGACGGCATCGTCTCTCCTCGGGGTCGGGCTGGGGCAGCTCTCAGGATGATCGGACCCTAGTACGGCTCGCGCCGTTTGCACCCCTTCGTCCTGCGCCGACTTATCGGCTGAATCGGCCCCCTCGCCGCAGACCCGGCCGGGGAATGGCAGGCTCGCAGGTGATGTCCGCGCTCACCGACACCCTGGCCGCCAGAACCTCGCTCAATGACGTCCAGGTCGATCACATCGCGCGCCTGGTGGGCGAGTGGCAGCTGCTCTCGGATCTCGCGTTCGCCGATCTGCTGCTCTGGGTGCCCGTCGCAGTGCCGGCCGCAGAGGCGGGCAGCGTGCCCGCCTTCCTCTGCGTCGCGCAGTGCCGCCCCACCACCGGGCCGACGGCCTACCAGCACGACCAGGTGGGCGTGCTGCAGGTCGGTGGTCGGGTGGCCCCGCTGCGGGTCGCCTACTTCGAGGCACGGATCTTCCGCGAGGTCGACCCCGACTGGGACGGCGACCTGCCCATCCGGCGGGAGGCGATCCCGGTGCGCTGCGGCGAGGACGTCGTGGCCGTCATCGGCCGCGATGCCAACCTGGCCAGCGTGCGCACCCCGAGCCAGCTGGAGCTCGTCTACCTGCAGAGCGCGGCCGACCTGGCCGGCATGGTCGCCGACGGCACCTTTCCGGCCGCCGATTCGCCGCTGGAGGAGGGCGCGGGCCCCCGCGTCGGCGACGGGCTCGTGCGCCTCGAACCCGACGGCACGATCATCTACGCCAGCCCGAACGCGCTGTCGGCGTTCAACCGGCTCGGGGTCACCGGCAACGTGCTCAGCGAGCCGGTCGACGCCCTGACCAGCACGGTGGCCGACGATCCCTTCGACGCCGGCGATCTCGCCGCCGCCGTGGCCGACGCCATCGACGGTGGCCACCCGGCGAGCATCGAGATCGACGGCGGGGGAGCGACGATCCTGTTCCGCGCGTTGCCGCTGCGGCCACGTGGCGAGACGCTCGGCGCGTTGCTGCTGATGCAGGACGTCACCGAGCTGCGTCGTCGCGACCGGCAGATCCTGTCGAAGGACGCGACCATCCGCGAGATCCACCACCGGGTGAAGAACAACCTGCAGACCGTCGCCGCGCTCCTGCGCCTGCAGGCCCGACGGGTGGCGGTACCCGCCGCGCGCACTGCGCTCGAGGAGTCGATGCGTCGCGTGCAGTCCATCGCGCTGGTGCACGAGACGCTGTCGGTGTCGATCGACGAGGCGGTGAACTTCGACGAGGTCGTCGACCGGCTGCTCGGGATGCTCTCGGACGTCATGGGCTCGGGCGAGCGCGTCCATGCGACCCGGGAGGGCACCTTCGGCGAGGTGCCGGCCGAGATCGCGACCGCGCTGGTGCTGGTGATGACCGAGATCGTGCAGAACGCCATCGAGCACGCCTTCCCCGACGACCGGTCGGGCACGGTGACGGTATCTGCTCACCGCAGCCGTGGGTCGTTGAGCGTCACGGTGCGCGACGACGGGGTGGGTCTGCCGCCGGAGTTCTCGGGGGCGAAGTCGGATCGCCTGGGCCTGCAGATCGTCAACACGCTGGTCTCGGCGGAACTCGGCGGAACGGTCGAGTTCCGGCGCGCCGGCGGCAACGGCGAGGCAGGGGAACCTCGGATCAGCGGCACGGAGGCGGTTCTGCGACTGCCGCTCGCGCCGCGCAAGTCCCGCTAGTCAGGCTGGTCCGGCCTCGCCCCTCGTCTTGCGGATCAGGCCAGACGGGCGCGAGCCCGCGCGTTGCGACGCTTCAGCGCGCGCCGTTCGTCCTCGGACAGCCCGCCCCACACGCCGGCATCCTGTCCGGATTCCAGAGCCCAGGTCAGACATTCCTGAATGACCGGGCATCGCCGGCAGACCATCTTGGCCTGCTCGATCTGCAGCAACGCAGGACCCGTGTTCCCGATCGGGAAGAACAGCTCGGGGTCCTCGTCACGGCAAATTGCTCGGTGCCGCCAATCCATGCTCGATTCTCCTCACTCGGCGCGCGAACTGAGCATCCTTGCTCGTTCGGCCACGCTTGTGAATCCTTTCACGAGCAGGCCCGTGGTTTCAAGGAATCCGAGTGCGCTCCTGCGCACACTCGAACGGACCTCGATCCGGGCACGCACGTGACGTGTGTGTTTTGGGTTAGTCCTGGTTTCGGTTCGTGTACGCAGCGTCTCGTTCAGTTCGGTCGTGCGCAACCCGACTGGGGCGACGCTACGCGGTTCGTCGGCCCTGGTCGAGGTCATCCGCGCCCAAAGCGGGGCATTAGGGATGTTCCGTGCGGCGTCTGCTGGTGCTCATCCGGTGCCACGACGACGTCGAGCGCGCCGGGTACGGCGCGGAAAGTCACCTTCGAGCGCACGTCGAGGGCGTCACCGTCGACCTGGAACGCGATCGGTTCGTCGGCGATCACGGTCACCGCCTCGAGATCCTCGACGACGAACGCGCCACGGCGGCCGATCCGGGGCCGCGAGCCCGACAGCCGCGCCATGCTGAACAGCACGCCGGGCGCGCTCATCCGCCGCCGGGCGTAGAGGCCGAGCCCGGTGTCGAAGGTCGTGGTCGGCGTGGGTCGCAGCGGCCGGTTGCCGACGTAGGTCCACGGGTCGGTGTTCGTGATGACGGTGAAGTAGATGTCGTCGATGCGGGTGCCGTCGGGTAGCTCGACGTGCAGTGTGGGGTGCCGGCGGTCGCCGCGCAGGAACTCGCGGACGCCGACGCGCGCGTAGAGGCTGTGTGTCGAGCGTCGGCCCTGTCGCCGCTTGCGTTCGACGCCGTGCACGATCGCGGCGTCGAATCCGAGTCCGGCGGCGAAGCAGAAGTACCGGTCGTCGGCCCGCGCCATGCTGACCTTGCGCCGGGTGCCGGCGCGCAGCCCCTCGAGCAGCGATCCGGTGGCCTCGAAGGGGTCGTTGGGCAGCCCGACCGCCCGGGAGAAGACGTTCGTGGAGCCGGCCGGCACGACACCCAGTGCCGGGATGCGGTCGTGCACCCCGTCGGTCAGCAGCCCGTTGATGACCTCGTTGACCGTGCCGTCGCCGCCCAGTGCCACCACGACATCGGTGCCGTTGCGCATCGCACGGCACGCCAGGGCAGCGGCGTGGCCACGGTTGGCGGTGGCGACGACCTCGAGGTCGGCCACCCCGCCGAGTGCGTGGGCCAGGACGTCGCGCTCGCGCGCGCTCGTGGCCGTGGCGCGCGGGTTCGTCACGACAAGAGCGCGCATCCGGCCAGCCTACGGGCCACTTCCCGCCGGTTCGCCCACCACTAGGCTGGACGCGTGGATGCCTACCGTGCCGCCTGGCGCGCGGCACCGGTAGCGCTGCGCGCAGCAGCGGTCATCCTGGGCATCGAGGCTCTCGGCCTCGCGGGCCTGGGCCTGTTCGAGATCGTCAGCACCGTGGCCGGCCATCCCCAGAGCGTGGGGCGGGCGGTGTTCGGTGGGCTGCTCGCCCTGCTCGGCGCGGCGGCGCTGGTGCTCGGCGCCCGCGGCCTTCTTCTGCTGCGTCCCGCCGCGCGTACCCCGATGGTCGTGCTGCAGCTGCTGGCCGTCCCGGTGTCCTACAGCCTGGCCTTCCAGGCCGGTCGAGTCGAGTACGGCGCGCCGATCCTGGTGGCCGCGCTGGCCGTGCTGTACCTGGTGTTCACCCCGCCCGCCCGAGCCGCCCTGGAGCGCGAGCCCCCGCGCTGAAAGTCGAGCGTTGCCACATGGTCAGGACTTGCGACGACGCTGCTCGACCTCGGGTTCGGGAGCGCCGAGGCTCTCGCGCATGCGTTTGAGCCCACGCGCCACCAGCCGCGACACCTGCATCTGGGAGACGCCCACGATCGCGGCGATCTCGGTCTGGGTCTTGTTGGCGATGAAGCGCAGCAGCAGGATCTCGCGCTCGGCCTCGGGCAGGTTGGCGATCACCTTGCGCAGCAGGGCCCGCTGCTCGACCTGCTCGAAGCCCTCGTCGATGGTGCCGAGCATGGGGTGCTCGGGCACGGTCTCGCCGGGCGCGGCGAGCACCTCGAGCGGAACGCCGGAGTACGCGCGCGCGGCGTCGAGTGCTTCGAGCACGGTCTCCTCGTCGATCTCGATCCGCGCAGCGAGCTCGGCCACCGTCGGTGCGCGGCTGAGCTCCTGGCTCAGGTCGGCGCGGGCGGCGTTCAACGTCGTCTGCAGCTCCTGCGCACGTCGCGGGACGTGGATCAGCCAGCCGGTGTCGCGGAAGTGCCGTTTGATCTCGCCGAGGATCGTCGGCGTGGCATAGGTCGAGAACTCGAGCTTGCGCTCGGGGTCGAAGCGGTCGATGGCCTTGATCAGACCGATGGCGCCGACCTGCACCAGGTCGTTCATCGGCTCGTTGCGCCCGGAGAACCGGCGCGAGAGGTAGACGACCAGCGGCATGTGCAGCTCGACGAGCTGGTCGCGCAGCGATCGGCGCCGCGGGTCGTCCGCGGCCAGCTGGTGCAGCTCGGCGAGCAGCGCAGATGCCCGGCCGTGGTCCCGGCTCGGCCGGTCCGTCGTCGTCACGCCCTGAATCCGCTCGCTCCGCAGTCGACGCTCACGCCTGCGCTGCCTCACGGGCCTTGACGACGGAGATGGTGAGTTGCGCGTCGTCCTTGACCACGTCCACCGAGGTCGCCAGCGCACCGAGCACCGTCCAGCCGAACCCCTCACGGTCGGGCTCTGCGACGTCCAGCGTGGACACCGACGCCGCGACCTGCAGGCGCCCGGTCGCGAGCTCGAAGCGGGCGACGAGGCGGGAATTCTGCGTGGCGTGCGGGAGCAGCAGCGCGCACGCCTCGTCGACGGCCAGTCGCAGGTCCTCGATGTCGTCGATGGTCAGCTCGCAGCGGGCGGCGAGGCTGGCGGCCGTCAGGCGCAGCATCGAGACGAAGGCGACATCGGCCGGGGTGGCGACCTCGACGACGTCTCCGTCGACCCGGGCCGGGACCGGTGCGCTCATGTGCTTCCTCACAGTCAGGTCGGACTCTTGATCGGGTGCAGCAATGGGTCAGGCAGCGGGGTTGGGCATGTTCCACCGGCGCAGGGCCGGCGTGCCGTGCTCGGCCCCGAGCACCGACGGCGCGGCCGTCCCCAGCAGAAGACTAGCGCCGGCCGCGGCCGGCAGCCCGATCCAGCGGGCCCCGAGCACCCGGCTGAAGTGGCCGTGACCGAACAGCATGACCGGGCCGTCGACGAGATGTCCGGATATGCGCTGCAGCAGGCGATCCGCGCGCTGCTCGACGTCGGCGACGCTCTCACCGCCCGGGCAACCATCGCCGAACACCGTCCACCCCGGATCGGTCCGATGGATCTCGGCGCTCGCCATGCCCTCGTAGTCGCCGTAGTCCCATTCGGCGAGGTCCTCGGTGATCTCGTCGACCTCGACGCCGCCGAGGCGTGCGGTCTCGAGGGCCCGCCTGCGCGGAGAGGACAGAACGCGAACGGGATTCACGCGTGCGAGCAGATCGTGCAGCGCGGCGGCCTGGCGTTCGCCCTGCTCGGTCAGCGGGATGTCGGTGCGCCCGGTGTGCTGGCCCGACACACTCCACTCGGTCTCACCGTGGCGTACCAGCCAGATCTCGGCGGAGTCGGCAAAGGCCGGCCCCACCGTTGTCCCGGTGGTGCCGGCCTTCGCCGATGACGTCATGTCTGCCGTCAGGTGGGTGACGAGGCTCAGGCGGCCTTGGTCTCCCAGAAGATCGTGTCGATCTCGGCGATCAGGCCGAGCAGCTCGTCGCCCTTGGCGGGGTCGACCTCGCCCTTGCCGCCGGCAGCACCTGCGGCCTTCGTGGCCTTGTTGAACAGCTCGTGCAGCTGCGGGTACTTCTCGAAGTGCGGGGCCTTGAAGTAGTCGGTCCACAGCACCCACAGGTGGTGCTTGACGAGCTCGGAGCGCTGCTCCTTGATGATCAGGGCCCGGGTGCGGAACACCGGGTCCTCGTTGCCCTGGTACTTCTCCATGATGGCCTTGA